>JBIKVN010000220.1:0-5410 GCA_044356865.1 Phycisphaerales bacterium | reverse complement strand
CACGCCGACGCCGCCCGCCTGCGGGAGCGGCTTGACGCGTTCTACCAGGCCACCGACGACTACCTCGCGTTCGGCTCGCGCTCCGACCAGTCGCCGTGCTGGCATCCGGTGCTGGCCCGCATTCGCGAGCGAACCGCCGCGGCCGGCGCCCCGCCCCTCCGCGTGCTCGAGTTCGGCTGCGGCTGGAGCGGCTTCCCCGCGGCCCTCGGCGACCTGCGGGCGAAGGTCCACCTTTCGCTGCAGGACGTCACCGACCGGCACCGCGAGAAGCTCGCCCCCGAGATCGATGCTTTTCACGCCGGCGACCTCGCGACGCTCGGCGGCCCGTTCGACGTGATCTTCTCGACCTACGCGTGGGAACATGTCTCGAACCCGGCGGCGACGTTCCGCACGCTGTGCGGCCTTCTGGCCCCGGGCGGCTCGCTCTTTCTCTTCGGCCCTCGCTACGACTTCCCCGGCTACCTGCCGCCGTCGGTGCGGCGATCGTCGCTTGCGACGCGGCTCGCCGCCCACGCGTGGCTGCCGTTCGCCCGGCTGCGGACCCGCCTGTCGGGGGTTCCCGGCTGGTGGATCCATTACGAGCCGGCGGTCTTCCTCGCGAAGGACTGGTACCCCGACGCCGACGCCATCCACTGGGTCTCGCGGGCGGATCTGGCGGCGGCGCTGCCCGCCGGCTGGACGATCGCCGACGCGCCGATGCCGCCGGCCCGCTCGTTCATGCGTCGCTTCTACGAGCGGGCGATGCTGCTGCGGGTCGAGATCCGGCGACCGCATGCGCGTACAGCATGATCGCGCTCGCCGCCGCGACATTCAGCGAACGCGGATCGTCGGCGTCGCCTTCGGCCATCGGGATCGCCACCACCTCGTCGCAGGCGTCGAGGGTCGCGGCGGAAAGCCCGCTCGTTTCCGCGCCGACCACCAGCGCCACCCGCTCGGGCTTCGGCCCCGGCCCGAGCGGCTTCGCCCGCGGCCCCGTCTCGGCCGCGACGATGCGGAAGCCTTGCTCGTCGCGCAGCCGCCGCAGTTCGCGGGCCAGGGCGTCGGGCTCGTCGCGGGTCACCCCCCACGGCAGGTCGAACACGCGGCCGGTCGAGAAGCGGATGGCCTTCCGCAGCAGCGGATCCGCACACGCATGGTCGAGCAGCACGCCCCGGGCCCCGAGGCACGCGGCGTTGCGGAAGAGCGCCCCGACGTTGTCGACCCGCACCACGCCCTCGGCGGCGAGCAGCGTCGCGGGGCCGGGGCCGATCTCCGCGCTCGCCGCGGCGGCGGGCGGGGGGCGGAACGGCCGCACTCCGAGGGCGAGCATCCCGCCGTGGAAGCGGTAGCCGCTGAGGCGATCGATCGCGACCTCTTCGACGAGGAAGACCGTCGTCCGGTCGGGGCGCCGCGCGAGCGCGGGCTCGATCGCCGCCAGCCCCGCCGGCGTGGTCAGCACCGCCTCGCAGGCGAACTCGCTCCGCAGGAACCGCGGGACGACCCGCGGGCTCTCGACGAGGAAGCGGCGGTCACGGCCGCGGAGGTCGCGGTCGCGGGCGTCGGTGAACGCCGTGAGCAGCGGTTCCAGTTCCGCATGCCTCTCGGGAAGCCGCGGGAATCCCTCGGGGCCAAGGGGCTCGAGTTCGACGATCGCGGCGATCACGGGGCGGGAGCGGGTCGGACCGGGATCGCCTCGAGCCGCAGTTCGCGATAGGCCCGATCGACCTCTCCGGCCGCGTCGAGCAGTTCCCCGAGCTTCCCGAGCGTCTCGGCCAGCGGGGAAAGCAGTTCGGCCTGCGTCGTCCCCGCGGCGACGATCGCCCGGAGGTTCGCCTCCGCCTCGCGGGCCTCCTCGACGGCAGCCAGCAGATCGCGGCCGAGGTCGTCGATGCGGTTCTGGATGCGATCGGCGGTCGTCTCGCCCCGGAGGAAACGGGCCGCCAGGCCGACCGCATCCGCCAGGGTCCGGCTGAACTCGCCGGCCGCGAGCGAGAAGTCGGCCATCAGCTCATCCCAGTTGGCGCCGAGCCTCAGCGAGCTGAAGCGGGTCTCGATCGCATGCAGCGCCGACGCCAGCCGTTCGGTCTCGCGGCGGAACGCGGCCTGGGCCCGCGGGAACGAGGTGTCGATCCGCTCGCCCACCCGCACCGAAGCCTCGGACAGCTCGCCAAGATCGCGGCGGACCGCGGCGAAGAGAGGCTCGGCCTCGTCATCGATCGCGACCGCCTCGTCGCGCAGGCGGCTGGCCTCGGCAAAGAGCGATTCGAGCCGACCGCCCGTCGCCTCGAAACGCTCGAACATCGCGGTGCCGCGCTCGGCGAGGGGCGGCCACGACGCGCGGACCTCGGCCGCCAGCCCCTCGGCGTCGGTCCGGGCCGCCTTCCAGTCCGCCTCGACCTCGCGGAAGGCGGCGGTCATCCAGCCGAACCGACCGTCGTTCTCCCGCTCGTCGAGCAACTCGCCGAGCGGGTCGGGTTCGCGAAGGAGCGTCAGCGGATCGTCGCGCCCGAGCGGCCTCGCCCCCGCGAGCGAATCCCCGAGCGAAGGGATCGAAATCGTCGCGAGACCGCTCACCATCTCGCGCTGGATCGACGCGCTGGCCCCCGCAAAGAGCTCGAACCCCGGATCGACCGCGAGCACCAGCTCGGTGCCGGTGATGCGATGGTCGGGTCGGTCGTCCACGAGCGGGGTGATCCGCCGCACCTGGCCCGCGTCGATACCGCCGATGCGCACCTTGGACTTCAGCGTCACGCCGTGCAGGTCGGTGCCCGCGGGAACCACCAGGCGGTACTCGTGGCGCGACCGCTCGCGCCAGGCCGGCACGAACATCACCGCGGCGGCGCCCGCGAGGATGACCCCGAGCGTGCACCTTCCGAGGAAGGCCTCGTTGCGTTCAGCGGCCCGCGGCATCGCCGGTTCCGGCTTCGGGCGGGGCATCCTCGCCCCGGGTCAGGACGCCGTAGAGCTGCCGCTGCGCTTCGGCGTACCGCACGAGGGCGTCGGAAAGCTCGGTGCGGATCCGCTCCTGCAGGGCGGGGTCCGCCGCAAGGATCGCCGGCGGATTCGCGCTCAGCCGCTCGAGTCCCTCGGCCGCGACCCGCAGGTCGCCGCTGGCGATCGCGAACGACCGCGCCGCCTCGAAGAGCTGCTCGTTGGCGTAGACGTCCTTCGGCGGCGAGTAGAAGAGTCGCCACGGGCTGCGGCGGATCTCGATGGTCGCGAGCTTCAGCTGCTGCGCGGTGGTCCGCGCGTCGTTCAGGCTCGCCGCGATCGCGGGCATCCGCTCCTGGAACTCGACGTCCGCCCGCCCGATGAGGTCGGCGATCGAGGCGAGGCCCGCTTCGGCGTCGTCAAGGATCGTGTCGAGCTTCGGCATCGACGAGGTCTCGACGCGGGCCATCACCTCGCGGGCCGAGGCCGACGCGTCGCGGACGTTGGTGAGGGTGGCGGTGATGTCGGGCCGCGCGGCGGCGAGCGTCGCCTGGGCGTCGGCCACCAGCGTCGAGGCCTCGGCCGTCGCCTTCTCGAGGTTCTCCGCGGCCTGCTCCGCCGACGCGATCGCCGTCTCGACGCGGCCCCGCCAGTTGCCGTAATCCTGGCGGAAGTCCCGGATGACGGTGGCCGCGTCATTGAGCGCCGGATGGATCGACTCGCGGTAATCGACCCGCAGCGAGTCGGTCACCTGCTCGACGTTCTCGACGACCTTCTCGAGCCGCAGCGCGTTGTCCGGACCGACGATGTTCGCCAGAAGCCCCGGCGTCGCCATGCCGACCAGCTCGGCTCCGGCCGGAAGCAGCTTCGCCTCCAGGACCTGCTGGCCGTCGAGGCCCGGCATCCCGGGGCCCCCGATCGTGGTGAAGTTGATCCACGACGAGTCGCCGAGCAGCGGTGCAGCGCGGTAGGCCTGCGCGTTGTCGTAGAGCGGGATGTCCGAGTCGAGCTCGAAGTAGACGCGGATCTGCCCGACCGGCCGGCCGGACTCGGGCTGGACCGGTTCGATCCTCATGACCTCGCCGAGGAGCAGGCCGCCGACCCGCACCGCCGAGCCGCGGGCGAGGCCCGCGACGCCGTCCTTCACGGTGAAGGTGATCGCGTACGGCGTGCGCGGACGGAAATTGATCTTTTGCAGGGCGAGGAAGACCCCGATGCCGAGGGCCAAGGCCACCAGCACGAAAGTTCCCGCGATGACATTGTTCCGGTTCCGCTCGGCTCGGGACGACATGGAACGGGATGATACCGGCGGGTTTCGCGGGGGACGGTCCGCCTCAGGTCACCATCTGCTCGTTGGTCTCGAATCGCTGCAGGGCGTTCAGGAGCTGCTCCATCTGCACCGGGGGCGGCAGGGCCATGAGCCGCCGCCGCAGGGCGGTCACCGTCTTGAGTTCCCGCTCGTCGAGCAGCAGGTGCTCCTTGCGGGTGCCGCTCGCGGCGAGGTTGATCGCCGGGAAGATCCGCCGCTCGGCGATCTGCCGGTCGAGGATGAGTTCCATGTTCCCGGTGCCCTTGAACTCCTCGAAAATCACCTGGTCGGCCCGGCTGCCGGTGTCGACGAGGCAGGTCGCGATGATGGTGAGCGACCCGCCCTCCTCGGCCCGGCGGGCGGCCCCGAAGAGCTGCTTGGGAACCTCGAGGGCCCGCGAGTCGAGCCCGCCCGACATGGTCCGGCCGCTCGAGCCGAACCGGCGGCTGTTGTTGAACGCCCGGCCGAGCCGGGTGAGCGAGTCGAGCAGCACGACCACGTCCTTGCCCGCCTCGACCTTCCGCTTGGCCCGCTCGATCGCGAGGATGCCGAGGGCGAGGTGCCGCTCGAGGTCCTGGTCGTTGCTCGAGGCGAGCACTTCGGCCGGAACGTTCCGCTTGAAATCGGTCACTTCCTCGGGCCGCTCGTCGATCAGGAGCGCGACGAGCTCGACGTTCGGATGGTTGTGCTTGATGCCGAACGCGATGTTCTGCAGCAGGATCGTCTTGCCGGCCTTCGGCGGGGCGACGATGAGGCCGCGGGTGCCGAAGCCGAGCGGGCAGAAGAGGTCGATGAGGCGGCACGCGGGCGGGCAGCCCTTGTACTCGAGCGTCAGCCGCGGGGCCGGATCGAGGGCCGTGAGGTCGTTGAAGTCCTTGCGGCGGCCGTACTCGTCGGGCGGGAGACCTTCGATCGAGAGCACCCGCTCGACCATCGGCTTCGAACGCGTCGGCCCGCGGCGGCGCTTGCTGCCCCGCCGCAGGAGCACCTCGACCGTGACCTTCGCCGACGGGCGCAACGGGTAGTTGGCGAGCGTCTCGGGCGAGACGAACGGATCGTCGGGCTTCTCGATCAGGCCGTCGGAGAACTGGCGAATGCGGGCGTCGCCGCCCCGCGGGAGGTCGAGGTAACCGCTCACCTCGACCGGCACGGGCGGAGGCGGCGGGGGTTGCTGGGGCTGCGGAGGCCGCG
>JBIKVN010000219.1:0-5424 GCA_044356865.1 Phycisphaerales bacterium | reverse complement strand
CGGCGGACCAGAGGAAGCTGGTCAGGTTCGCGAAGTTCGGGGCCGCGGTGAGGATGGTCACCGCGAGATTCAGCACCCACGGGTCGACCTCGCCGGTGAAGGCCTTCTTGACGACGATGGCGATCGTTCCGCCCTCGATCGCCCCGAGCATGAAGGGCAGGAAGAGCCACGAGACGAGTTCGCGGGCGTAGGTGGCCCGCAGCAGCGGGGGAAGGTGCCGCGGGTGGAAACTGCCGACGGCGGCGCGGATCACCCCGATCGGCAGCACGATCGCGGCCCGGCCGTGCCGCAGGACGGTGTCCGCGGGTGACGGGGCGGAGGGCTCGGGCGGGCGCGGCGGGTGCATGTCGGGGCCGACGGGCGGAAAAGATAGGCCGGCCCCGACGGGCGGGGCCGGCGCGGGGATCAGGGGTTGAGAGGCCGATCAGCGGGGTTGGCCGCCGGTCGCCACGACCGGCATCGGGCTCAGGTAGCTCGGGCGGTCGGTGTAGAAGGCCCGGCCGAGGTCGCTCGAGATCATGCGGAGATCCTGGTTGAAGTTGACCGAGAGGTTCCGGTCGACATCGGTGCTGCTTTCGCTCAGCGTCTGGAGCTCGGGCGTGAGATTCCGCTTCACCGTCTCGTAGCTCGGGTCGGTCGGATTCGACTGGCAACCGACGAGGGAAGATCCGACGAGGACGAGAAGGGCCGGCACGAGTCGACGCATGGTTCAGGGCTCCGCGGGAGGTGATTCGGGCGAAGGTCGGAAGATAGTCCGATTCGACGAAGGGTGTCAAAGTCTCGGGCGGCCGCGAATCTTTCCGCAATCCGGCGCTCCGCGCGGCGCCCGGAGCGATCGGCGCGGTTAGATTCCCTCCCGCACGCCCGCCGGCCCCGTGGGGAGCGATCAGCCGCGTTCCTCGAGCCTTTCAGAACCCCAAGGGATCGGCGATGCCGCGACGATGGCCATGCCTCACGCCGCTTGCGGTGGAGTGGAAGGCCGGGATCGACGGCCGTCGAACCCACGTATCGTTGGGGTTCGAGCGAAGCGCCTGGTTGGCGGGCCTTGACCGGCCCGTCTGGGACCTCCCTTCGGGAATCAAGGTCCTTGCCGCCCCTCGGGGCCGGCGGGCGTGCGAACCCCGCAGCCATATCGGGACTTCGGGCCGGCAGGACCGGGAACCGGAGTCGGCGGCCGGACGGGCAAAGGCCTTGTGGGTGGGCGGGCTTCCGGCGATACTGCCCGGCTCGCCGCTGGGGCGGTCCGTCGCGGCCGCTCCTCACCGGGACCGGATGTCGGGAGGCCTCGTGGCCGACCGGGATCCGCCCGAGGACAACGACCATGAGCAAGATCATCGAGCTGCTGCTTCTCCGCAACGTCGAGAACACCGGGATCGTCGGGGATGTGGTGAAGGTCCGGGCCGGCTTCGCCCGCAACTACCTCCTGCCCCACGCCCTCGCCGAGCATCCGACCCCCGAGAAGATCGAGGCCCTCAAGGATGCCCGCGCGAAGGCCCAGGCCGAGCTCGCCGCCCTGCGGGCCCGCCGCGAGGACACCGTCGGGAAGCTCGTCGACCGCAAGATCACCCTCGTCCGCAGCTGCAACGACCAGGGCCTGCTCTACGGCTCGATCACGCAGCGGGACATCTCGGACGCCCTCGTCGCCGAGGGCTTCGAGGTCGACATGCGGGCGGTGCGACTGGCCCAGCCGTTCCGCCGCATCGGCTCGTACTCGTGCCTCATCCAGTTCGAGCGCGACCTCAAGGCCGAGATCTCGATCGAGGTCAAGGCCGATCGCGTCCTCGAGTCGATGATGGCCCGGACCGAGGAGCCGGAAGCGGCGCCGGAGCCGGCCGCGGAGGCTTCCGGCGAAGGCGAGCCTGACGCGAAGCCCGCCGCCAAAAGCGAGGGCAAGGGCGAAGGCAAGCCGACCCGCAAGGCCGCGAAGGCCTGAGCGAACCGTCGTCGGACGAAAACGAAAGCTCCCGCGGGACGCGAGTCCCGCGGGAGCCGTTTTATGGGTGTCCGTCCACGAGTCCGGGCACCCTCAAGGGCCTGTTTTTCCGGCCGTTTCCGGGCGTCGTTGATACCCCCCGGGCCGGAGTTCGCAAGGAATTTTCACCGATTTGGCTTGCGAATTCCTCGCGCCCACGACATCGCCGCCTTGCTTCCGGCGGGACTATCCCCGGGAGTTCCCCGGCGGCCGGGTACCCAAGTTGTGGCTTCGCCTCGGGTTGCCTTCCCGTTCGAGCCAGCGGACGAAGAGGGCGTCGGTCTGCTCCTGCATCGAGTGGGCATAGACATCGAGCCAGGTGAAACGCGATCCGCCCGCGAGGATGTACCGCAGGATCAGGTCCTCCTCGGGGGTGCGCCGCTTGTCCATGAGCCAGGTGACGAACTGCTTCCAGCGAGGGTGATTCTCGTCGGCCGTGACGGCGGGCGTCACCGCGAGGGTCGCGAACAATGGAAGCAGGGGGACGGACGGCCAGAGCAGGGCCGGGAGCAAGGTCCAGTGGAGGGTCCAGTGGAGGGCCTTGCGGTGAACCCCGCGGCCCGTCCCGCCCGCGGCCCCGGGCCGAGCCCGCGACAGGCCGGACGGCGCGATCGCCGAACCGCGCCGGATGCGTGTGCATTCGTTTCGCCGGTTCATCGGGTCTCCTCGCTTTCCCCGAAGATCCGGGCGCTTTCGAGGATGCGCCAGCCGGTCTCGCGGAAGGATGGGAACCGTCCCATCGTGCCGGCCAGCAGGCGGACATCCTCGGGATCGAGCAGCCAGTCCGGTTCGAAGCCGGTGACTTCGGTCACCCGCTCGCGCCGGAACCGCTCCATCGTGAAGGCCCGCTCGCGGATCGACCAGTTGTCGAGGCGCTCGGCGATCTCGAAGGCCTTGTTCGTGCAGATCGCCATCGGGCGGTGCAGGTCGTGTCCGTCGAGGTGCCGAAGGGCGATGTTGCAGCCCACGATGGCCCACCAGCCGAAGCTCTCGAGCCGGTCCCCGACCGGAAACGAGTCCGGATCGGTCACCTCCTCGAGTTTCGCGAGGACCTCCCCGAGCGTGCCGAGCGGGCTCGCCAGCCCGAGGGCGCACGCGCACTCGAGGATGCCGGCCCGGCAGGTCTCGGCCACCGCCTCGTAGGAGCGGTCGCCGAACTCCTCGGCGAGCCCGCGGTAGCAGGTCTCGCTCTCGACGAGGTCGCGCCGGGCCCGCGCCGCGAGTTCCGCCACGCGGGTCTCCGAGGCTCCGGGCAGCTCGCGCCGCAGCGAGTTGCCCCGGACATAGAGGGCGAACGCCCGGCCGACCCGCTCGATTCGCGTGCGGGTCTCGCGTTCCTCGAGTTCCTGCACGAGCCCGCCCGCGATGGCCCGGGCCTCGGGCAGGTTCCAGAGGGCGTAGTGTGCGTTCGCGAGATTGGCCTCGAGCATCAGGCGGGTCGAGGGCAGGATCGCCGGCTCGGCGAGGCCCCGGCGAAGAGCTTCGAGGCTCTTCGTGTAGCGGCCGAGCAGGTCGTAGGCGCCCGACTCGCGGTTCGCGGCGGTCGCCCGCTCGGTCGGCTCGGTGGCCGTCCGTCGCATGCCGTCGGCGATCGCGAGCATGCCGCGGGCGTCGCCGGCGCGATGGGCCGCGAGGGCCGCGGCGTCGAGCTCGGCGAAACTCCGCCCGCCCGGATCGGCTTCGGGGGGGCCCTCCCAGATGCTCTCGGCCACGTCGCCGAGACGCCAGTCGAGCGTGTCGGCGATGCCGGCGACGAAGTCGAGCTTCGGGTTGCCGCTCTCCGGGACGAGCTTGCTCGGGTCGCGCCCGAGCCGCTCGGAGAGCTGCGTTCGATTGAGACCACGGTACATGCGGGCGAGCTCGACGAGACGGTCGAGCCGCACCTTCCTCGAGGACCCTGACACGGCCATGCGCGCCGTCCTTTCGGTCCAACTCCCGTCGCCAGATCTGGGCGACGACTCCAGCCCTTGATGGCTCCATCATGCGCGCGAAAGGCGGCCGGTCACGGAATCACCGGAAAATTTCTTGCGCTCCGCCGTTTCCCGCCGAACGCTCTTCCCGCGGGCCCGTCGCCCCGGACCCCGGCGTCGGGGCCGTTACACTCGCGGCGTGGAATTCCCGACTCCCGAGCCGTTGCCCGACATGCCCACGAACCTCCTCTCCCGTCGCGAAGTCCTTGCCGAGACTCGACGTTCCGTCACGCACAAGTTCTCGATCGGCGGCCACGAGGGCTACCTCACCATCGGCCTCTTCGACGACGGCCGGCCGGGCGAGATCTTCATCAAGATGAGCAAGGAAGGCTCGACCCTCTCGGGCCTGATCCAGGGCTTCTGCCGCGCCTTCAGCCTCTGCCTGCAGCACGGGTTGCGCGTCGAGGAGGCGGTCGAGCGGTTCCGCGGCATGCGGTTCGAGCCCCTCGGGGCGACCTCGAACCCGGACATCCCCGAGTGCTCGTCGATCCTCGACTACGTGGCCCGCTACCTCGAGCGGGAGTTCGCCGTCCGGGACTGACTCAGCCGCCGAGCCGCTTCCGCAGCACCGCGGTGAGGCTTGCGGGAGCGAGGAACGCCGGAGGCGGGCGCCACCGGATCTCGGAAAGCCCATCGTCGCCGACGCCGCCGACGGCCCGCACCGTGCCCTGCACGCCGCGCAGCCGCGTCTCGAGGTCGCGGGAGCGGGCGGTGCGGAACACGACATCGCCTTCGCGTCGCTGGATCGCCGCGATCCCGAGGGCCGCCGCGTGCAGGCGGATCTCGGCGAACTCGATGAGCGAACGGGTCGCCGCGGGCGGTTCGCCGTACGCGCTCGCCAGATCGGCCGTGACCTTCGCGAGGGCCTCGAGCGACTGGGCCTGCCCGATGCGGCGGTAGGCCTCCATCCGCCGCGCGTCCGACGGGATGTAGCCCTTCGGCACGCTGCCGGCGAGCCCGATGTCGATCGTGATGTCGGCGGGCACCACCTTCGGTTCGCTCTTGAGCTCGGCGACCGCCTGCTCGAGCAGCTCGCAGTACATCTCGTAGCCGACCGCGGCGATGTGGCCGCTCTGTTCGGCGCCGAGCAGGTTGCCGGCGCCGCGGATCTCGAGGTCGCGCATCGCGATCTTGAACCCCGCCCCGAGCATCGAGTAGTCCTCGATCGCCTTCAGCCGCCGCATCGAGTCCTCGGTGATCGTCCGGTCCTCGGGCAGCAGCAGGTAGCAGTACGCGCGGTGCTTCCACCGGCCCACGCGGCCGCGGAGCTGGTGGAGCTCGGCCAGCCCGAAGCGGTGGGCGTCGCGGATGACCATGGTGTTCGCGGTGGGGATGTCGATCCCGCTCTCGATGATTGTGGTCGAGACCAGGATGTCGGCGTCGTGGCGCATGAAGCGCAGCATGACCTCCTCGAGTTCCTTGGCGGCCATCTGCCCGTGGCCCATCACGATGCGGGCGCCCGGCGCGAGATCCTGCACCTCG
>JBIKVN010000034.1:0-18466 GCA_044356865.1 Phycisphaerales bacterium | reverse complement strand
ACGCCGGCGTCTACCTGCGGGTCGGTCCCGAGATCGGCGTGGCCAGCACCAAGGCCTTCATGGGCCAGGTCGCGGTCGCGACCATGCTCGCCCTCTTCATCGGCCGCCGCCGCTTCCTCTCGGCCGAATACGTCCGCGAGCTGCTCGAGGCGATGGACCGGATCCCCGCGCACATCGAGCGGATCCTCGAGCAGAGCGAGGCGATCAAGCACGCGATCTCGAAGTACATCGACCGCGAGAACTGGCTGTTCTTGGGCCGGGGCTACAACTATCCGGTCGCGCTGGAAGGCGCCCTGAAGCTCAAGGAGATCTCGTACATCCACGCCGAGGGCATGCCCGCGGCCGAGATGAAGCACGGGCCGATCGCCCTCATCGACCACGGCATGCCGGTGGTCTTCCTCGCGACGCGGAACAGCCAGTACGAGAAGGTCCTCTCGAACATCGAGGAGGTCCGAAGCCGCGGCGGCCACGTCATCGCCGTCGCGACCGAGGGCGACGACGAGATCCGGCGTCACGCCCAAGAGGTCTTCTGGGTGCCCGACGTGCCCGAGCCGCTGCAGCCCATGGTGACCGTGGTTCCGCTGCAGCTGCTGGCCTACCACGCCGCGGTGATGCGCGGCAAGGACGTCGACAAGCCGCGAAACCTCGCGAAGTCGGTCACCGTCGAGTGACGGTCGATCGAGCCCGGATCAGCCCTTCGTCGCGAGCGCCTTCTCGATCGCCTCGCGCAGCGCCTTGTCGTCGGGCCCGGTCCGCGAGTCGAAGAACGCGATCGGCTGCCCGTCGCGACCGACCAGGTACTTCCCGAAGTTCCAGCCCGGCAGCTTGCCGGTGCGGGTGCCGAGGAACTCGTAGATCTCGCTCTGGCCGGCTCCCGGCTTCGTCTGCACCTTCGTGAACATCGGGAAGGTGACGTTGTACTTCGTGCTGCAGAAGGTGCGGATCTCGTCGGCCGTGCCGGGCTCCTGCCCGCCGAAGTCGTTGCACGGCATCCCGAGGATCACGAAGCCCTGGTCCTTGAGCTCGCCGTAAAGCTTCTCGAGACCGTTATACTGCGGGGTCATGCCGCAGCGGCTCGCCACGTTCACCACGAGGGCGACCTTGCCCTTGTACTCGCCGAGGTCGAGGTCCTTGCCCTCGAGCGTCTTGGTCTTGATTGAATACAGGTTCATGTCCTTCCACTTTGCGACGAGGGCGGGATCCTGCGGTGCGGACTGCGTGCAGGCGATTCCGGTGATGGCAAGCACGAGCGACGCGGCGGCGGTCTTCAGGCGGGCGTTCATGGCGGCTCCTTGGGGGGGGGCGTGGTTTCGGACCGGGACGGAGCCGGATTCACCGGTCCGGCAGGTCGGCGGCGAACCGGCGGCGCACCGGGGCCAGCGTCTCGATCAGCAGGACTCCCGCCAGCACGCCGGCCGCAGCGGCGGGCGACAGCCATCCCGTCGCAAGCGACACCGCCACGATGGCCAGCATCGCCGGACTCGCGGGGATCGCGAGGAGACCGAGCCGCATCGCCCGGTCGAAGGAAATCCCGCCGGGAAGCCACGACCCGAGCGTTCCGCCGAGCCAGCGGCCGTCGTCGGCGATCAGGGCGAGAACGACGAGGAGACTCCAGCGAAAGTCGAGGAACGGCTCGACGCGCAGCGCCGCCAGGGCCGCGAGCGGCGGGACCAGCACGGCGAGCACCGTCCGGACCAGGCGATCGTCGGGCAGGAACGACCCGAGCGCCGGACCGAGCACGAACGCCGCGGCCAGCGCGACGATCGCGGGAATCGCGAGCGGATGAGGCGCCGCCAGGCCCGCCGCGGCGGCGAACAAGGCGAGCGCGACGGCATTCGCCAGGAGCGCCGCCGTCCGGACGATGCGTTCTCCGCCGGGCAGCGCCTGCCGAGCGCTCGCACGATCGGCACCCTCGAGCGGCCACGCGCCCGCCGCCACCGCGGCCATCGCGGCGAACATCGTGGGGCTCCACGCCGGTTCGCCCAGCCATCGAAGCGCGACGGCCGCGAGGACCGCCGGAACGCACGCGTTCCACGCGCCGAGAAGGATGCCGCGACGGCGACCGCCCTCGCTCGCCTCAGCATCCGAGGGTCGCACCGAACCGCCCAGCAGGAAGACCAGCGCGGCGAGGCAGATCGCCACCAGCGCGAACGGTCGACGGGCGCGTTCGACCGCCGCGTGCCACGCGGCCCGCCGAACCTCCGTCTCGGCCACCAGCGTCTCGACCTGCACCCGGGCCGACGCCGGATCGACCCCGGCCGAGCCCGCGACAAACTGCGTCGCCTCGACCGCCCGTTCCGCCTCGCGCCACGCGGCGAACTCCGCAGGCGCCGCTCCGAACAGTCGATCGTGGACCTCGGGCGCGATCCGCCCGAGCACGCCGGGACCAAGCACGAGTCCGGCCGCGATGCCCCCCACCGCGGCGGCCCCGGGGAATCCGGCCCGCCGGAGCAGCCACGCGAAGCCGAACGCGACCGCGACGAGCAGGGCGATCCCGCCGAGCCAATCCGGCAGGAATGCCGCTCCCTGGTTCGCCGCGTCGTTTTCCATGGCGTTGCGGCGTAGAGTACCCCTCGCGCCCCGATGCAGGAGTTCCCGTGCTGACCGTCCTTCCGCTCGTTTCCGCGTGCTGCCTGGCCCTGGCCGAGTCGCCGCTCGACCGCACCATCGCCCTCGCCCCGGCCCGCACCGTCGCGTTCATCGCGATACCGAACCCGAAAGCGGCGAGCGACGATCTCCAGCAGTGCCTCGCCCGCATGGAGCGGGCCGAGACCGCGGCCCTCGGCCGCCCGATCGACCAGCTCACGGCCCGGTTCGGGCTGAGCGCGAGTTTCGACGACAAGGGCCCGCTGCTGCTCGCGATGCTGCCCGCCGCGGCCGAGGGCGGCCCGGCGATTCCGCTCGCGTTCATCCCCGCGTCGGATCCGCCGAACTTTCTCGCCGCGAACCTCAAGCCCTCGCCCGACGACGGCGCCGACGCATACCGCACGCCCGAGGGGATGCTGCTGTTCGGGAAGCCGCTCGCGAACCACGCGATCGTCTCCACCGACGCGACGACGGTGCGCGAGTACGCACCGGAAGACGGCTTCCCCGCTGCGTTCCGCGGCATCTCCTCGCCGCGGGCGATCGAGATCGCGGCGCGGGCCGATGTCGTCGCGTGGGCCGGTCCCGCGGCCCTCGCCGACGCGATGCGGCAGGGCGCCGCGATGGCCCCGCCCGGCGTCGAACTCGGCGAGCGCGAACGGGCCATGCAGGAACGGACGCGGAAGATGCTCGAGGGCCTGAAGTCCGGCCTCGTCGCCGTCGACTTCGACCCGCTCGGCGTCGGGATCCGCGCGTGGGCCGCCTCGACCGAGGGCAGCGAGCTCGCGAGCCTGCTCGAAGGCGGAGGTCCCGGCAAGGCCACGCTCGACCGGATGCCCGCCGGGCCGTTCTATCTCGCGGCGGCGTTCGATCTCGCGGGCATCGGCGGCTTCGCCCGGGTCGAGGAGCTGCTCGCGATGAACCCCGAGGCCGCGGCGTTCCCGATCCCCGCGTGGCTCTCGGGCGCGGCCCGCGACGTGAACTCGATCCAGGTCGCGATCTACCCCAGCAAACTCGGCATCGTCGCGGGCGGCATCCTGAACGACGCGGCGCTCTTCTTCCGCACCGAGAAGGCCGCGGCGGTCAAGGACGCCCTGCGGCAAGCGGTCCTCGCGACCGCGGGCACCGTGGGCGGCGTGCGGCGCGAGCCGACCTGGACCGAGGCAAAGTCGCTCAAGGGCGGGACGGTCGCCGACTCGTTCGAGGTGAAGGAAACGGTGCTGCCGCCCGACCAGGCCGGCGACGCGCGGGCCGGTGACATCGCGATGCAGCGGATCTTCACGCAAGCGCTCTACGGCTCGCGCGGCTTCAACGGTCTCGTGAAGGAGACCTCGGGCGGCGTGGTGATGACCTTCAGCCAGCGGGTCGACGTGTTCGATCGGGCCCTCGCGGCCAGCGGCGGCGGCCAGACGCTGGGCGGCGACGCGACGCTCGCGAGCTACTCCGACTGGCTCTTGCCGGCGCCGGACGCGGTCGGGTTCGTGGGCCTTGGCCAGTTCGGGAAGCTCATCAAGCAGCTTGCGGGCATGGTGCCGGGCGGCGTCGACGAGAGCATGCTGCCCGAGATCCCGGTCTCGACCGAGCCGGTGGCCTTCGCCGTGGCGCTCGATCGCGGCGAGTTCGAGTCGGCGCTCGTGCTGCCCGCGACGGCGCTGACCCTCGTCTACGACCAGGCGGTGCGCGGCCTCTCGCAAGCCGTGCCGCCCGCGGTCGGCGGCGAGGCGGCGAAGCCGTGAGCAACGGCGCGTGGTACCTCGCCCGCGGCGGGACGCTTGCCCTCGAGCCGTTCGCGCTCATGGGCATCCTGAACGTGACGCCCGACAGCTTTTCCGACGGCGGGCAGCATCTTGATCCGGTCGCGGCGACGGCGCGGGCCCTTGCAATGGCGGCCGAGGGTGCGACCATGATCGACGTCGGCGGCGAGTCGACGCGGCCAGGAGCGAACGCCGTGCCGGCCGCCGACCAGATCGCCCGCGTGCTGCCGGTGATCCGCGGCATCCGAGATGCGAGCGACGTGAAGATCTCGATCGATACGACGAGCGCCGAAGTCGCGAAGGCGGCGCTCGACGCCGGGGCCGACGCGGTGAACGACCAAAGCGCAGGCGAGGCCGATCCCGCGATGTTCCCGCTGGTCGCCGAGCGCGGCGCCGGGATCTGCCTGATGCATCGCGTGCGTCCGCCGTCGCTGGACGCCTACAGCCACTCGATGCCGGCCTCGATCATCGGCGGCGACGTGGTGAAGGCGGTCAACGATTACCTGATCCATCGGGCGTTCCACGCGATGGAAGCCGGCGTCGCCCGGTCCGCGATCGCGGTCGATCCCGGCCTCGGCTTTGGCAAGACCGTCGAGCAGAACTTCATGCTCATCGCCCGCGCCGACGAGCTGGCGGCGCTCGGTTTTCCCGTGGTTTTTGGGGCCAGCCGGAAGAGCTTCCTCGGCAAGGCGAGCGGCGTCGAGGCTCCGGCCGAGCGCGTCTCGGGCAGCGTCATCGCCGCCGCCAGCGCCTGGTCGGCGGGCGTGCGGATCTTCCGCGTCCACGACGCGGCGGCGACGCGGCAGGCGCTGCTGGTGTCGAAGGCGATTCTCGAGGCGGGCCCGCTGGACTGAGTCCGTTCACAGGACGGCGACGGCCTTGATCTCGACCGCGATCGGGGTCGGAAGCCCGACGATGCCCAGCGTGGTGCGGGCCGGGAACGGATTGCCCGGTCCGGCGAAGTACTCGGCGTAGACCTTGTTGTAGATCGGGAAGTCGCGCCGGATGTCGGTCAGGTAGACCGTGACGTCGGCGATCGCGGTCCACGGCACGCCGGCGTCCTCGCAGGTCGCCTTCAGGTTGTCGAAGCAGCTGCGGCACTGGACCTCGATGTCGTAGCTCGCAACCGATCCGTCGGCGGCCAGGGTCACGCCGGGGATCTCCTTCCTGCCGCGGGCCCGCGGGCCGACGCCGGAGAAGTAGACGACGTTGCCGCACCGTCGGGCGTGGGGATACGGGCCGACGGGCTCGGGGGCGCGGGTCGAGTTCAGGGCTTCGTTCATGGGCGGAAGTATGACGCGCGGCGACGGCGGCGCGGCGTGGGGCCTGCAGTACAATGCGGCGATGCTCCCCGTCCGCCCGAACGTCGCCATCGTCGGAGCCACCGGCGCCGTCGGCGAGGAGTTCCTCGCGATCCTCGCGTCGCGGAACTTCCCGCTGGCGTCGCTACGCCTCTTCGCCTCGCCGCGATCGGCGGGGAAGTCGATCGAGTACCGGGGGAAGCGGATCGAGATCGAGGCCCTCGGCGAGCGATCGTTCGAGGGAGTCGATGTCGCGCTCTTCTCGGCCGGGAAGTCCGTGAGCAAGGAGTTCGCCCCGCGGGCCGTCGCGGCCGGGGCCACCGTCGTCGACAACTCGTCGTGCTTCCGGATGGACGCGGGCGTTCCGCTCGTGGTGCCCGAGGTCAACGGCGAGCTGCTCGACGCGATCGACGGGCCGGCGATCATCGCGAACCCGAACTGCTCGACGATCATCGCGCTCGTCGCGGTCACGCCGCTCCATCGGGCCGCCGGCATCGACCGGATGGTCGTCTCGACCTACCAGGCCGCGTCGGGCGCCGGCGCCGCCGCGATGCGCGAGCTCGAGCAGCAGGCCCGCGATTTCGCGGCAGGGCGGCCGCTCCGCAGCGAGATCTTCGGACGGCCGTACCTCTTCAACCTCTTCAGCCACAACAGCGAGGTCGGCGCGGACGGCTACAACGAGGAGGAGCGCAAGCTGCTGCTCGAGAGCCGGAAGATCTGGAACGACGCGCAGGTGCGGATCACCGCGACGTGCGTGCGGGTTCCCGTGCTGCGGGCCCACTGCGAGTCGATCAACCTGACCTTCCGCGGCGAGCTTTCCGACCGCGACGCCCGCGAGTTGCTCGGTACGGCCCCGGGCGTGCGGATCGTCGACGACCGCGCCGCCAATCGCTTCCCCGAGCCGATCGACGCGGCCGGCGGCGACGAAGTGCTCGTCGGCCGCATCCGCGCCGACCTAAGCCAGCCGGCGGGCAAGGGCCTCGACCTCTTCGTCTCGGGCGACCAGATCCGCAAGGGAGCGGCGCTCAACGCGGTGCAGATCGCCGAGCGGCTGCTGCCGAGCGCGGTGCACGCGTAGAGCGCGGCGGGCGTTTCAAAGCGCGCGGAGGGCCAGGGCGCGTGACAAAGTTGGGCTTTCATCGCTGCCGGCCGCAGGCCTGTACTCCATGCGCAGGATGAGTCAGGTCGCGATTCGCGCAGATCACCCCGGACACGACACGCGCATGGAACGTCGGCCCGCGGCCGACGCGTGACGAGGAAGGCGAATGCCCTCTCGCCTGGCCGTCGAACGGCACCCGCGTCCATCCGGGCCGGCCAAGGCCGGAGTTTCCGGTTGGGCCCATGACGGCGCCGGCCGGGAGCGTCGGCCTTGGCCGACGCATGACACGGACGGCGTTCATCGCGAGCCCAATCGCCGCACGGAACCCGCGCTCATCGATGTCAATCGTGTCGCGGCTTTCCCGGAACCCCTGGGCACTGCCCTCGGTATCGTGACTCGCATGCAGCGCATCCTGCTCATCTTGGCCATCGTGCTGATCGCAGGCCTGGCCTCGGCCGACCCGCCGCCCGCAAACGCGGCCGACGCCTACCGGCGGGCCATCACATGGTTCGACGAGGCCTGGCGGCCCCACTCCGCCGGGAACGGCCCGAACGAATCGCGTCGGGACGATCTTCAGCTCATCAACGACTGGGCTTTCAGACGCCAATCCCCGACGCCCGAGGTGCGGGCGGCGTTCGAGCGGATCCGTCCCGCCCTCGACATGGCTCGCGAGGCGACCTCGGCGACGCGATGCGACTTCGAGCTCGATCGCTCGCGCGGGTTCGAGCTTGCGATTCCACACCTCATGCCGATGCGAGCGCTGGGCCGCCTGATGTCCGCCGAAGCGATCCTCGCGATGGAGGACGGCGATTGGGAACGCGCGACGCAGACGATCGCCTCGGCGAGCCGTCTGGCGCGGCACGCCCAGAATGACGGGCTCGTGGTCTCGAGCTTGGTTTCGGCGGCCATTCTTACCATGCCTGACGAGCGCCTCGGCGATCTCGAGGCTTCGGGCCAGCTTGACGCCGAAGCCGCGACGCGCCTGCTCGGCGAGCTCGACACGTTTGACGCCGTCGATCCGCTCAATCTTGCCTTCGCGTTCTCGAACGAGGGCGTCATGGCCCAGGCCTCGATCGAAGGGGTTCTCGCCAAGCATCCGGCCGACGCCGGCGCGAAGCTTGCTGAGCTGTTCGGCGCCGAAGGCTCGGAAGGAACCGACCCGATCGCGAAACTCTCGGCCGACGACCTGCGCGGCCAGCTCGACCGGACCGATGCCCTCTACCGCGAGTTCGCCTCGCTCGCCCGCTCGACCGATCCCGCAGCGCGCTCGGCCCGTGTCGCCGAGCTCGAGGACGAGATCCGTGAGGGCAAGCACGGCGAGCTCGCACAACTGGTCATGCCCTCCGCCGCCCGCATCTTCGACGCCTCGGACCGCACCCGCGGCCTGCTTGCCGCCCGGATGAAGACGCTCCGGGCGATCCGCGACGGCGCGGATCCCGCATCGTTCGCCGATGCCGGCCCGCATTACCGGATGCTGGCGAAGCTGGTCCTCGGCGTCGATCCGGAGGCCCAGCGGATCGTCGAGCTCGTCCGGCTCTCGCCCTCGCTGGTGGATCCCGAGACCCGCGTCCTCGCCGAACGCGCCCTCGCGCCGCTGCGCGACTCGCTCGCCGAGCTCTTCCGCTCCGCCGCCGCGTGCGATCGCTGCCGCTGGCGGTCGCCTCGCGAGTACGAGATTCGACTCCTGCCCGACGAAGTGACCTCGCTTCGGGCCGCCGCCCGACTCGCCCGCGCCGACGCCTTGCTGCGGGCCACCGCGCCGGCGTCCGAACGACGCCCCGAGACACCCACGCCGCCCCTGTCTCTCGCCGAGAGCTTTGAGGTCAGCCTCGCCCTCGTGCGGCACCTCGGCATGGATCCGTCGTTCTCGCAATCGATCGTCGCCGAGTCGATCGCCCGCGAGCTCGCGAGCGACCTTCGCGACGCCCGTGCCGCGAAACTCCTCGACGAGAAGTCGCTCGTCCGACTCTCCGAGCGTGTCGCCGCACTCGACCGCGCCGACCCCTTCTCGTTCCGCGCCGGGATCGCCGCCGACGCCGACCGCTTCCTGCTCATCTACTTGGGCTTCGGGAGCGATCGGGATGCCGAACGTCAGCCCGCTCGGGCCACGCTGTTGAAGGCCCCGGCCGACTCGTTCTCGCTCGTCTGCCTCGGTCAGGAGATCCGGTTCCTCATGAACCCTGTGCTCAACGTCCCCGTGGACGCGACCGAAGAACAAGCCGCCGAGCTCCGGGCGGCGGCCAACGCCGGGGCCCTCGCCCAGCTCATCGCCCGCCGCGACACCGGGGCCCTGCTCGGCTGGAGCGATCTTGTTCCGGGCGACCTCGCGGCCTTGGCCAAGACTGCGGAACGATTTCTGTTCGATCAAGTCACCACGCTGATTGCCGGAGAATCTCTCCCGAGCCCCCCCTTCCCGCTGGGCCTGACCGATCGCATGAACGGAGCCATGGCCACCATCGCCGCGCTCGATGATGGCGTCGACACGAAGGCCGAGCCCCAAGCCAAATGACGCCCTCCGGCCGCTACCATCGCGGCCATGACCTCGATCACGAACCCTTCCGCGCTTCCCTCCGAGCGTTCCGCCGATGGCATCGTGTCGCTTCAACTCATTCCGAACCCCGACAAGCCTCGGGGCGGGGTTGTGGTCCTCGACGCCTGGCTCATCGGCGAGTTGATCAAGTTCTTCAACTGGCTCGATACCCAGCCGAAGCCGACTGGTTTCCTCTTGATGTCGGCAAGTTCGCGAGTGTTCGTGGCAGGAGCCGACCTGGCCGAGATCGACGCCCTCGACGACGCCGGGCTGCACACCTATCTCCAGCGGGGCAGCGACGCGTTTGGCCGCATCTCCAAACTGGCCTGTCCAAGTGCTGCGGTTATCGGCGGTGCCGCCCTCGGCGGCGGCCTCGAGATCGCGATGCACTGCGACGCCCTGATCGCGGTCGTCCCGCCCACCATGGACAAGCCCTACCGCATCGGTCTGCCTGAAGCAGGCCTCGGCATCTGTCCGGGCTGGGGAGGAACGCTCACCCTCCCCGCCCGGATCGATCCCGCGATCGCGATGAAGGCGACCGCGACCGGCGAGACATGGAAGGTCAACGAAGCCCCAGCTGGCCTCCTCGACGCGACCGCGTCCGACCTCGACTCCGCGCGCTCGGCCGCGATCACCTGGCTCTCCTCGCATTCGCGGACCCAACCGCTTCGTCATCCCCGTTCGATTGGTCCGGGAAGCGACGCCGCCCGTCGGGCCCTCACCGAGGTCACTCCTATCATCGCGACCTCAGAAGCCGGCCGAGCGGTGGCTTCTGCGATCGAAACGGGCCTTTCCCGCGGGTTCGATGCCGGCGTCGCCGCCGAGCAGGGCCATCTGGTCCGGCTCCGCCACACCCCGGAGGCCCGCGCGAAGCTCGACGCCTTCCTCAAGAAGTCCTGACCGGCGACTCCGATTCCCGATCTCACCGAACCCCAGCGACTCCCCCCACCCCGAGACCCCCCATGACCGCGACCGACCTGGCCAAGGACCTGAAGAACATCTCCGAGAAAGACCGCAAGCAGATCGAACAGGCCCAGGAGATGCTCGGGCCCGACCCGTCGACGATGGGTCTCATCAAGAACTACTTCTGGGGCCGCTTCCGTCCCGAGCTCGCCTTCCCCTATCCGAAGATGTCGGCCGAGGAGACCCGCCGCTGCGACGAGCTTCTGGCCCGGCTCGACCACTACCTCCGCACCGAGCACCCGGTGCACGAGATCGACCAGAAGCAGGAGATCCCCCAGTGGGCGATCCAGAAGCTCTTCGACCTCGGCGTGCTCGGCATGACCATCCCGGTCGAGTTCGGCGGCGGCGGCTTCGGCATCACCAGCTACAACCGCGTGCTCGAGCGGATCGGCCGGGCCTGCGGCTCGACCGCCGTGCTGGTCTCGGCCCACCAATCGATCGGCTGCAAGGCGGTCATGCTCTTCGGCAGCGACGAGCAGAAGAAGCGGTTCCTGCCGCAGATGGCGAAAGGCACGCTCAGCGCCTTCTGCCTCAGCGAGCCGAACGTCGGCTGCGACGCGGGCGGCCAGGAGACCCGCTGCGAGCTGTCGGCCGACGGCACGCACTACATCCTGAACGGCGAGAAGAAGTGGGCGACGTCGGGCGCGCTCTCCGGCCTCTTCACGGTGATGGCCCAGCAGAAGATCAAGGACCCGAAGACCGGCAAGGAGAAGGATGTCGTCACCGCCCTGATCTGCACGCCCGACATGGAGGGCGTCGACATCTTCAGCCGCAACCGCTCGAAGTGCGGCATCCGCGGAACCTGGCAGGCCCGCATCAAGCTCACGAACGTGAAGGTCCCGAAGGCGAACCTGCTGGCGAAGGAAGGCCAGGGCTTCAAGATCGCGATGACCTGCCTGAACTACGGCCGCTGCACGCTGTCCGCCGGCATGCTCGGCGGGGCGAGCTACGCCTACGAGCAGGCCCTCAAGTGGGCGAAGTACCGCCAGCAGTTCGACCGCCCGATCGGAGAGTTCGATCCGGTGCAGGAGAAGCTCGCCCGCATGGGCGCGTACGTCTACGCGATGGACGCGATGCTCTACGCGACGACCGGCTTCCTCGACCGCGGCGACGCCGACATCATGCTCGAGACCGCCACCTGCAAGGTCTTCTGCAGCGAGTTCGGCTTCCGCACCGTCGACGACTGCCTGCAGGTCATGGGCGGCGAGAGCTACATGACCGAGAACGACGTCGAGCGGATCTGGCGCGATTCGCGGATCAACATCATCGTCGAGGGCGCGAACGAGGTCATGCACAGTTTCCTCTTCGCCTACGGCTCGAAGCAGCTCGGCGAGTGGATGCTCGCGATCAAGAACAAGCCGTTCGGCAACCTCGGGGCCAGCATGAAGATCGGCGCCCAGCTTTTCCTCGGCGTGCGGCCCTCGGTGCCCGTCGCCCCGAACATCGACGGCCGGCTCAAGCCGCTCCTCGACGAGGTCATGCGACGGATCGCCGACCACAGCCACTCGGTGAAGATGGCTTTCAAGGAGCACGAGGAGAGGCTCGTCACCGCCGGCCTCGTCCAGCGGCGGCTCGCCCTCGTCTCGATGTGGATCCACGCGATGGTCTGCTCGATCTCGAAGCTGCAGGCCCGCATCGACGGCGGCCTGCACGGCAATGAGCTCGAGTACGAGCTCGCGATCGTCCGTCACCTCTGCGCGATTGCCAACGACGAGATCGTCCGCGAGCAGCGGAACCTCACCATCAACTCGGACGCCAGCGTCAAGGCCGCCGCGACCGCCGCGATGAAGTGGATCGACGGCAAGCCGAACGGCCACTACGACATCCCCGAGAAGACCCCCGACATGACCGCCCGCGGTACCGGCAAGGAGCCCGACCTGAAGGGGATTCCCCAGTTCGGGACGGGCTCGATTTTCCGCGCGTCCTCCGGGGGCTGAGACCGCGGACGCCGTATCCGGGAACGCATCCCGCGTTCGCCACGGACCGGACCTTCACGCTACGCTTCCGATCCTCCCCGCCGTTTCCCGGCGGGGTTTTCCTTCCGAACCCGCCCGCGACCCTTTCGACGACGAGGACTCCGAATGAAGCTTTTTGAGCAGATGGCAAGCCACGGCCACGAGCGCGTGGCCTTCCACCAGGATCCCGCGACCGGCCTCAAGGCGATCATCGCGATCCACTCCACCGTCCTCGGGAACGCCCTCGGTGGCACCCGTCGCTGGGCGTATGCGAGCGAAGGCGAAGCGGTGCACGACGTGTTGCGGCTTTCGGAGGGCATGACCTACAAGGCGGCCGCCGCCGAGCTCGCGATGGGCGGGGCGAAGAGCGTGATCATCCTGCCGAAGGCCGGCCACCAGCCGACCGAGGCCGAGGCCCGCGCCATGGGCCGCTTCGTCGATACCTTCACCGGCGCCTACATCGCCGCCGAGGACGTCGGGGTCAGCCCCCAGTTCTGCGACTGGATGGCGACCGAGACCAAGCACGTCATGGGCGGCAACACCGTGAGCCACGGCGGCGACCCTTCGCCGTTCACCTCGCAGGGCTGCTTCAACTCGATGAAGGCATGCCTCCAGCACCTCGGCATGCCGGTGCAGTTCAAGAACCTGAAGGTCGCGATCCAGGGCGCGGGCGCGACGGGCTACAAGCTCGCGAAGCTGCTGCGCGAGGCAGGCGCTGTGGTCTATGTGACCGACGTCCACGTGCCGACCCTCAAGCGGGCGGTCGAGGAGCTCGGCTGCGTCGAGATCGGCAACGACAAGAACCTCTTCCACGAGGAGGTCGACATCATTGCCCCGTGCGCCCTCGGCGGCGTGCTTGACGAGAAGACGATCGCCGGACTCAAGTGCAAGATCATCTGCGGCACCGCGAACAACATGCTTGCCGTGCCCGATCGCGACGGCCCGTCGCTCAAGCAGAAGGGTGTTCTCTATGCCCCCGACTTCATCGCGAACGCCGGCGGGCTGATCCGCCTTGCCGGCCTCTACCTCGGCCTCACCGAGGCGGAGATCGACCGCAAGGTCGCGGCGATCGAGCACACCACGCTCGCCGTCCTCAAGGAAGGCGAGAGCGCCCCGTCGATGGCGGCGGCGGCGGTCGCGTACGCGAAGCGGCGGATCGCGGCGGGCGCCAAGAAGCAGCCGGTCGGCGCGGGTCGCTGAGACCGGATCGAGTTTCCTCACGACGGGCGGCTCAGTTGGTCGCCCGTCGTGCATTTTCCGGAACTCGCTTGATGGCTGGGGCCATTCCCGCCATGCTTCGCCCATGAGCCATCGCGACGGAACCGGTTCGCTTCCCTGGATCGTGGTCGGCGGCGTCGTGATCGGCTTGGCGGCCACCGGCGCGGCAGTGTGGACGGTCTTCCGCGGAACGGGCACCACGCTGTCGAACCGGGGCGACGCGCCGACGGCGCCGCAGGACCTCGACTCGATCCGTTCGGCCGCCGAAGCGGCCACCGCGGCTCCCGAGGCGCCCGCAGCAAGGCCTGCGGTTCCCGCGAAAGTCCCGCAGTAGATCTGGTCGCAATCCGGCGGCGACGCGGTGGTCCTGAAGAAGACGATCGAGGTGCCGGAACGCCTGCGGGCCACCGCCCGCTTCGCGATCGACAACGCGGGCGAGCTGTCGGTGAACGGCCAGGTCGTGGGCGAGAACCGCGACTGGTCGTGGGCGAACGAGGTCGATCTCACGCCGCATCTCACGATCGGTTCAAACGAGATCCGCATCAGCGCCCGCAACGAGGGCGGACCGGCCGGGGCTGTCGCCGAGATCGTCCTCAAGGACCGCACGCAGGCGATCGTGTTGCACGAGGTGACCGACGCGTCGTGGGTCGACGATGCCGGCACGCCCGCGAAAACGCTCTACGCCCTCGGCGAGGGACCGTGGGGCAACATCTCGGGCTTCAGGACCGGCGACGTCAATCGCGGCATCACCGTACCGGACGGCTTCATCTGCGAACTCGTCGCGGTGATCCCGAGAAACCTCGGCTCGATCGTCTCGCTGGCGGCGAAGCCAGACGGCACGCTCGTCGGCTGCGGCCAGTACTCGGGCCTGATCGAGATCGCGCCCTGCCCACCCGGCGGCGATCCGGCGGAGACGGTCTTGACGGCGATTCCCGCGAAGATCGCCGGAGCCCAGGGCCTTGTCTTCCGCGGAGATGACCTCTACGCGGTGGTGAACGGCGGCGATTCCCAAGGTCTCTGCCGCGTGCGTGACTCCGACGGCGACGGCAAGCTCGACGCCGTCGAACTGCTGCGGAAGATCCCCGGCGACGGCGGCGAGCACGGTCCGCACGCCGTCGAGATCGGCCCCGACGGGATGGTCTATGTCGTCTCGGGGAACCACACGCAACTGCCCGAGCCCGAGCGTTCGACGCTCGCCCGGTCGTGGAAGGAAGACCACCTGCTGCCCCGCATGTGGGACGCGAACGGCCACGCGGTCGGGATCCTCGCGCCGGGTGCATGGATCTGCCGCACCGACGCCGACGGCAAGACCTGGGAACTCGTCTCGATCGGGATGCGCAACCCCTACGACATCGCGTTCAACGCCGACGGCGAGCTCTTCACCTACGACGCCGACATGGAGTGGGACATGGGCGCCCCGTGGTACCGGCCCACGCGGCTCGGGCACGCGACCAGCGGATCCGAATTCGGCTGGCGCAGCGGCTCGGGCAAGTGGCCAGCGTGGTACCCCGATTCGCTGCCGGCGACGATCGACCTCGGACCGGGCTCGCCGACCGGGCTGCTCGCGGGCACCGACCTCGCGTTCCCGACGCCGTGGCGAGACGCGCTCTATCTGCTCGACTGGACCTTCGGCACGATGCACGCGGTGTTCCTCGAGCCCGATGGTGCGAGTTACCAGGCCCGGCGCGAGGAGTTCCTGAGCGGGAAGCCGCTGCCGCTGACCGACGCCGTGGCCTCGCCGAAGGATGGCGCGATGTACTTCGCGGTCGGCGGACGGAACGCGGCGAGCGCGATCTACCGCGTGCGGGCTGCGGCGCCGGCCGGGCCGAAGCCCGGGCCGGACGCGCGATTCGCCGAGGCGCGGAAAGCCCGGCGCGAACTTGAGTCGTTCCACCGCGAAGACGCGCCGCCGGAGGCGGTCGATGCGGCGCTGGCCCGGCTCGGTGATCCCGATCGCTTTCTCCGCTGGGCGGCCCGGATCGCCCTCGAGCACCAGCCGACCGAGCGCTGGGCGGCCCAGACCCTCTCGTTGCCGTCGAACCTCGCGCGGATCGAGGCGTGCGTCGCCCTCGCCCGCGTCGGGTCGAGCAGCGACCAGCCGCGGATCCTCGAGACGCTGAGCGCCCTCGACTGGAACTCCGCGACCGTCGACGAGCGCCGCATGTGGCTTCGTGCCCTGGCCCTCACCATCATCCGCCAGGGCCTGCCGCCCGAAGAAGTGCGAATCCGCCTCCTCGCCCGCCTCGAGCCGCTCTACCCAAGCGACGACTTCGCCGCGAACCGCGACCTCTGCGATCTTCTCGTCGCGCTCGGCTCGCGCACCGTCGTGGCCCGGGCGATCCCGCTGCTCGAGCGGCAGGACGCGGCGGTCGAGGCGGTCGACGAGAACCTGCTCGCCCGCAGCGACGGCTACGGTCCGGCGATCCTCAAGATGATCTCGGCCAGCCCGCAGCGCGAACAGGTCCACGTCATCGCCAGCCTCCGTAACGCGAAGGACGGCTGGACCGACGATCTTCGCGAGCGCTACTTCCGCTGGTTCACGCGGGCCGCCCGCACCTCGGGCGGCGCGTCGTTCAAGGGCTTCCTCGAGAAGATCCGGCAGGACGCCCTTGCGAACATACCCGCCGAGCGGCGCGAACGGTTCGACCGGCTCTCGCGCGAGGAGATTCCGATCGTCGCCGACGCGCCACGGCCGCAGGGCCCCGGCCGCCAGTGGACGCTCGACGAGGTCGTCGCCGTCGCGGGCGAACCGCATCGTGATCGCGACTTCGCCCGCGGCGAGGCGATGTACCGCGCCGCCGCCTGCGCCGCGTGCCACCGCTTCGCGGCATTCCCCGGCGACGGCGCGGGCGGCCCCGACCTGACCGGCGTCGGCAACCGCTTCGGCCCGCGCGAGCTCGCCGAGGCGATCGTCGCGCCGAGCGCGACCGTCAGCGACCAGTACCGCTTCACCGAGTTCGAACTTGCGGACGGCCGCCTCGTGGTCGGCCGCCTGCTTTCCGAAGAGAACGGCAAGGTCCGCCTCGCCGAGAACCTCCTTGCCCCGCAGGCCACCACCGAACTCGACGCCGCGACGATCATCGCCCGCCGCCCCGCTACCATCTCGCCGATGATGGCCGGCCTCGTCGACCCGTTGTCGCGCGACGAGCTCGCCGACCTCATCGCGTACCTCCAGTCGGGCGGCGACCCGCGGGCCCCCGCGTTCAGCCGCTGAAATCCCGCTACCCTTCGCCTCCCATGGCCGCCATCGAACCCTTCGTCGGCGAGGAACTCCTCGCCTTCCCGCCCGATCGGGTGCTGCACGCCCTCAAGAACATCGAGCTCGTCTCGAAGCACATGGCCGACGTGCAGAGCGTCGAGCGGGTCGACGACCGGACGCTGAAGCTGGTCGTGCGGCCAGGCTTCAGCTTCATCCGCGGCACGCTGCGGGTGACCATGACGCTCGATGAGAAGGTGCCCGGCAAGACCATCGTGCAGACCGCGAAGTCGGAGGGCATCGGCATGTCGATGACCATCGAGAGCACCATCACGCTCGAGCCCGACGGCGCTGGCACCAAGGCCCGCTACGAGGCCCGCGTGACCGAGCGGAAGGGCCTCGTCTCGGCGATCGGCCCGTCGCTCATCAAGGCCGCCGCCGACAAGACGCTGAAGGACGGCTGGGAAGCGATGCGGAAGACGCTGGCGGCCGGCTGACGTCAACCCGGCCCCTGCCCGCCCGACGCCCCGGCCCGTCCATGAACAGGGCCCGCATCGCTGCGGGCCCTGCGCTCGTCTCATCGTTTCCGGCTCACCGGCTCACTTGAACGCCTCGAACTCCTTGCCGAGGAGCTTGGCGCCCATCTTGAGCTTCATGACCTCGTCGGTGCCCTCGTAGATGCGGCACACGCGGACATCCTGCAGGTGGCGGAAGGGGCGGTAGAGCTCGCTCCAGCCACGGCCGCCGAAGATCTGCACCGCGTGATCGGCGGCTTCCCAAGCGGCGTTGCTCGCGAAGAACTTGGCCTGCGCGACCTTGTAGTCGGCGTCGGCGAGCAGGTTCCGGTCGCCGGGGTTGTCATCGGAGAGCTGCTTGGCGTGGGCGGCCCGCTCGATCATCGCCTCGCTCGTGGCCCGGGCCATCTCGATCTTCGCGAGATGATCCTGCACGAGCTGGTGGCGGCCGATCTCCTTGCCGTGCTGGTGGCGGGTCCTCGCCCACTCGATGCATTCGGTGAGGCAGTCCTCGATCGAGCCGAGGCAGCCCGACGCGACCGAAAGACGGCCCGAGACCAGCGTGTGCATCGCGATGCGGAAGCCCTCGCCTTCCTTGCCGAGCAGGTTGTCGCCGCGGATCACGTGCTCGTTCATCGAGAACATCGCGGTGTCGCAGGTGTACATGCCGGGCTTCGAGTGGAGCTGCTCCTTCTCGAAGGTCGAGCCGGCGGTGTCGACGATGATCGCGCTCATTCGGCGGGCGTCGCCGGTCGCGCCCTCGGGGAACGCGAACACGATGACCGCGTCGGCGATCGAGCCGTTCGAGATCAGGTACTTCACGCCGTTCATGACGAGCTTGTCGCCCTCGCGGCGGTAGGTCGTGGTGCCCTCGAGCGGATTCGAGCCCGCATCGGGCTCGGTGAGGCCGAAGGCGAGGATCAGGTCGCCGGCCGCCGACTTCGGCAGGTAGCGCTGCTTCTGGTCCTCGGTGCCGTACTTCAGGATCGGGTACTGGCCGATCGACGACTGGCCGCTGAAGAAGGTCCGCGGACCCGAGCCCTCGCGGTTGATGCGGGCGAGCATGCGGGCGTAGGTCAGGCTGTCGCAGCCGCGGCCGCCGTACTTCTTGGGAACCGGGATGCCGCAGATCCCGTGCTTCTTCGCGAGCGAAGCGATGGCCGGGTTGAACTCGCGCTCGAGGTACTTGATCTCCTCGATGGGCCGCAACTCCTCGCAGTAGGCCTCGACGTCGGCGATGAGCCGGGCGCGATCCTCGTCGGTGAAGCGGTCGGTGGCGGTCGGGGCGGGAGCGGTCTGCGTGGCGTTCGGGCTCATGGGAGGAGATCCTAGCTTCGGAGTTCGGTCGCGAG
>JBIKVN010000218.1:0-5462 GCA_044356865.1 Phycisphaerales bacterium | reverse complement strand
GATGCGCCTCGCGGCTCATCCGCTCGAGCTCGGCGTCGGCGAGATTCCGGATCGGCACCTCACGGATCGCCAGCTCGTACGGCTTCCCGGCCGGAAACGACTCGGGCAGGAACGGCTGGTCGTGGATCGCCTGGATCACCGTGTTCGCAAGCAGCCGCTCGGCGACCGCCCGGGCGAATTTCGCGTCGACGCCGTGCAGGTCATAACGGTCGCCGGTCCGCACCCGCACCCGCTTCCCGAGCATCGCCGCGATCGTCTCCTGCACGCTCTCGGCCGCCGGATCGGTGACGCCCGGCAAGGGATGCACCTCGACGACCGACACGCCCGGCGGAATCTTCGCGAGCGCCGCCTGCGCCGACACGTGCAGCTCGGCCGCCTGCGTCACGCAGTCGGCGAGCAGCTCGTCGGCGATCCGCGAGAGCTCCTCACGATCGAGCTCGCCCTCGACGAGGTAGACGCTGGCGTGCTCGACCCGGCGCGGCTTCTTCGCCAGCCCGAGGGCCTCGATCGAACGGAGCACCGCGGCCCCGCGCGGATCGGCCATCCCGCGGCGGGGACGGACCTCGATGCGGTGGATGCGGACGGCGGAGCGCGACGGAGTGGCGACGGCGGTCATCGGAAGGAGCACGATTCTACGGGGTGCCCCCGCCCCGCCGCCCGCCTCACGGAGACCTTCCCGGAAATGAAGACCGGGAGCCGTTTCCGGCCCCCGGTCGAGGTATCGCTGTGGATTTCCCGTCGATTCAGAACAGCAACTGCAGCTGGCTCTGGAACACGAGCGCGTCACGCGACCCGGTCACCCGCCAGCCGGTTTCCTGGTTGTACCAGGAGGGGTCGACGGAATCGAGCGAATAGCCGAACTGCGTCGTCCACTTGATGTCCTGGCCGTCGATGTACCAGTTCACACCGAAGTTCACGATGCTCAGGTTGTTCTCGAAGCCGTAGAGGGCACCGAACGAGGGCGTCGACGGGGTGGTCAAGTCGTTGCGGATGAAGTCGGTGTCGGGGCTCTCGAACGAGCCGAGCTCGTAGCGGGCGTACAACTCGATCTTCGGTTCGATGTAGAAGCCGCTTTGCAGCACCACGCCCCACTTGGTCCAGCCGCCGGTGTCGAAGTAGGTCGGCGTCCCGACCGGGCCCTGGCTGCCGCCGCCCTCGATGTAGGTGGCCTTCGAGTCGTTGTACGAGTAGTAGCCCGCGGCGAACAGGCTCAAGCCGCCGAAATCGAAGCTCGCGTCGACCGTCAGGTCGAAACGGGTATTGGTCCCATCGGGAGCCGGCAGCGTCGAAGTCCCGAGATCGACCTCGCTTTCCTGGTAGTTGATGCCGAAGCCGAACAGCATGCCGAACGCGTTGCCACCCGGGCTCGTGAACTGCTTGAATTGCTCCCAAGACCCGTAGGGCTTGAACTCCATGCGGCCCGTGAACGCCCAGTTTCCGCTGCCGTCCAGCCAAGGCTCGTTCAGGCCTTCGGTTCCGCTGTTCAGCTTGAGCTGGCCGCCGATGTTGTCCTGGCCGCCGCCGCTGAAGGCGACCTGGGCCCGGAAGAAGTCGTCGGCGTAGCCGAGTTCGAGCCCCTGCGAGTACCAGACGCCCATCGAGTACGAGATGAGCGATCGCTGCGTGGCCAGCTGGTACTGCCAGTCGACGAGTTCCTCGCGGGCGAAAGGCAGCCGGAACTGGCCCGCCCGGAACGACCACTGGCTGTCGAGATCGAATCGGGTCCAGGCATCGAGCAGCGTGAACTGGCCCGAGCTGTTGTCGCCGACGCGGACGTTGCTGGTCGAGATCTCGGTCGCCTGCGAACTCTCGAAACTGCCGCGCAGCATGTAGCGGATGCCGGGGCCGAACAGGTGGCCGTCGAGCCAGATCTGGGCCTCGGGGATGTCGAAACCCTCGGCGTTGGCGTCGTTGGTGGTCCAGTCGTAGGCGGTGTTCGTCGGCAACACGACCGGTTGGCCGTTCGCGGTCTCGCTCGACGGCGGCGTGGTGCGCATCCAGTTCCAGATGAATCGCGTCTGGAGCAAGCCATGCACGTTCATGCGGAACCGACCGTCGGGGCTGGCGAGATAGAAGCCGTCGTCCCAGCCGGCGGTGGCGCCCGAGCCCTGGAGGCTCCAACGCGTATCCGCATCGGCGAGGGTGTCGGCGACGATCGAGCGGATCTCGGCCGCCCGCTGCTCGGTCAGCCACTGCTCGCCGTCGGCCTGCTTGAGTTCGGTGACTTGGCTCTCGAGCGCCGCGTTTCGCTTCTCGAGCTGGTCGAGCCGGCGGAGCAGCTCCTCGTTCGCCGATCCGGTCGCCGCGTCTTGCGCCAGGACGGTCGGAGCGAAGGCGAGAACGGAAAGGGCGAAGAGCGAACGGTGAAGGTTCATGGTGGCTCGCATCCTGCGGGCACTCCGAGGTTTGGCCCGGGGTTCTGACCGACGGGACCGCATCGCGGCCCCGGGACGTTCGTGTCGTTCTGGCCCCGTCGCCATCGACGGAGACCTCCGAAAGGTAGCGGGAAATGAAGACCGACGCGAGTTGTATCGGACACCGCCGAAGGGCATCTTCGGACGAAGCCGCAAACCGGGCGAGAAGATCGGGGCCCTTCCGACCCAATCAAAAAGGAAAACCGGCGGGTCCTTGCGGACCCGCCGGCTGAGCCTTGTGCCACCCTGCCGTGGGACAGGGTCGAATGTTGATGGATGTCGACTCAGGATCTGGCTGCAGACCCCGTCAGGCCTTCATCAGAAGGTGACGGTGAACTGCGACCGGATGAGCCACTCGCCGCCGTTGGAAGCGTTGTTTGGGCCCGAATCGGGGAGCCAGCCGGTGCCGGAAACGGCCCAACCACCGCCCTGATTGTTGACGCCACCGGTCGCGGACAGTGCGTCAAACGAGTAACCGAGGTCGGACTGCCACTTCACGCGGTTCTTCGAGAAGTACATGTTGAGACCAGCCGAGATGATGCTCTCGGTCGGGACGTTTCCGCCAGTGCTGGCGGTTCCCAGATCGCCATACTCGTAGCGAGCCGCGATTTCCATGTCCTCGCTCACGAACGCACCGCCCTGGACCTGGAAGCCCCAACTATCGGAAACCGCTGTCGCCGAGGTGTTGTACCCATTCGTGCCCGCATAGTAGAGGGCACCGAAGAGGTTAAAGCCACCGAAATCAGCGGTCGCATCCGCGGTCAAGCCCCACGACTGGCCACCGAAGTTCTGATTATTGGCCGGAGCAGTGGCGGTGTTCGGGGTGACCCGACCCTTCTGCCAGTAACCACCGACGCCGATGAGCAGGCCGAACTCCTCGCCCTGCCACGACTGCTCGTCGTCGAACTGGGCCCAAGTACCGCCCAACTTGAACTCGGCGCGACCATCAAACGCGAGCTGGTTCGCCGGGGAGGCCGTGCCGTAACTTCCGCCAGTCTGGCTAGTGCCATAGTTCGTGAACTGCGAGTTCAGGGTCGGCGAGTTGCCGCCCACGCCCTCGGAGTAGGTCACGTGGGCCCGCATCATGTCGTTGTCGAAGCCGAACTTGATGCCCTGGGTCCACTGGGTGCCGAACAGGTAGTCAACGTTGGCCATGTCGACCATCTGGAGGTCCCAGAGGTTGAGCGAACCCTGGCGGGTGATCGCCGACTTGAACTGGCCGGCCTGGACGTAGAAGTCACCGAAGTCCTTCATGACGTAGGCGTCGAGCAAGAACACCTGACCATTGTTGTAGCCGAGGCTCGACGGGACGATCGCCGTCTCGTCGTAGATCGCGAGGCTGACGCCGTACTTCCAGCTCGGGTCGAACATGTAGCCATCGAAGCTGAGGCCGGTGTGCCGGATGGCAAAGCCCCAGTTGTTGTCGTAGGTACCGTTCGTAGTGTTGTACGAATCCTGCCGGTTGTTGTAGGTGAACCGGGCCGAAGCGGTGCCGCCGACGTTGAGGCGGAAGTTGCCGTCGGCGCTCGACAGGAAGAACCCGTTGTCGAAGCCGGCGGTCGCACCGGTGCCCTGGAGGCTGGCGCGGGTGTCGGCGTCGGCCAGGACGTCCTGGACGAGGCCCTTGATCTCGGCTGCCCGCTGCTCGGTCAGCCAGTTGTCGCCGGACTGCGCCTTCATCGAGGCGATCTCGGCGCGGAGATCAGCGATCTCCTGTTGGTAGTTGGTGCTGTCACCCGCACCGAACGCAGCGCCCGCGAGGAGCGTCGTGCCGGCGAAGAGACCCACGGTCTTGGTCAGGCTCATGTCTGAAGTCTCCTGAAATCAGTCGGGTCCCCGGCCCTGACTCGTTGGCTGGGGAACCAGTCCATCAACCCGCTCGCCGATCCCTTGCCACAAAAGCAAGGGCCGAGCGGGACACCGGCATATCGGTCAGCCGGTGTCAATCGAATGAGGGCGGGATTCTAGCGGGATCCTCCGAAGGGTAAAGAAGGAAGGATCCGACGATGCGTTGATGGGGGCGGGCAAGAAACGCAAGCTCATCTCAAGCATGCACTTAGGAAACAAACGCGGCCTTTGCATTCGCCGGAGCCGGCGGTCCGTCCCGGGGTCCCGGTGATTTTCTCGGGACCAGCAACTCGAGACAGGCCGACATGCCGGCCACCCCGATCAGGCTGACCCCCGCCTTCCGGGCAATCGGGGCGAGCTCGCTCGCCTGCGCCCCGGGAAGCGCCACGGTTCGCCCGCCGCGGCGAATCACCTCGTTGAATCGCTGCTCAAGGAAGCGCACCGGGCGGATCTCGCCCGAGAGCCCCACCTCGCCGATGGCCGCGAACCGCGGCGGGACGGTTCGACCCAAGTACGCCCCGGCCACCGCAAGCAACAGGGCCAGATCCGCCGCCGGCTCCGCCAGTCGGAGGCCCCCCGCCACCGCCGCGAAGACGTCCTGGTCGGCCAGCCGCAAGTCCCCGTGCTTCTCGAGCACCGCGATCGACATCGCGAGCCGGTTCGCGTCGATGCCCGAGGCCCGGCGCTTCGCGCTGCCGAGGAAACCCGTGGCGGTCAGGGCCTGCACCTCGGCCACGAGACAGCGGCTGCCGGCGAGGGCGGGCACGAAGACGCTGCCCGGCCGTGGATCGTCGCCGAGGGCGAGCGACCCTTCCTCGATCTCGGCCAGGCCCCCGCCGGTCATCTCGAACAGGCCGATCTCGTGGGTCGAGCCGAAGCGGTTCTTGATCGCCCGGACCACGCGGTGGGCGTGGTGGCGGTCGCCCTCGAACTGCAACACCACGTCGACGAGGTGCTCGAGCAGCTTGGGCCCCGCGAGATCGCCCTCCTTCGTCACATGCCCGACGACGATCACCGCGATGCCCGAGGCCTTCGCCAGCATCACCAGCTCGAGGCAGCAGCGGCGGAGTTGGGTCATCGAGCCGGGCGAGGCCTCGAGGTCGGCCCGGAAGAGCATCTGGACGCTGTCGACGACCAGCACGTCCGGGGCGGTCCGCCGGGTCTGCTCGGCGATGCGGGCGAGGTTGGTCTCGCTGAGCA
>JBIKVN010000032.1:0-18502 GCA_044356865.1 Phycisphaerales bacterium | reverse complement strand
TGCGGCCGTTCCAGGTGAACGCGAACGCCATGGCCCTCGCCGGCCCCCGCGCCCTCTTCCTCCACTGCCTCCCCGCCCATCGCGGCGAGGAGGTCACCGACGACGTGATGGACGGCCCGCGATCGGTCGTCTTCGACCAGGCCGAGAACCGCATGCACGCCCAGAACGCCCTTCTCCTCTCGATCCTCCGCTGACGCCTTCCGGAGAAAGAACCCTCCCATGTCCAACGCCCAGGAAACCCGTTCCCCCCGCAAGATCTGCGTCGCCTACTCGGGCGGCCTCGACACCAGCGTCATCATCCCGTGGCTCAAGGAACGCCACGCCTGCGAGATCGTCGCCGTCGTCGCCGACGTCGGCCAGGGCGAGGGCGAGCTCGAGGGCATCGAGGAGAAGGCCCGCCGCACCGGCGCGTCGACCTGCATCGTGCGTGACCTCCGCGCGGACTTCCTCGAGGAGTTCGTCTGGCCGATGGTCACCAGCGGCGCGATGTACGAGGGCAAGTACCTCCTCGGCACCTCGATCGCCCGGCCCATCATCGCCCGGGCCCAGGTCGAGGCGGCGCTCGAGACCGGCTGCGACGCCCTCGCCCACGGCTGCACCGGCAAGGGCAACGACCAGGTCCGCTTCGAGAGCACCTACGCGGCGCTCGCGCCGCACCTCGAGGTGATCGCCCCGTGGCGGACCTGGAACCTCCGCAGCCGCGAGCAGCTGCTCGGCTACCTGAAGGAGCGGAACATCCCCTGCTCGGCGAGCGCCGAGAAGATCTACTCGCGCGACGCGAACCTCTGGCACATCTCGCACGAGGGCGGCGAGCTCGAGCACCCGTGGAACCCGCCGCCCTCGGACATCTGGACCCGCACCGTCGACCCGCTCACCGCGCCCGACCGGGCCGAGGAGACCATCGTCGGCTTCGAGCGCGGCCGGCCCGTCTCGGTCGACGGCAAGCGGCTCGGCGCGGTCGCCCTGCTCGAGGCGCTCAACGCGATCGGGGCCCGGCACGGCGTGGGCCGCGTCGACCTCATCGAGAACCGCCTCGTCGGCATGAAGAGCCGCGGCTGCTACGAGACGCCGGGCGGCACGATCCTGATGGCGGCCCTCCGCGGCCTCGAGGAGCTCGTCCTCGACCGCACCACGCTCCACTTCCGCGAGAAGCTCGCCCTCGACTACGCCGAGGTCATCTACGACGGCCGCTGGTTCACGCCGGTGCGGGCCGCGATGCAGGCGGCCTTCGAGTCGATCGCGGCCCCCCTCACCGGCGAGGTCGCGGTCCGCTGCCACAAGGGCACGGCCACCGCCGTCCGCCGCCGCAGCCCGAACGCCCTCTACAGCGAGAGCTTCGCGACCTTCGGCGCGGACGAGGTCTACGACCAGTCGCACGCCGGCGGGTTCATCCGCCTCTTCTCGCTGCCGTCGCGGATCAAGGCCCTCAAGGAGCGTCACGATCTCGACGCGCCGCGGGCTTCGCACCCCTCGACCCCGGCCCGGGCATGAACGACGCCAACCCCGCAGCCCCCACGATCCCGCCCAGCTCCTCCGGTCCGCTCTGGGCGGGCCGGCAGGAAGGCCCGGTCGACGACCTCTTCCGCCGCTTCAACGACTCGCTGCCGTTCGACCGGCGGCTGGTCCGCGAGGATCTCGTGGGCTCGATGGCGTGGGCCCGGGCGATCGAGCGGGCGGGCGTGCTCTCGCGCGACGAGCGGATCCGCCTCGAGGCGGCCCTCCGCGAGATCCTCGCGGCGGTCGAGCGCGACCCGTCGCTTCTCGGGACCGCCGACGACGAGGATGTCCACTCGTGGGTCGAGCGCGAGCTCATCGCCCGCGTCGGCGACCTCGGGAAGAAGCTCCACACCGGCCGCAGCCGCAACGACCAGGTCGCGACCGACCTGCGGCTCTGGACCGAGATCGAGATCGAGGCCCGTCTCGCCGAGATCGAGGCCGCGATGCGGGCCCTCTTCGACCTCGCCGAGCGCGAACGCGAGACCGTGCTTCCCGGCTACACGCACCTGCAACGGGCGCAGCCCCTGCTCTTCGCCCACTGGTGCCTCGCCTACGTCGAGATGCTCAGGCGTGACGCCGACCGCTTCGCCGACGCCCTCGACCGCGTCCGCGTCTCGCCGCTCGGCTCGGGGGCCCTCGCGGGCACCGCCTACCCGATCGACCGCGAGGCCCTCGCCGCGGACCTCGGGTTCGGCGCGGCCAGCGGCAACTCGCTCGACGCGGTCAGCGACCGCGACTTCGTGGTCGAGACGCTCGCGGCGACCTCGCTCTGCGCGGTCCATCTGTCGCGGCTCGCCGAGGACCTCATCTTCTACGCGACCAGCGAAGCCGGCTTCGTCGAGCTGCCCGACGCGTTCACGAGCGGCAGCTCGCTGATGCCGCAGAAGAAGAACCCCGACGCGCTCGAGCTCATCCGCGGCAAGACCGGCCGCCATGTCGGCAACCTCGTCGCGATCCTCACCACGCTCAAGGGCCTGCCGCTCGCCTACAACAAGGACATGCAGGAGGACAAGGAGCCGCTCTTCGACTCGATGGAGCATCTTTCGCTCTGCCTCCGCGTGCTGCCGCCGATGCTCGGCGGGATGAAGGTGAACCGCGAGCGCACGATGCAGGCCGCGGCCGGCGGCTTCTCGAACGCGACCGACCTCGCCGACTACCTCGTGCGGGCGGGCGTGCCGTTCCGCGAGGCGCACCACCAGGTGGGCCGCCTCGTCCGCACCGCGATCGAGGAGAAGAAGCCGCTCGAGGGCCTCTCGCTCGAGACGCTGCGGCGCCACGCCCCGAAGGTCGGCGGCGACGTCTACACCGAGCTCACCGTCGGGGCGACCCTCGCGAAGCGCTCGGTCGAGGGCGGCACCAGCCCGAGTTCGGTCGAGAGCGCCCTCGATCGCATCCGCCGCCTGCTCCGCGAGCGCGGCGAGCGCGGGGCCGACGGCGAGGTCGAGCTGCGGCAGGCCCGCATGGACGACCTCGACGACATCTGCCGCCTCGTCGAGCACTGGGCGAAGATGGGCGAGAACCTGCCCCGCAGCCGCGAGGACATCACCAAGGCGATCCTCGACTTCGGCGTCGCGGTGGTGAACGGGAAGGTCGTCGGGTGCGGGGCCCTCTGGATCTACACGCCGCAGCTGGCCGAGATCCGCTCGCTCGGGATCGACGAGGAGTTCCAGGGCCGGGGCATCGGGTCGGAGCTCGTCCAGCACTTCACCGACCTCGCCCGTGACCTGCACATCCCGCGGGTCTGCGTGCTGACCCGCGCCCCGCGGTTCTTCACCCGGCTCGGCTTCCGGCAGGTGTCGATCAACAGCCTGCCCGAAAAGGTCCTCAAGGACTGCGCGAACTGCCCGAAGAACACCGCCTGCGACGAGACGGCGCTGATCATCGACCTCGCCCCCGCGGGGTCGCCGGCCGCGCCGCCGATCGGGGGCCAGCGGTGAGCCCGGCGGCCGAGGCGGCCGCGAAGCCCGCCCACGCCGTCGCCGCCCGCGAACGCGCCGAGCGCGACCCGCTCTGCCGCTTCCCGCGCGGCTTCCGCGGCGCGACCGCCGCCGCGGGCATCAAGAAGCCGGGCCGGCCCGACCTGGCGCTGATCGCCTGCGCGGGCGGCGCGACCGCGGCGGGGATGTTCACGCGGAACCTCGTCTGCGCGGCGCCGGTGCAGCTCTCGCGGACGCACCTCTCGCGCACCCACGGGCACGCCCATGCGCTGGTCATCAACAGCGGCTGCGCGAACGCCGCGACCGGCCAAGACGGCCTCGCCCGCGCGGGCGAGCTGCTGGATGCGGTCGCGGCCGAACTGGACGTGCCGGTCGAGAGCGTGCTCTCGAACTCGACCGGCGTCATCGGCGTGCCGCTGCCGATCGAGAGGATGCTGCCCGAGATCCCGGGGCTCGTCGCGCGGCTCGCCGACGGCCCGCTGCTGCCGGTCGCGAAGGCGATCATGACCACCGACACCTACCCGAAGGTCGCGGCGGTCGAGCTCGTGCACGAGGGTCGCCGCGGGCTCGTGAGCGGCATCTCGAAAGGCGCGGGGATGATCCATCCCGACCTCGCGCTCCACGGCGGACCCCCCCAGGCCACGACGATCTCCGCGATCCTCACCGACGCCGAGCTTTCGCCCGACGAGCTCCGCGGCCACCTCGCCGCCGGCGTCGAGCGGAGCTTCCACCGCATCTCGATCGACGGCGACACCTCGACCAACGACGCGGTCTACGCGCTGGCCTCCGGGGCCGCGGGAGCGTTCCCGCCCGACCTCGTCCGCGCCGCGTTCCGCACGGTGCTCCGCGAGCTTGCCCTGCTCGTCGTCCGCGACGGCGAGGGTTTCGAGCGCGGCCTCGAGGTGCAGGTCACCGGCGCCCGCACGGCGGCCGACGCCCTGGCGGTCGCCCGCACCGTCGCGATGAGCCTCCTCGTCCGCTGCGCGGTCACCGGCGGCGACCCGAACTGGGGCCGCATCCTCGCCGCCGCGGGCCGCGCGGGCGTCGCGTTCGACCTCGCGGATGTCGCCCTCGAGGTCGGGGGCGTCGGTCTCTTCCGCGACGGCGCCCCCGCCGACACGCCGCTTGCCGACCGCGAGCGGGTCTTCCGCGAACCGCTCGTGCGGGTGCGGCTCGATCTCGGCCAAGGCGAGGCGAGCGAGGAGTTCTTCTCGTGCGGCCTCACCACCGAGTACGTGCGGCTGAACGCCGACTACATGACCTGATACGGCTCCCGAGGGGAATCGCTCAGCGCCCGCCGCTCACCCGGGTCGCCTTCAGTTCGCCGTTGGCAAGATCCCACCGGACCTCGGCAGCCCGTATGGGCGGCGTTCCGTCCCGGAAGACGACGTTGACGTCGCGGCCGTCCGCGGCGGTGACCATCGCCACCTGCGTCGCCGCGTCGAAGCGGAACGAGCCGCACTCGAGGTCGAACCGCCCGGTCCGCACCGCGATGCGCCCCTCGGCGTCGAGCCCGAGGATTTCCGCGGTGCCGCCGAGATCGACGCCCTCCGCGGCCGGGCCCGTGTCGTTCCGCCCGAGGTCGACGCCGAGCCGGTCGCTGCGCAGCGAGAAGGTCTCGCCCGCAGCCTTCCCCGCGCCGATCCCCGCGTGCAGCACCTCGACCTCGCCCTCGAGATCGACGCGGAAGCGACCGGGCGGGCCCGCGGCCCGCAGCGCGAGCCCCTTCGCCCAGCTGAATCGCGTGGTGCCCTCGGCCCCGAGCGAGACGCCGGCCGCCTCGACCTCGCGGCGCGGGCCGTCGGCGGCGGGCTGGTGGACGAGCAGCGTCCCCGCGCCCGGCACCTCGCCCTCGCGGGTCGGCGGGCGGTAGCGGATCTCACCGCCGGTCAGGCGGAAGAGCCGCGGGTCGTCGGTCCGCGCCGCGTCGACCCAGCGACGGCTCTCGAGTCTCGCCTCGCCCGCCTCGCCACCGGTCGCCACGAACGCCCGCAGTCCGCGGGAAGCCGCGTCGCCCTTTGGCTCGAGCACCAGCCGCACCGCGGCGGCGTCGAGGGCATCCGTCGAGCTCCGGTCAGGCGTCGAACGCACCCGTACGCCACCGGCGAGATCGAGCTCGCCGCCCGCGTCGGTCTCGCGGAACGAGAGCCCGTCGTTCCACTCGCCAAGCAGCGTCGGCTCGCGATCGATCGTCGGACGCGGACCGGGCTCGAGCCGGTCGTCCACGAGGCTCGCGGCGAAGGCACGCACGCGACCGGGGCCCTCGGCCCGCGCCGCGAGGCCTTCCTCGGCGAACTGCACGGACCGCAGGCGGTCGACGAGCGTCGCGTCGCGGGCGATCGCGATCCCGTCGGGATGCACCCGATCCTCGATCCGCACCGTGCGGGCCGTCGCGAGGGCGTCGAGCCGCTCGCCCCAGGCCCGCACGCGATCGGCGAGCGCGATCGCGACCTCGCCCTCGGCCACGACGGGACCGATGTCGCGATCGCCTCCGGCGGAACGATCCCCGCCGGCGGAACGATCCACAAACCCGACCTCGAGCGACTTCGCCCGCAACGCCTGATTCATGTCGGCGGCCACCACGCCGCCCTCGGCCCGCAGCGTCGCCGGCGCCGGCGAGCCGTCGGCGTCCGGCGTGAGCGAAAGCACCAGCCGCCGCGCGAGCAGCGTCCCCCGTTCGTTCCCGCGCCGCGAGGCGTTCACCGGACGGCCATCGATCCGCAGCTCGCGCAGGTCGTTCTCGCCGCCCGCCGCCTCGAACCGCGCCGCGAGCGTGTCGCCCGACACCGCGAAATCGTCGCCGGTCGCCTCGACGCCGCCGCGGAAGGTGGCCGCCCGCAACGGCCCGAGTCCGCCGGACGCACCGGCCGCCCCCGCGCCGAGCTCGAGCTCGACCGCCTCGCCGAAGGAGATCGTCACCGCCTTCGCCGGCCCCGCCTCGGGCAGCGGCCGCGCGGGATCCGACGCCAGCCGCGCGATCTCCTCGCCGCCCTCGCCAAGCCGGACCTCGCCCGGGCCGATGAAGGTGCCCGTGCCGAGGGTTCGCGACAGCGAGAACGAACGGCCCTGGGCCGAAAGCCGCGGGCTCTCGATCGACAGCGGCCGGCGGGCGTCGCCCTCAGCGAGCACCGAGTCATCGCTCGAGCGGAAGCGCAGCCGCGTCGCCGTCACCGTGGCCTCGTCGCCGGAATCGACCAGCGTCGCCGACTCGCCGGAGAGCGTCGCCTCGACCGCGTCGGGCCGGGCGGGATGATCCTCGTCCGGGCCGAGCGGCACCAGCGTGAGGGAACCCGCGAACTCGATCGTCGCGACCTCGTCGCCGTCGGCGGGCGCTCCGCCCGCGAGCGAGGGGAGGCTCCCGTCGGCGGCGGTCGCGATCGCCATCGCCGCGAACGCCGCGGCCTTCGAGGGCAGCGCGACCTCGCGGCGCCCGCCGTCGCGCGCTCGGGAAGCGATCAGGTTTCCCGCCTTCGCCTCCTCGAGGCTGAAGATCGCCTCGAGCCGGTCACCGGACAGGTCGGTGCGGCGCGGGCCAAGCCAGCGACGGATCCGGACCTCGCGATCGAGCGTCAGCCGATGGAAACGGGTCGTCGCCGGCGAGGCCGGCGGACTTGCGGCGACCGCGGCTCCACCCGCCGCCGAAACGGCGGCGCCGCCCTCCGGCACCTCGGCCGTCCCGACCGGCACGGCCCGGCGCACCAGCACCGCCGGCGCGGTCGCCCGCTCGATCACCAGCCGCTCGACGCCGCCTCCTTCCGGAGCGATCCGCAGCAGAAGCCCTTCCCCGTCGAACCGCGACTCGCCCGAGCGCACCGCGATCGCTCCCTTCGATCGGATCTCGCCGAGCACCCCGTCGAACTCGGCGTCGCTCGCCTCGACGGTCAGCGCCGGCTCGCCCTTGCCGAGTTCGGCCGGGCTGCGAAAGAGCTCGATCACCACCGCTCCCTCGAGCGAACCTCCCTCGAGCGCCCGCCCGGGAATCCGGGCCGTTCCCCGCTCGGCGGCCAGCGTCACCACGCGACCGTCGGCTCGGTGGAGAATCGCCCGCGGCCGCTCGAGCCGGACCCAGCCGTCGGGCAAGGGCTCGACGCGATCGGCCCGGTACTCCTGCTCGAGACTCCCGTCCGGCGCCGCGACCTGCACCCACGCCCCGCGCTCGAGCCCGACCGCGCCGCCCGCCTCGAGACCTCGGGCCGCCCCGCGACGCTCCTCCGCGGTCAGCGGATCCAGCTCGGGAAGGTCCGCCGGAACCGAGACCGGGGCCCGCCCGGCCTCCTCGCCCGACCCGCGATCGAACTGCAGCAGGATGGCGATCGCGATGGCCGATGCCGCGACGCCCGCGACCGCGAGGATCGCCGTCCGGCGCGTCCGCGGGTCGCCTCGGCTCACGCCGCACCGCCGGCGGCACCGCACGCCGCGAGAGCCTCGCCCCACCGCCCCTCGCGCCGCAGGAGATGCTCGACCGCCTCGCGCACCGCCCCATGACCGCCGCGGGCCGCGGTCACGAACGCCGCCGCCGCCCGCACCTCGGCCGCCGCGTCGGCGACCGCGATCGCATGGCCGCACCGCCGCATCGCCGGCAGGTCGGGAAGGTCGTCGCCCACCATCGCGCACGCCGAAGCCGCGATCCCGAGTTCGCCGAGCAGCCGCTCGAGATCGTGCCCCTTGTCGGAACTCCCGTTCACGAGATGCCGCACGCCGAGCTCCTCGAGCCGGTGCCGCACGGCCAGCCCCGAGCGCCCGGTGATCACCGCGACCGTCCCGCCGAGCCGCTGCCAGAGGCGGATCGCGAAGCCGTCCCGGACATGGAATCCTTTCGATTCCTCGCCGCGATCCGACAGCCAGATCGAGCCGTCGGTGAGGACGCCGTCGACATCGAGGCAGAGCAGCCGGATGCGGTCGGTCTCGTTCACGGCGGGACTATACTCGTCACCCCGATGGAATCGGTCTCCCGACACGACCTCACGCAGCCGGTGACGGCGGCGATGGCGGCGGTGAACACCGCCGTCCATGTCGACGACACCGCGGGAAAGGCGATCGCGACGCTGCGCGGGCGCACCATCGACAGCCCGATCCTGTATGTCTACGCCGTGGATTCCGACGATCGCCTGTGCGGCACCGTCCCCATCCGCGCCCTCCTGCTCAGCCCGCCCGAGACCCCGATCCGCGCGATCATGAGCCCGCGGCTCGTCACGCTGTGCCACGACGAGACCGTCGGCGACGCCCTCGCGACCTTCGCCACCATGCGGCTGCTCGCCCTGCCGGTGGTCGACGGCGAAGGGCGCCTCCTCGGCACCGTGGACGTGCAGGTCTGGGCGGACGGGACGTTCGAGTACTCCGAGGCCCGCCGGGCCGAACAGCTCTTCCAGATGCTCGGCGTCCATGTCGAACAGGCCCGCTCGAACTCGGCGCTGCGCGGCTTCCGCGACCGGATGCCGTGGCTCTTCTGCAACATCGCGGGAGGCCTCTGCTGCGCCGCGATCGGCCTGGCGTTCACCGAGACCCTCAAGGCCGCGGTCGCGGTGGCGCTCTTCCTGCCGCTGGTGCTGACCCTCGCCGAAAGCGTCTCGATGCAATCGCTCAGCCTCGTGCTGCAGGTGCTCGGCGACGGCGCCACGATCGACCGGAAGCAGCTCGCCCGCCGGCTTTCGACCGAGGCCTTGACCTCGCTCCTCCTCGGCCTCGCCTGCGGCGGGGTCGTCGCGACGGTTTCACTCCTGTGGGAAGCCCCTCCGGGACTGCCGATGGCGCTCCTCCTGGCGATCGTCGTCTCGATGGCCTATGCGGCCGGAGTCGGTGCCCTCATCCCGCCCCTGGGACGGGCCTTCAAGGTGAAGACGAGCGTCGCCGCCGGCCCGCTCGCCCTCGCCTTCGCCGACCTCGGGGCGACGGTGATCTACCTCGCCGTCGCGACGGCGATCCTGCTCGGCGGCACGCCACCGCCCGCTCAGCCGTCCGAGGCGCCGGACAGCAGCGTGACCGCCACGTCGTAGCCGGCGTGCCCGCCGACCGCGATGCCGAAGCCTCGCAGCGCGTACAGCGTCGCGAACCACGCCCCCGCCACGAGGAAGAACGCCAGCCGGCGGCGGTCGACCGCGCCGGTCGCATCCCGCAGCGGGTGGTAGATCGCGAAGAGCACCGCCGACGCGACGATCGCGATCGCCAGCGCCGGCCCCTCGCGCCAGCCGAGCACGCCGCCGAGGGCCCACGCGACGAGCGACATCAGCCCGAGCCGGAAGACCATCTCCTCGTACAGCCCCGCGCCGATCGAGATCGCGAGCTTTCCCCCGAGCGAGAGCGAACGCAGGCCGCCCGGCTCGCCGCCGGCCGCCGCACCGAGCGGCAGTCCGCCGCCGGGCACCGAGGCGATCAGCCGTGCGACCAGCACCAGCGCCGCCGCCGCCAGCAGACTCTCGACGGCCATGAGTCCGACCGTCCGCGGCTCGACCCGCCAGGGGTTCCGCGAGGACACATGCCACCCGAGCAGAATCGCCACCAAGAGCACGCCCGGCAGCGAGAGGGCCCAGAGTCCCGAAGGATTCGCGTCCAGCCCGAGCAGGCCGCCGAAGAGCCCGAGGAAGCGGTAGACCGTCTCGTGCGCCTTGTTCGTGAGCACCGCCGGCCCGCCCCGCAACTCGAGCACCAGCCAGAGCTCGTACAGCAAGACCAGCGGCAGCAGGAAGAGCAGGATCTCGAGCGGTCGTCGCGACTCGTCGAGGTAGCGGCGACCCGCCGGACCCATGGGAAGACCATCGGCCACGGCGGCGCGGGTAGTTCGCCGGGATTTCCTCGTGGGGGGCATCGGCCGTGCTCGACCCCGGACGGTCGGGGAAGGCCGGAACGGTACCGCACCCGGAGCGCGTCGCGTCAGGTGGCGGCGGCCATCGCGTTCAGCTTCCGCGCCAGCAGGCTCTTGCGGCGGGCGACGGTGTTCCGGTGCATCGTGCTCGTGCAACCGACCCGGTCGAGGATGCCCGCCACCTTGCGGAACTGGGCCTCGGCCGCCTTCGCATCGCCGCTCGCGACCGCATCGAGGAAGGCCTTCGTCTCGACCTTCACGGTCCGCTTGCGCCAGTTGTTGCGGGCGTTACGCTTCGCGTTCTGACGGACTCGCTTCTTCGCGGATTCGGTATTCGGCACGGGGAGGTCTCTCGGTCGTCGGGCGGACGGAAAAAGGGAAACAGGTCGTTCGGAAGAATCGAGCATTATGCCCAAGCCGCCGACGAACGCAACCGGTCGATCCGGGCCGCAAGAGGAACCCGCCGCCAGGGTCGGCCTCAGCGACCACCTCGACAGCCGCACCGCGGCCCTTGAGGTGGTGGAAAGACTGTGCCGGGCGGATGAAGGTCCGGGAACCGATTCCGTCCTGGTCGTGGTCGCGTCCTTCCACCATCGGGCGGCCCTCGGCGAAGCGGTCGAGTCGATTCGCGGCGGATGCGGGGCGGTACACGCCGTCGGGATGACCGCCACCGCGGTGGCGGCCTCGGACCCCTCGTTCGAGGACGCGGGGCCCCTCCCATCGGACGGCGAACCCGCCGGGCCCGGGCTTGCGGCGCTGCGGATCCCGATCGCGGCCGGATCCGGCGGCTCGATCGTGCCCTTCCGGATCGACCTGCCCGACGGTCCCCCCGAGCACTGGTCGGACGAGACCGTCACGCGGCGATTCCCGGGGATCCGCGAGCCGCTCGCGACGTTGCTTCTCGGCGACCCGTTCACCCTGGCGGCCGGGTCCCTCGCGGAACGGCTGGATCGGGCCCGCACGCCCTCGTCCGGCCCGTTCTTCGGGGCCCTTGCGAGCGGGGCCTCGCTCGCGGGGGCGAACTCGCTCGTGCTCGATCGCGAGGCAAGCGCGACGGGCGGCGTCGGGCTCACGCTCAGCCGCGATCTCCGCCTCGATGCCTTTGCGGCCCTCGGCGGCATCGGAGTCGGACCGGAACTCGTGGTCACCCGCACCTCGGGAGACCGGATCGAGGAACTCTCCGGCCGTCCGGCCGCGGAAGCGATGCTCGAGGCGATCGGCTGGTCGCCCGAGGCGGGCGGCCCGCCGGCGCCGCCCCTCACCCTGATCGGCATCGCGATCGACGCGGCCAAGCCCCGGCGCGGCCGAGGTGACTGGAAACTGCGGACGGTCACCGCCATCGGGCGGGACCGCTCGATCACGGTCGACGAGCCGGTGCGCCCGGGGCGGACGGTGCGGTTCCACCGCATCGATCCCGAAGCCGACGCGACCGATCTCGCCCTGCTGCTCGACCGCGAGCAGCTACGGCCGCCCCCCCTCGCCGCCCTCGCCTGGTGCGGCACCGGCCGGTCGCCCGTCGAGGTCGCGAGGCTCCTCTCGCGGCGGCTCGGCGCCCCCGCCCTCGCGGCGACGACGATCGGCGAGATCCTGCCGATCGACGGGCGGACCTCGCTCGGTCGCCGCTCGATCGCGGTCGGGCTGCTGCGCCGCGCCGACGCTCGCCCATAACTTCCCTCGCGGCGTTCCACGGGGAATCTCGCCCGTCCCACCGGACGCGGCCCGTATCCTCGCGTCCGATGTCGATCGAGGCCATCTTGCGCGACTCCCGACTGCTCGACGACGCGGCCCTCGCCGCGGCGCGGGCCGAGCGCGACCGCACCGGCGAGCGGATCGATCTCGCCGCGGTCCGGCTCGGGCTCGTCCAGCCGGGCCCGCTGCTCGAGGCGATCGCCGAGCGGCTCGAGCTTCCGGTGGTCGAACTCGCGAACCTCGAGCCCGACGCCGAGACCCTGCGGGCCCTGCCCTCCCGCACGGTGTTCCGCCTGCAATGCGCCCCGATCGCCCTCTCGGGCCGCACGCTGCGGGTGGTGACCGGCGATCCCGCCACGCTCGGGGCCCTCGACGAGCTTCGCCTCGCGACCGGCCGCAGCGTCGAGATCGCGCTGGCCGATCCCCGCGACGTCGCGAAGTTCATCCGCCGGCACTGGGGCGTCGCGGGCGACACCCTCGACGCCCTCTCGGCCGGATCCGCCTCGCCCGCCGAGATCACCGAGACCGCCGACGACGATGCCGCGGAGGAGGCGAGCGTCGTCCGCCTCGTGAACGACCTCCTGCTCGAGGCGATCCGCGAGCGGGCCACCGATGTCCACCTCGAGCCGTACGAGAACGAGCTCGAGGTGCGGTACCGGATCGACGGCGTCCTCTCGCTCGCCGGCGTCCCGCCCACCATCCACCGCTTCCGCAACGCGATCGTGAGCCGCCTCAAGATCATGGCGAACCTCAACATCGCCGAGAAGCGCAAGCCGCAGGACGGCCGCATCACGCTGCGGAACCGCGGGCAGGAGTGGGACCTGCGGCTCTCGATCATCCCGATGCTGCACGGCGAGGGTGCGGTGCTGCGGATCCTGAGCAAGTCCGCGGTGCTCACCGGGCTCGACGAGCTCGGCATGCCGCCGGAGATCCTCTCGCGCTGGGATTCCCTCATCGCCCGACCGCACGGGATCCTGCTCGTGACCGGCCCGACCGGCAGCGGCAAGAGCACCACGCTCTATGCGTCCCTCGCCCGCATCGTGAGCGACGAGGTGAAGGCGATCACCGTCGAGGATCCGGTCGAGTACCACCTGAACGGCGTGAACCAGATCCAGGTGAACCACGGGGTCGGGCTCGGCTTCGCGGCCGGCCTGCGGGCGATCCTGCGGCACGATCCCGACATCATCATGATCGGCGAGATCCGCGACCGCGAGACCGCGGAGGCCGCGGTGCAGGCGTCGCTCACCGGGCACCTGGTCTTCTCGACCCTGCACACCAACGACTCGGCCGGGGCGGCGACGCGGCTGCTGGACATGGGGATCGAGCCGTTTCTCGTCGCCAGCAGCCTCGAGGGCGTGATGGCCCAGCGGCTGCTGCGCCGCCTCTGCCCCCATTGCCGGGTCGAGCGGGCGATCCCCCGGCATGAGCTGCCCGAGGACTTCCCGGGCACCGAGCCGGAGTTGACGCTCCTCGAGCCGGTCGGCTGCCGCGAGTGCCGCCAGTCGGGCTTCCGTGGCCGCGTCGGCGTCTACGAGATGCTGACTCTCTCGCCGGCCACCCGCGAGCTCGTCCTGCAACGGGCTGACGCCCGTCGGCTGGCGGCGCGGGCGACCGCTGACGGCGATCTTCATCCGCTGCGGACGAGCGCCTTCGCGGCGGTCCGGGCCGGGGTCACCGGGCTCTCGGAAGCCCTCCGCGCCACGCGCTCGGCCTGAACTCGCATTCTTGACGGGAATCCCGATCTCCCGCACACTTCCCCCTCGCGCCCCGTCGGGGCCCGCGGCGGCTTCCAACCCTCGGATTCCCGAGGCCCCGTCGCGGTCGGAGAGATCCCCCATGGCCATCCGTTCGACTGGCGGTACCGGAGTCCTCGTCGCCCTCGTGGTGTTCGTCCTCACCACCGTCTTCCTGCTCGTGATGACGATCGTCTTCTACGCGGGCCGCGACGAGGCCACCGTCAAGATGAACGAGGCCGAGGCGAGACTTGCCGAGTTCATCACGGCCTCGCAGCGGGGCGACGACGCGGCCCGGGCCGTGCAGGCCGCCGCGACCAACGATCGCGAGAGCGTCTACGGCTTCCTCATGAAGCGCCAGGCCGATGTCGCCGAGTTCGTGGCCGGCGACCGGGCCGCCGACCTCGGCACGATGCGCTCCTCGCTCGGCGTTCCCGAGAACTCGAACCTCAAGGACTTCCTCTCCGACCTGCGTCGTCGGGAGAAGTCGAAGTCGGACGAGGCCGCCGGCCTCGCCACCCAGCTCACCGAGACCAAGAAGCAGCGGGAAAGCCTCGAGACCGACCTCGCGACGGCCAAGGCCAACGCGAAGAAGGAAGCCGAGGCGATCCGGGCCGAGATCGCCCAGTACCGGACCGCGGCGGACGACCTCCGCGACGAGGTCACCGAGGCCCGGGCGGCGATCGAACGCACCAAGGACGACCGCGAGGCCCGGCACCAGTCGCAGGTCGCCCAGATGCAAGAGGAAGTCGATTCGCTCCGGGCCGAGGAGTCGGTCCTCCAGAGCCGCATCGCGGCCCTTCAGGCGAAAGTCGACGTGATGAACGTCAAGCCGAAGGATCCGGCCGAGCTCGTCGACGGCCGCATCGTGGCGATCGATCCCGGGGCGAACCAGGTCTTCATCGATCTCGGCCGCTCCGAGCGGATCGTTCCCGGCATGACCTTCGAGGTCTACGACGACGCGAACGCGATCGGGGCCACCGACGGGAAGGGCGGCGCGAACCGCGGCAAGGCTTCGATCCAGGTGGTCCGGGTCGCCGACGGCACCTCGACGGCGAAGATCATCCGGTCGACCACCGCCCGTCCGGTCGTCAAGGACGATGTCATCGCCAACGCGGTCTTCGACACCGACTACCGCTACAAGTTCCTCGTGCACGGCCGCTTCGACGTCGACGGCGACGGCCGACCGAGCGAATCCGAGGCCGACTACCTCAAGAGCCGCGTCGTCGAGTGGGGCGGCGAGGTGATCGAGGGCGACGCCCTGACCGGCGATGTCGACTTCCTCGTGATCGGGGTGGTGCCGCCGATGCCCGCCCCGCTCCCTCCGGATGCGAGCGAGGCCCAGACGCTGGCCGCCCTCGAGCTCCGCAAGGCCCGCGAGGATTACGACCGGCTCTTCCAGCAGGCCGTCAACGCCAAGATCCCGGTGCTGAACTGGAATCGCTTCCAGGTCCTGACCGGCGGCGGAAGCCGCTGATGAGGCGGCTTGGGGCCGGTCCGCGGTTCCCGCGGACATAGGGACATGCCGCGCGCCGTCACGTCGAGGCCGCTCGCCCTGCGGTTCCGCCACGCGGCCGAGTACGCCGGCATGCGGCTGGCATCGAGTCTGCTCGAGCCCTATCCGCCCGACCGAAACCTCCGCACCGCGGCCCGGGTGGCCGATCTCGCGGCCCTCCTCTCCCGGCCCCGCATGGCCCGGGCGCGACGCAACATCGAACGCTCCTTTCCGGAGCTGAATGCCGCGGACGTCGACCGCATCGCCTCCGACAGCATGCGGCACATGTTCGGCCTCTTCCTCGTCGACGCGATGGTGATGCCCCGCGTGGTTCGGGAATGGAGTTGGCCCCGCTACGCCCGCTTCCACCGCTTCACCGACGCCATGCGGCTGCTCGCCGGGCGCGAACCGTGCCTCTTCCTCACCGGGCATGTCGGAAACTGGGAGTTCCTTGGCTACCTGCTCGCCCTCCTCGGCTTCCGCATGACGGCCTTGGCCCGTCCGCTCGACAATCCGCTGCTGTCCGACTGGCTCTTCCGGGCCCGCGAGTCGAGCGGCCTGCGGGTCATCACCAAGTGGGGCGCGACCGACGAGGTGCAGCGGGTGATCGAGTCGGGCGGCAAGGTCGGTTTCATCGCCGACCAGAACGCGGGCGACGACGGGCTCTTCGTGCCCTTTTTCGGCCGGCTCGCGAGCAGCTACAAGTCGATCGGACTGCTCGCCCTTCGCTACCGGATCCCGGTCGTGGCCGGCTACGCGGCGCGGCTCGACGGCCGATTCCGGTACGAGGTCCGGGTGACCGACATCATCCGTCCCGAGGAGTGGGAGTCGCAACCCGATCCCCTCTTCTACCTCACCGCCCGCTACGCCCGCGCCCTCGAGACGATGGTCCGCGAGGAGCCGGGACAGTACCTTTGGATCCACCGACGCTGGAGGAGCCGTCCGAAGCACGAACGCGAAGGCAAGCCGATGCCCGAGCGGCTGCGGGCGAAGCTCGAATCGCTGCCGTGGATGACGCCCGAACTGCTCGCCGGCTGCACGACCCCGCTCGAACCATGACCGCTTCCCTCGCCGGCAAGACCATCCTCGTCGTCGACGACGACCCCGATATCCGCGGGGCCATCGAGCTGTCGCTGCGGGCCCTCGGCGCCACCGTCCTCGCGGCCGCCGACGGCGGGCACGCCATCGCCACGGTCCGGGATCGGGCCCCCGACCTGCTCGTGCTTGACATGATGCTGCCGCGGGCCTCGGGCTTCCTCGTGCTCGAGACGCTCGCCGACGAGGGGCGGCGCCCTCCGACGGTCATGGTCACCGCCAACCGCGGCCGTCGGCACCAGGCCTACGCCGAAGCGCTCGGCGTCGAGGGCTACTTCCTGAAGCCCGTGCCGCTGCAGGCCCTTCTCGACCGGATCGCCGCGATCCTCGATCGTCCGGGCGAGGGGACGGTCGGGGGCTCCCGCTACACTTGACGCCCCTTCATGGCCCGTAGCCTCGTCATCTTCTCGGCCGATTCCCCCCGCAGCGACGGCGTGATGGCCGCCATCGGAACCCGATCGGACATCGTCGAACGGCTGCGGCGATTGAACACCGGGCCGCAGGCGCCGGGCGAGGATGTGCTCTACGGGCCCGGCATCGAGCTCGAGTTCCCGCCCGGGCAGGATCCGGTGACCCAGATGCTGATGCGCATCAACGACGAGGACCTCGCCTGGGATGTCATCGCGGCCATCTCGCGGGCGACGCACTGGAAGCTGCTCGATCCCAATACCGGTCGCGAGTTGCGGCTCTGAGCCGACGGCACGGAAGAGCCTCGCGATGCCCCAGGAAACGAAGTCGATGCCCGAGCCGAACGCCGAGCCGCCGCCCCGTCAGGGCGACGCGGTCGGCGCTGCCGATCCCCACGAGCTCCGTCGGGCCCTCGACGCGGCTTTCGATTACCGCGGCGACATCACCCTGACCCTTCGCGACGGCCGCTGCATCGAGGGCTATCTCTTCGACCGGACTTCCGGCCCCGACCTCGCCAGCTCGTGGGTCCGCATCAAGCGTTCCGATGACGGGGCCAAGCACCGCTTCGCCTACGCCGAGATCTCCGAACTTCGGTTCACCGGCAAGGACCCCGCGGCGGGAAAGACCTGGGAGAACTGGCTCCGGCGTTACGCCGAACGGCGGCTTCGCGGCGAGGCGGCGTCGCTCGAGAGCGATCCGCTGGGGTGACGGTCGGCTCTCCCCCCCCGGTCAGCCGGATCGCGGGGAACGCCCCTCCGGCCCCTGCAGGCCCTGCAGGGCCTCGATCATCCGCTCGGCCCGGTTGATGGCGGCGTCGAGAGCCGAGGTGCCGGTCACTTGGCGGATCGCGTCGGTTCGTCCCTGCTCCTCGAGCTTGGCTTCGACCGTCGCGCGACCCGCTCGCAGGCTCTCGAGAACCCGTCGGGCCTCGGCCAGGAGCCGTACGGTCTCGGCTTCCACCGCGGCGGCGTCGGTTTCGGCCGAACCGGGGGAAGGCTCGGGGGTGGGGATCGCCATGGGACCGCGCATGGTCGCAGCCGGTACGAGGGGAAACAAGTCCCGACCTGCGAGGTCCGGGAAACTCGGCCCGGAGCGGCGATGTGACCCGTGGTGGGGTGGAATCCACGATACTGGACGCCCCCGGCCGGATCGTCCGGCCCGCTTCGAGTCCCGTCCGCTCCCGATTCCCCCATGCGCGTCCTCGTCACCGGCGGTGCCGGATACATCGGTTCCCACGCCTGCCTGCGGCTGCTGCTCGACGGCGCCGAGCGGGTGATCTCGCTCGACAACCTCTCCCGCGGCCATCGGGCCGCGAGCCGGATCCTCGAGGGAATCGGCGAAGGGCGTTTCGCCGCCCGCGAGCTCGACCTCGCCGACACCGCCGCGATCGCCGGACTGCTCGAGTCCGAGCGCATCGACCTCGTCCTCCACTTCGCCGCCCTCGCCGCGGTCGGCGAGTCGGTCGAGAAGCCGCTCCTCTACTGGCGGAACAACGTGGGTGGAACGGTCTCGCTGCTCGAGGCGATGGAGACCGCCGGCGTCGCGAGCCTGGTCTTCTCCTCGACCTGCGCCACCTACGGCGAACCGCCACCCGAGCGGATTCCCATTTCCGAAGCCTGCCCGCAAGCGCCGGTCAATCCGTACGGGGCCTCGAAACTCGCCTGCGAGCGGGTGATCCTCGAACACGCCGAGTCGCGCCGACGCCGCGGCGACCGCTTCGGCTTCGCGATCCTCCGCTACTTCAACGTCGTCGGTTGCGATCGCGGCGGCCGGCTCGGCGAGGACCATCGCCCCGAGACGCTGCTCGTGCCGATCTGCCTCTCGGTCGCGGTCGCCCGCCGGGAAAGCC
>JBIKVN010000031.1:0-18562 GCA_044356865.1 Phycisphaerales bacterium | reverse complement strand
CGGGGGCGGTAGGTGACCGGCCCCTCCGCGACCCGCAGGCCGAGCCGGGCCGCGACCGCGGCCAGCTGCGGTTCGATGCCGAAGCGATCCTCGGTCAACTCGGGCAGGATCCGCCGCAGCGCGGGCGTCGTGAACAGCTTGTGGCAGCACTCCATGTCGTGGATCGAGAGCCCGGTGAGGAGGTTGCTCGCCCCGGTCAGGAGGCGGTTCAGCAGGCGGTGGATGCGACGCTGGATGCGCGGGTCCGCCGCGCCGCCCCAGCGGTTGCCGAAGACGGCGTCACGGCCGGCCAGGGCGGCGAGCAGCGAAGCGAGATCTTGCGGGTCGTACTCGAGATCGGCGTCGTGGATCGCCACGGCGTCGTCGTCGCCCGCCCGCTCGAGCACCCGCGCGAATCCCGTCCGGATCGCGGCACCCTTGCCGCGGTTCATCGGATGGCGGATGAGGGTCGCGCCCCGCACCCGGCACGCCTCGTCGGCAGCACGGGCCGCGGCGGGTTCCGATCCGTCGTCGACGACGGTGACCTCCGCCCGCCAACCTTCGGGCCAGCGGACCCGTCCGATCGCCGCCAGCACACCATCCAGCGTCCCGGCCTCGTTGAAGCAGGGAACGACGACGTGCAGCACCGGCATGCGAGATCCGCTCGGCTCAGGCCTGGGACTGGCCCTTGCCGGCGATGGCGTCGCGCATCTGGGTGTCGGCGACCACGTTCCGCATGCGGTAGAGGTCCATCAGGCCAAGGTTGCCGGTGCGGAGGGCCTCCGCGGTCGCCTTCGGGATCTCCGCCTCGGCGAGGATCACCAGCGCCCGGTTCTTCTGGGCCTCGGCCTGGTGCTCGGCCTCCTGGGCCTGGGCGAGCGCGCGGCGCTTCTCGGCCTCGGCCTGGTAGCGCTTGGTGTCGGCTTCGGCCTGCGAGGCCTGGAGCTGGGCGCCGATGTTCACGCCCACGTCGACGTCGGCGATGTCGATCGAGAGGATCTCGAACGCGGTCGCCGCGTCGAGGCCCTTCGCGAGCACGGTCTTCGAGATCCGGTCCGGATTCTCGAGCACCGCCTTGTGGTTGGTCGCCGAGCCGATGGTCGAGATGATGCCTTCGCCGACGCGGGCGATGATGGTCTCCTCGGTGGCACCGCCGATGAGCCGCTCGATCGCGGTCCGCACGGTCACGCGGGCCCGGACCTTGAGCTGGATGCCGTCCTGGGCGACCGCATCGATGGTGTCGCGGCCGCTCTGCACGCTCGGGCAGTCGATGACCTTCGGATAGACCGAGGTCTGCACCGCCTCGAGGATGTCGCGGCCGGCGAGGTCGATGCCGGTCGCGTCCTTCCACGAGAGCCGGATGCTCGCCTTGTCGGCGGCGATGAGGGCCCGCACCACCTTGCTCACGTCGCCGCCGGCCATGTAGTGGCTCTCGAGCAGGTCGGTCGAGATGTCGAGGCCGGCCTTCTTCGCGCTGATCCGGTTGATCACGATCACATCCGGGCGCACCTTGCGGAAGCGCATGACGATGACGCCGACCAGGCTCACCGGGGCGCCCGAGAGGGCCGCCTGGAGGAAGAGCTGGAGGGCCTGCGAGATGAAGGCGAGCAGCACCAGGCCGATGAGGGCGAGGATGCCGCCTCCGATCCAGAGGACGGCGTCGGCGATGGCTAGGAAGGTGGTCATGGCGGGTTTCCCTGGAAGCGGGGGGGAAGGTTAGCAGGAAGCCCGGCCCGGACCCGAAGCAGGCCCTCGGCGGCCGAGATGATCCGGACCCGCGTGCCGGCCTCGATGAGCGAGGACTCGGCCACGGCATCGAGCCGACGGCCCTCGAGGCGGATGAACCCTGCGGGCCGCAGGTCGGTGTCGGCGGTGGCCTCCCGACCGACGAGGGCATCGAGGGCCGTCTGCCGCGAGCGTCGCGCCGCGGCCCGGGCGGCCTCGACCGCGTCGGGATCGCCCCGGTCGTGTTCGGGAAGATCCTCGCCGGCGCCGTCGAAGACCCGCGTCGGGCCGTCGTCGCCGACGGCCAGCCGTCGCGCGATCGGCGATCGCACCCAGACCCGCGCCAACCCGAGCACGAGGAACGGCGAGCTGATGGCCGAGCCCATCACCAGCAGCAGCCCGGCGGTCACGCTGTAGAGGAACATCGAGACCACGCTCGCGACGAATGCGGTTCCGCAGAGGACCCCGAGCAGCCCGCCGGTCGGGATGAAGATCTCGAGGGCGAGCAGCACGAGCGCCAGCAGCAGGAGCCCGATCGAGACGACCAGGTAGGTGTCCGACCCGACGGCGAGCAGGGCGGTCATGGCGAGAGCTCCTCGACCACGGGACCGAGGGCGTCGCGCGAGACGACCCTCACCTTCGCGCCGCGGGGGATCCACTCGCCTCCGCTGCGCACGTCGACGAGGTCGTCGTCGAAGGCCGCCCGGCCCGCCGGGCGCAGGTCGGTGATCGCCTCGCCGACGGCGCCCGCCGGCGCGACCGGCCGCGCCGCCGGCGGGTCGATCGCCGAGGGCGAATCGACGGTGGCCTCGACCACGATCGCCCGGAAAAGCTGGAGATTCCGCGACGAGCGCAGCAGGACCCAGATGCCGCCCGTCGCGAGGGCGAACGAGCCGAGCGTCGCGAAGAGCCCGGTGAGCATGCTCGCCTGGCTCTGCGGCGAACCGAGATCGCGACCGACGAACGCGAATACGAGGCCGACGAGGAGGCACGCGGCCCCGAGGAAGCCGGCGATCCCGGTTCCCGGCAGCACCAGCAGCTCGACCGCGACCAGCCCGAGCCCGATCGCGATCAGCAACAGTTCCCACCACTCGGCCATGCCCGCGATGGTGGGGGCGGCGACCAGGACGACCAGGATCGCCGCCCCGGCCAGCCCGAAGACGCCCAGGCCCGGCGTGCCGAGCTCGACCACGAAGCAGATGAGCATCGCCGCGACCAGCACCAGCCGCACGGGCCAGCTCATCAGGAAACGGGCGAAGGCCTCCGACCAGGTCTCGTCGAAGCGGACGATCGGCGAGGTCCCGTCGGCGGCGGTCGCGCCGAACCACCGGGCGAGGGCGTCCTCGTCGGCGATCTCGGCGCGGGCCAGCCCGTAGGCGACCGCCTCGTCGGCCCGCAGCGTGACCAGCTCGTCGGCGGTGTCGAACGGCCCGAGGAGCTTCCAGCGGCCGCGCTCCGCGGCGTCGACCCGCGGGGCGAGCGGGAGCGACGGGTCGCCCGCCACGATCGGGGTTGCCGTCCCGTCGGTCTCCATCGCCGGCGGCGCGGGCGGAGGCCCGCGGTTCCCGGTGCGGGGCGGCTCCTCGCCGAAGAGCGTCGCGTACTCGCCCGCGTCGACGAAGAGCCGCGTCCGGTCGTCGCGCTCGACGAGCCACGACTCCTCGGCGACGTTCACGAAGCCGCGGACCAGCCGCTCGTCGTGCCCGTGGCGGCGGGCGCTCTCCTCGACTTCGGCCAGCACCGGGCTCTCGAGTTTCGCCCGCTCGGCCGCGGGCAGCGGCGCGATGCCGGTGAACGGCGAGACCGCGATCGGGGCCGCGTCGCCGATCGCGGCGCCGGGGGCGACCACGATCTCGCGGCAGGCCAGCGCCGTGATCGCCCCGGCGCTGAACGCCCGCGGCCGCACCCATGCGACGCAGTTGGCGGGGCCTTCGGTCTTGATCAGGTGGGTGAGGGCGAGCGTCGCGTAGAGGTCGCCGCCCGGCGTGTCGAGTTCGAACACGATCGCGTCGCACCCGGCGGCCTTGGCCTCGTCGAAGCGCCGCTCGACCGAACGCAGCGTGAGGTCGTCGATCGGGCCCTGGATCGAGATCAGCCCGATGCGGGAGGCCCGCCGCGACGCCGGCACCGATTCGGTCCCGGCCGGCGGCGCCAGGCCCGCGAGGGCGGCGAACGCGGCGAGCGCCGCGGCCCACCATGCCGCCCGTGCCGACCCCGCCCGTCGTTGGTCTCGCCGCATGATCGCGAGTATAGGAAGCCGCCGACCGCGTTCTTCCTGCCGGAAAATGACCGCGGGGCCGGCGCTCGGCCGGCCCCGCGGGGTTCAGGCAGTTCGGGAGGGAACGGTCAGTCCCAGGTGATCGTGAAGGTGTACTGGGTGCCTCCGCCGGTCACCGAGCGGCACATCGTCAGGAAGATGTCGCTCTTGTTGGCGAAGGTCTCCTCGAGGAAGAGGTTGTCGTCGACGTCGGCGTTGCCGTTCGCGAGCTTGCGGGGACCGTCCGGGGTGAAGTTCTTCTCGAACACGACGTGGTTGTCGTTGTAGCAGACGTTGCCTTCCCACGAGTTGCGGCCGCCGTGGATCTCGAGCGTCTTGCTGTTGTTGTAGACGGCGGCCGTGTACTGGCCGTTCTGCACGCCGCGGTTCGCCACCACCGCGTGCTTCGAGTCGAGGCTTTCCTTCCACTGCTGGGTCTTGCGGGCGCCGTCGAGGTTCATCGTGCCGTAGGAGGTGTTGCAGCGGGCCTGCAGGTCGGTGTCGAAACGGTCATCCCAGTACTTGTCCTGCGGGATGTCGTACTGGTTGTAGTTGAAGTCCGAGGCGATGGCCACGTTCGAGCTGGCCTCGCTCGGGCTCACGCAGACCTGCGGCGAGATGTAGTTCTGCATGATGCAGGCCGAGTACAGGTTGTCGTGCGAATTCTTGGTGATGTCCTCGGCGCCCTTGCCCGGGATCTGCTGGCCGTTCGACGCGAGGCGGTTGATGAGGCCGGGCGTCGGGAAGACGCCGTTGAACTCGCGGCTCCACGTGAGCCAGGCCTTGTGGACCTGGCCGAGCTGGGTCGCGTCCTTCACCTGGCGGGCGGTCATGCGGGCCTTGGCGAGGGCGGGAAGGAGCAGGCCGAGGAGCAGGGCGATGATCGCCATGACCACGAGCAGCTCGACGAGGGTGAAACCTTTGGTTCGCTTCATTTCGTGCTTCCTCCTGGGGAAGTTGAGGGGGGCGGGCGAGATGCGGGAAGTCCCCGCGAAGCCTCCGGCGCCGGTCTCCCGGAGCCGGAGGGAAAGTCGCGATCAGGTCGAGTTCTGGCCGTTGGTGAGCTTCTCGGGCGCCTCGGTCACGCCGATGGTGGCGTTGGCCGGGGAGCCGATCGAGATGCACATCCAGGTGTCGCCGGCGAGCTTGCCGAGGCAGCCGCCGCTGGTGAAGTCCCACATGTAGATGTTGTCCTTCGACAGGTTGATCGAGCCGCACTCGTAGGCGATGTTGTTCGGATAGAACGTCTTGTACAGCTCGGTGTGGTTGTCGGCGTGGGTCACGTTGCCCGCCCACTCCTTCGGCGAACCGTGGAGCTGCAGCGTGTAGCTGAGCTTGTAGGTGTCGCCGGTGGCCTTGCCGTTGAAGGTTCCGCGGGTTCCGAGCAGCGGCTTGGTGCTGTCGGAGGTGTTCCGCCAGTGGCTCTTCTTCCGCTCGCCGCACAGGGCGTTGTGGGCGTAGGAGGTGTGGCAGAACGGGTTGGTGCCCGAGCCGGGGGTGAGGTGGATGTTCGCGAAGAAGGTGCCGTCCCAGTAGCTGTCGGTGGTCGGGTCGTAGGCCTTGTAGTTGTAATCCTTCTTCTCGACGACGACCGGGTTGGTCTCGGTCGGCCCGATCAGGAGATCCGGGTTGAAGTACTCCTGGGCGACCATGGCCGAGTAGAGGTTGGCGGTGTTGTTGCGGGCCCAGTCCTCTTCGCCCTGGCCGGGAACGTTGATCGTGCCGCCCTGGCCGCCGAGGGGCGCGGGCTTGCGGTTGATGAGGCCGGGGGTCGGGAGCTTGCCGCCCTGCTCGTTCTGGGCGAAGGTCAGCATCGACTTGTGGATCTGGGTGACGTTGTTGGCGTCCTTCACGGTCTTGGCGTTCTGCTGGGCCTTGGCGAGGGCCGGCAGGAGCAGGCCGATGAGGAGCGCGATGATCGCGATCACCACCAGCAGCTCGACGAGGGTGAAGCCCTTGGAGAGGTGCTTCTTCATGGAACGGGTCCTCCTGGGTAAGGGGGAGACGGGGGAGAAAGCAGTCCGCGAAATGCGGAACGATGAGCGTTGGAAAGGCCGGGTGGGGCCGGGGCGTGGCGATCGATTGGGGGAGGCCCGTACGCCCATGTCGCGGCCCGGCAGGGGCGAAGCCCTGGGGGGTGCGAACCAACCGCCGCCTCAAGGAGGCGACCGGCAGGGGCGTGAGAGAGGACGATGATCCCTCAGCAACTCGATCCGCGGCCAAGCCCGAGGTTTGCCCGAAAATCTGGTTTGGGCGACCGTGGGAAGGCCGGCGACTGGATGTCGACCGTGCGGCGGATGAGGTGGTCGGGGGACCGACCGAATGAGGGCAGGGTGATCAGGTTCCGGAGGGGAACCGTCTCGGGAAGCCGTTTCCGCGATGAGGATGGCCGGGGGTATGGATCCGGCGGGCAGGCGGAGCGGGCGAATGCCGCACGAGTCAGGATGTCTGCACGAAGATAGTCCGCACGAAGAGGGTGTCAAGTTCCCGCGAAGCGGATGAAAGCAGTAACTTTCGCCCGCGTCCCGGCCGTCCGGGGTGGACGCCCTACCGGCGTCGAGCTCCGCACCACCCATTCCAGCCCGCAGGAACCCCATGCCCACCGTCGCCGACCGTCTCAAGGAACTCGGAATCACCCTTCCCGCCGCCCCGAAGCCAGTCGCCGCGTACATCCCGGCCGTCCGGACGGGGAACCTCGTCTTCGTGAGCGGGCAGCTGCCCTTTGCCGGTGGCTCCCTGCTCGCGACCGGACCGGTCCCGTCGAAGGTCGGCCTCGAGCCGGCCCAGGCGGCGGCCCGCCAGTGCGTCCTGAACGCCTTGGCGATCCTGTCCGACCTGCTCGGCGGCGACCTCGACCGGGTCGAGCGGATCGTCCGGATCGGCGTCTTCGTCCAGTCGGATGCCGGCTACGGCGACCAGCCGAAGGTCGCCAACGGGGCAAGCGAATTCCTGCAGCAGATTTTCGGCGAGCGGGGGCGGCACGCCCGGGCGGCGGTCGGGACGAACGCCCTGCCGCTCGACGCCTCGGTCGAGGTCGAGTTCCTCGTCGAGGTTCGCGGCTGACGGGCCGGTTCAGGAACTCAGCACGATCGCGAGCAGGACCAGGTTCAGGACCACGCTGAGCCCGAGCCCGACGATGAGTCCGAGACCGGGTCGCCCCGCGGCCATCGGGGCGATCGGTCCGGTCGGCGCCTGCTGGGCGGACTGGGCCACGCTGGCGAAGTCGACTTGCGGCCGCGCGAACCGCGGTTCCTCGCCGCGGCCCACCAGGTCGAGATCGACCATGAGCTCCTTCGCCGACGGGTAGCGGTCCTTGGCGCTCTTCGCGAGCATCATCTCGACCACCTGCGAGAGGCCGGCCGAGAGTTGCGGGTTCAGGTGGTCGGGCGGCGTGAGCTCGCTCTTGAGGTGCCGCTGCATGACCTCGGCCGGGGATTTGCCCTCGAAGGGCACGCGGCCGGTGACCATGTGGTAGAGGGTCGCCCCGAGCCCGTAGATGTCGGCCGGCGGGCCGATGTCGATCGCCCCGCGGATCTGCTCGGGACTGATGTAGTAGGGCGTCCCGAAGGCCCGGCCGCTTTCGGCCTCGGCGGCTTCCTTGTCGGAAATCGCGCGGGCGAGGCCGAGGTCCGCGAGCTTCACCGTGCCCGCGGCGTTGATCATGATGTTCTTCGGCTTGATGTCGCGGTGGATGAAGCCCTGCTCGTGGGCGTGCTTCAGGGCCGAGGCGACCTGCCGGATGATGTCGATCGCTTCCTTCTCGGGAACCCGCTTCCGGGCGACGATGCGGTCGTAGACGGTGTCGCCGTCGACGAACTCCATCACGAAATAGTGGTGCTCGCCCGCCTGTCCGACGTCGTAGGCGCCGACGATGTTGGGGTCGTTCAGCTTCGCGGCGGCGCGGCCTTCCTTGTAGAACCGCTCGATGAACTTCGGGTCGGCGGAGAACTTCTTCGGCAGCACCTTGATCGCGACGAGGCGGTCGAGGCTGAGCTGGCGGCCGAGGAAGACGGTGGCCATCGCGCCCGCCCCGAGCTTCTTGATGATCTTGTAGCCGGGGATCCGCTGGCTCGAGCGGTCGGCCTCGAGGTCGCCGCGGAGCCGCTGGGCCTGCCGGCGGGTGACGAACTCCCGTTCGACGAGGACATCCTCGAGGGTCCGCGGCGAGCCGGCGGTGGCCGAGCGCTTGACGGTCTCCGAGCACTCCACCAGCTCTTCCTGCGACATCAGCCCGCGGTCGACCACGATCCGCCCGAGCATGGTGTCGAGGCTCGATCCGGCGCGGCTGCCTTCGCCCGCCGAGGTTCCCGCGGCCGGGGAGCGGGCGGTGTCGTCGCCCTCGCCGGCGAGACCGATCGGCTTCACGCCGTCCGGAGCGTCGTGGTCTGCGGGTTGTCCGGGCATCGGGGTGGGCACGCGTTCGCTCCGATCGGCGCGTCGGGACGGGGAAGCATCCGGGGTTCGGCATCCGCCGTCAACCGATGCGGCGCCCCGGGCGATACGCCGCGGGCGGGAACGAGGATCCCTCTTCTTATACTCGGGCCCGCTCCAAGCCCATCTTGGCGAGTCGCGTGCCTCCAAACCCCACCACGAGGATCCTGCTCATCCGACCGAGCGCCCTCGGCGACGTCTGTCGCTCGGTGCCGGTGGCGGCAAGCCTGCGGGCGGCGTTCCCGGACGCCTCGATCTCGTGGATCGTGCGAGACTCCTTTCGTGACGCGATCCGGGCCCACCCGGCGGTCGACGAGGTCATCGAGTACTCGCGACGCCGGATCGCCGAGTCCTGGCGGAGCCCTTCCGCCGGGGCGGCGACCTGGGCGTTTCTCGCGAGCCTTCGCGGCCGCTTCGATCTCGTGGTCGATGCCCAAGGGTTGTTTCGCAGCGGACTGATGGCCTTCGCGACCGGGGCTCGCCGGCGGATCGGTTTTGCGGACGCGCGAGAGCTGGGCTGGCTCGGGATCAACGAGCGGATCCAGGTGCCTGAGCGGCACGCCGTCGAGCGGATGCTCGGGCTGCTGGCGGGCGCGGGGATCCCGACGGTCGCCGATGCGCGGCTCGTCGCGCCGGCGGAGTCGGTCGAGTCGTGGCGGAGGCTCGGTCGCGAGCTCGGGGCGGGCGCGAGCGGGACCCGATACGCGGTGTTGGCGCCCACCAGTCGTTGGATCTCGAAGGAGTGGCCGGCGGAGCGGTGGCGCGAGTTGGCGACGGCGTTGCTCGGGCGGGGCTTCGATTCGGTGGTGCTGTGCGGATCGGCGGGCGAACGCGAGCGGGTCGAGGCGGCGAGGCCGGCGGGGGCGGCGGGGGTGCGGGTCGTGAATGCGGCGGGCCGGATCTCGATCGGCGAGACGATGGCCGCGATCGCGGAGGCCTCGCTCGTGGTCGCCAACGACAGCGCGCCCACGCACATGGCGGTCGGATTCGACCGGCCGCTGCTCTCGCTTTTCGGTCCGACCGATCCGGCGGAAGCGGGCCCGTTCCGACGGCCGCGTTCGGTGGTCCGCTCGCCCGCCGCCGGCGCCCGTCCGGTGCACTACCGCGATCGGGGCCTCGGCGACGCGATCATGCGGGCGATCTCGGTCGAGACGGTGCTCGCGGCCCTCGATCGCGGGGATGCGGAACCGGAGGCGACGCGATGAGCGGCCGTCCGCTGGTGCTCGCGAGCGCCTCGCCGCGGCGGCGCGAACTGCTCGAGGCCGCGGGATTCCGGCCGCGGACCGTGGCGGCCGATCTCGAGGACGACGCGGTGCGGGTGCGGTTCCTGCTGCCGGCGGCGCTGGTCGAGGCCCTCGCGGCGTTCAAGGCGGCGCGGGTGGCCCGGTTGCTCGGCGAGGCGGGCGAACCCGAGGCGGTCGTCCTTGCGGCCGATACGCTCTGCTTCGACGCCGACCGTCCGGTCGGCAAGCCGCGCGACGCGGCCGAGGCGGCGGCGTTCCTGCGATCGTGGCGCGGCCGGCCGCACCGCACGGTGACCGGAGTGTGCGTGCTTGCCGACGGGCGGCGGACGCTTTTCGCCGACAGCGCCACCGTCGAGGTCGGCGATCTCGAAGACGCCGAGATCGATCGGTATGTCGCGAGCGGCGCGTGGAAGGGCAAGGCCGGCGGCTACAACCTGGCCGAGCGGCTCGGGGCGGGCTGGCCGATCCGTTGCGACGGCGACCCGACCTCGGTGATGGGCTTGCCGATGCTTCGCGTCGGACCGCTCCTGCATTCGCTCGGCTGCGGAACGCGCGGGGGCCCGGCATGATCGCCCTCACGCACCTGCCGGTGCTGGCGGTCGTGCCGGTCGCGTGCGGGCTGCTGGCGCTGGCCGCGTGGTACTGGACGCGGCTCGGCGATCCGCAGGTGCCGGCGGGCCGACGGCGGCTGCGGCGGATCTCGCTCGGGGCGGCGGTGGCGGGATTGCCCGCGGTCGCGGCGGGCTTCGCGATCGTCGATCCGGACGAGCGGCCGGTTCCGTACGCGATGGTGTGGGCGATCGCGCTGGTGGCGATCCTGGCGGCGGTGGCCTTGGCGATGCTCGATGCGATGGCGTGCCTCGCGGAGTGGCGGATCGAACGCCGGACGCTGGACGAACAGCGGCGGAAGGATGTCGATTCTTGGCGTGCGGCCCGCGCCGCGCGGGGAGGCGAGCGATGAGCGGGGGCCCGTTGCCGGCGGGGTTCGCGCCGCTCGCGATCCCGATCTCGTGGGGGTACGGCCTGGCGGTGCGGGCGGTCTCGTTCGGGCGCGACCGCGGGATCGGCGTGCGTCGCCTGCCGATCCCCGTGATCTCGGTGGGGAACCTCACCGCCGGCGGCACCGGCAAGAGCCCGTTCGTGGCGTGGGCGGCGCGGACGCTTGCGGCGGCGGGGGCGAGGCCGGCGATCGCCCTGCGCGGCTACGCCGCCGCGGATCCGTCGCGAAGCGACGAGGCGCTCGAGTACCGCGAGACGGCGCCGGGCGTTCCCGTGCTGGCCGGCGCCGATCGGCACGCGACGGTGAGCGCGGCCCTTGCCCGCGGCGAGCGGCTCGATTGCGTCCTGCTCGACGACGGGTTCCAGCATCGACGGCTCGCCCGCGATCTCGACCTGGTGCTCGTCGACGCCACCCGTCCGGGGCTCGGCGGGCGGCTGCTGCCGGCGGGTTGGCTGCGGGAGCCGGCCGGAGCGTTGCGCCGGGCCGATCTGGTCGTCGTCACCCGGGCGGCGGGGTTCGACGGGAAGCTGGCGGCGGCGATCCGTCGCCATCACGGGCTCGAGCCCTTCGCCTGGTGCGACCATCGCTGGTCGTCGATCGAGGTGGTCTCGCCGGCCGGATCGCGGGTCGAGCCGGTCGCTTGGCTGGCGGGGCGTCCCGTCGCCCTCGTCGCCGGGATCGGAAATCCCGCGGCCTTCGTCGTCGCGGCCCGACGCGCGGGCGTGTCGATCGAGCGGGAGACGATTGCCCGCGACCACGCCCCGTGGCGCGGGCCGGCCGGCGACGCGGCCCTCGCAAGCGGCCGCGGCCCGGGATTGGTCCTCACGACCCGAAAGGACTGGGTGAAACTCGCCGCGCGTCCGCTTCCCCCGGGCGTCGAGGTGGCGATTCCGAGGCTGGAGTTGGCGTTTCTCGGCGGCGAGGAACCGCTCCGGGAACGGCTCGCGTCGGCCGCCCGCGCGAACCTCCGCCGGTAGGATTCCCCCACCCATGCCGAACGACCCGAACGCCCGAATGCCCGGGCCCGCGATTCCCTCGCTCGAGCGGGTCTTGCGGGCTCTCGCCGACTGGCGGGCGCCGAAGGTCGCGGTCATCGGCGACTTCATGCTCGACCAGCACGTCTACGGCGCCGCCGAGCGGCTTTCGCCCGACGCCCCGGTCCCGGTGCTGATGGCGGGCAGCCCGCGCGACATCCGCGATTCCCCGGGCGGATCGAGCAACGTGGCCCTTTGCCTGCGCGGGCTCGAGGCCGAGGTCCGCTGCTTCGGCGTGACCGGCGACGATCCCGAGGGGGAGTCGCTCCGGCGGCACCTTCGCGAGGCCGGCTGCGACGCGAGCGGGCTGCTCGTCGACCCGTCGCGACCCACCACCGTGAAGCGGAACCTCGTCGGGCTGGCCCAGCATCGCCATCCGCAGAAGATGTTCCGCGTCGACTTCGAGAGTCGCGAGCCGCTCGCCGCCGAGGTCGCGGCCCGGCTGCTCGCCGCGGTCCGTCCCGCGATCGCCTGGGCCGACGTGGTCTGCCTCGAGGACTACGCCAAGGGCGTCTGCAGCGTCGAGGTCTGCCACGGCGTGATCGCCGAAGCGCGGCGGCTCGGCAAGCCCGTGCTGGTCGATCCCGCCTCGATCGAGGATTACTCGCGCTACGGCGGCGCCACCGCGGTCACCCCGAACCGCAGCGAGGCCGAGAAGGCCACGGGCATGTCGACCCCGCTCGACGCGTCCCCCGAGCACAACGCCGAGCTCGCCCGGAAGCTGCTGGCCGAGGTGCGGCTTGACGCGGTGGTGCTCACCCTCGACCGGCACGGGGCGCTGCTGCTCGAGAAGGGCGGTCCGCCCGTCCTCGTGCCCACCGTCGCCCGAACCGTCTACGACGTGACCGGGGCCGGCGACATGGTGCTTGCGGCCCTCGCCGCGGCGCTTGCGAACGGTCTCGCCTGGGCCGACGCGGTCACCTTCGCGAACGCCGCCGCGGGTCTCGAGGTCGAGGTTTTCGGGGCCCAGCCGATCCCGCTCTCGCGGATCCGCGGCTCGATCCTCGCGATGACCGACCGCGCCGCGGGCAAGTCCCGCTCGCTCGAGGATCTGCTCGTCGAGCTCGCCGTGCACCGCGAGGCGGGACGGCGCATCGTGCTCACGAACGGCTGCTTCGACGTGATCCACGCCGGCCATGTCGCGTACCTCCGCGAGGCCCGTCGCTGCGGCGACGTGCTGGTCGTGGGCATCAACGCCGACGCCGAGGTGAAGCGGCAGAAGGGCCCCGAGCGGCCGATCTTCTCGGAGACCGAGCGGCTCGAGATCCTCGGCGAATTGCAGTGCATCGACTACCTCACGGTCTTTCCCGAGCCCACCGCCGAAAACCTGCTCGAGCGGATCCGGCCCGACATTTACGTGAAGGGGGGCGACTACCGGCCCGAGCAGGTGCGTGAACACGGGCTCGTGCAGCGGCTCGGCATCGAGATGCGGCTTCTTGCCCACCGGCCCGGGCTTGGCAGCACCGCGATCGTCGACCGGATCCGCCGCCTCGACGCGGCCGAGGTGCGTTGACCGACGGGAAGGGCGATTCCGGCCGAGGCAAGCGGCTTCCCGCGATTTTTCCGCAGAAACGGCCGGTCCCCGCCGAACGGCTCCGACGCGTCCGGTTTCGGGAAAGGCCGCGTCCGGCGCGGTTTCGGTCTTGACTCGGGGGGGTCGGCCTCTTGATACTGCGTCCTCGCTTCGGGGGTCGGCGGGTTTGCGACGAGCGCCCGCCGGATCGGTCCCTGGTCCTTGGTCCCTTTCCTCTCCTCAGGCGTGGGGTGCGCATGGCAACGACAACGAAGAAGGAACTGATCGACCGCATCGCCGAGGAGACCCAGCTCAAGCGGGCTGACGTGAAGCGGGCGGTGCAGGCGTTCCTCGACCATGTGATCGCCGAGCTCGGCAAGGGCAACCGGCTCGAGTTCCGGGACTTCGGAGTCTTCGAGACCAAGTCCCGCTCGGCCCGGGTCGCCCAGAACCCCAAGACCCTCGAGCGGGTCGCGGTGCCCCCGAAGCGGACGGTCAAGTTCAAGATCGGCCGGCTCATGAAGGAGCGGCTCGACGGCAAGGCCGTCGCGGTCTCGGTCGCGGCCGACGAGGATTGACCGGGCGGGTTCGCGGGCGGACTTCGGGTCGAAGGTCCAATCGACAGGCGATTGTGGAGAGACTGCGGAGCGGGTCCGCGGCGATAGCATCCGCCGCCCATGGATGAAGGATCCCCCCCACGCCGCGGCCAACGCCGCGAGCGGACCCCGCCGCCCGACCTGACGCGGCTCTTCGAGGCCATCCCGCCCGCGGCGGTCGAGGCCGAGATGAGCCTGCTCGGGGCGATGCTCTGGGACCACCGCGTGATCGGCGACGTGGTACCGGTGCTGCGGGGCGGCGACGACTTCTTCCGCCCCGCCCACCGGGTGCTCTACGAGACCATGGTCGAGCTCTACGACCAGGTCGCCTCGCTCGACCTCGTCCAGCTCAACCAGCGGCTCGTCGACAAGGGGTTGCTCGAGGAGGTCGGCGGGCTCGACTACCTCGTGCAGCTTGCCGAGGGCGTACCGAGCGCCGCGAACGCCGCCCACTACGCCCGGCTCGTCCGCGAGAAGGCGACGGTCCGCGAGCTCATCGTCGCCGCCGGCGAGATCCTCCAGGAGGCCCACGGGACCCGCGAACCCGCGAACGAGCTGCTCGAACGGGCCGAGCAGCGGATCTTCCAGATCGCCCAGCGCCGCGAGTCGGCGGCGGCGAGCGACATCAAGGACCTCATCCACGAGACGATGCGGCTCATCGAGGAGCACGATGGCCGGCATCTCACGGGGATCACCAGCGGATTCGCCGACCTCGACGAGATGACCAGCGGCTTCCAGAAGGGCGAGATGGTCATCCTGGCCGCCCGGCCCTCGATGGGAAAGACCGCGCTGGCCCTCAACTTCGTCGAGCACATGGCCCTGGCCGGGCATCCGACGCTCTTCTTCAGCCTCGAGATGGGCAAGCAGCAGCTCGTGCAGCGCATGCTCTGCTCGCGGGCGCGGGTCGACGGGCAGCGGCTGCGGCGGAACATGCTTCGCGCCGACGACAACCAGCGGCTGCTTGCGGCCTGCGACGAGCTGTCGAAAGCCCGGATCCTCATCGACGACACCCCGGGGCTCACGCTGCTGGCGATGCGCTCGAAGGCCCGCCGCCTGCGCGAGCGGACGGGCATCGAGGCGGTGGTGATCGACTACCTGCAGCTCATGAGCTCGGGCAGCCGCGTCGAGAGCCGCCAGCTCGAGGTCAGCGAGATCAGCCGCGGCATCAAGGCGATGGCCCGCGAGCTCTCGGTGCCGGTGATCTGCCTCAGCCAGCTGAACCGGGCGTCGGAACAGCGCGAGGGCCACCGGCCCCGCATGAGCGACCTTCGCGAGTCCGGCTCGATCGAGCAGGACGCCGACGTGGTCATGATGCTCCACCGCGAGGAGTACTACCACAAGCAGGATCCCGACTGGGCCGAGCAGAACGCCGACAAGGTGGGCGTCGCCGAGCTCATCCTCGCGAAGCAGCGCAACGGCCCGACCGGCACCGTGGACATGTCGTGGGACGGCAACAGCACCTCGTTCCGCAGCATTTCCTATGCGGTACCGCCGCAGGAGACCGGGCGGCCGCGGCCGGCGGCTGCCGCGCGGATCCCGGCGGGGCGGGCGGTCGACGACGACGACATCCCGATCTGAGGCGGTCCGGCGGCAACCGTGCAATCTCGCGGCGGTTGGGGCGTCTGGAGGGGGCCCATCGATCATGAGCCGCGACGCGACACGAGCCCCGGCGAGGAATCCGTCGCCGCCCACGGGCGGGCCGATCGGCATCGCCACCGCGGACCTCGTCGCGCGGGCGGCCCGCGGCGACGAGGCGGCGTGGCGCGGGCTGGTCGACCGTCATTCGGGGCCGGTCTTCGGATTCGTCCGGGCCCAGTGCGGCGATCCGGAACTGGCCGAGGAGATCACCCAGTCGGCGTTCGCGACGGTGGCCGCGAAACTCGCCGGGTACGTCGAGCGGGGGGCCTTCGAGTCGTGGCTCTTCCGGATCGCGATGAACCGCCTCCGCGACGAGATGCGGCGGCGGAAGCGGCACGCGGTGGCCATCGAAGGCGGGACCCTGGCCGAACTGGTGGGCCGTCCGGCCCCGGGCGGCGGGGGAGTCGAACCGGCCGTGCGGACCGCCCTCGTCGATGCGATCGCCTCGCTCGGGGAGTCCGATCGCGAGGTTATCACCCTTCGCCATGTCGGCGGGATGAGTTTCCAGCAGATGGCGGACACGCTCGGCGAGCCGCTCGGTACGTTGCTCGCCCGGCATCATCGGGCCCTGCGGAAGTTGCGGGATTTTCTGGCCGCGAGGGGGATCGATGGGATCTGAATCGAGGGCGGGAGACATGCAATCCGGGACGCGATGGCCCGTTTCCCATCGCCGAGCGGGCGAGCCCCCGGGAGGAAGACGACCATGACCCGACGACCCCAACCATTCGACGGCCACGAGGACGACCGGACCCCGGAAGTGCCCGCCGATCTTCGGGCGGCCGATGCGCTGCTGTCGGAAGCGCTGGCCGGGTGGGCCCGATCCGACGCGGCGCGGGCCGAGCGGATCCATCGTGCGACGGTGGCGATGGTGGCTCTCCCGGCGACCCCGGTTCGCCGGCCGGCGGCTTCGGGCGTCGCGGCTTGGCGTTGGGCGCTGTATGTCGGCGGCGGTCTCGCGGCGGCGGCCATGCTCACGGTGTTCCTCCGTTCGGGCGGCGACGACGCCGCGACGGCTCCGGCCCCGGTCGTGGCCCCGATCGAGATCGTCGAGGCCCCGGCCCCCGCGGCCGACCCGGCGGCGTCGAGCCCGACCGAGCGAGCCTCGGCGGCCGAGTCGGTCCTGGTCGCCCTCATCGAACGCGACGCAAGCCGCTGGAGCGAGGATTGGACCGGCGACGCGTCGTTCGAGCACTCGCCGGCATGGGCATCGGTGGTGCCGGTGCTCGAGACCCGTGACGCGGGCTTCGACGAGATGGCCGGCGAGGTCGGCGCGATCCTGGCGGGCGGTAGCTCCCGATCGGGCGCGACGCTCCGTTGAGGGCCATGGCCGGCGAGAATCCGTTCTTTCCAGACCCCTACTTCCTTCCCGGTGCATCCATGACGCAGTGCCGAACGCCCGTCCGATCTGCTCGCCTCGCCCCGTGGGCGGGTTCCGCCGCGATGCTGTTCGTGGCGGGCCTTGCCCTGGCCGCCGATCCGCCGGCCGGGGGTGAGCGGCCGGCCGTTCCGGCAGCGGACGAACGTCGCCCCGGTCCCGGCGAGCGTCGCGGCTTCGGTCCGCCGCGGGGCCTGCGCGGCGACGGCGAGCCCGGCGATTCGTGGCCCGACCTGCAGGGGCGGATGATGGAGGTTCTTCGTGACGTGAACCCGGCGTGGGCGACCGCGGTCGAGGATCGGATGGCCACCGATCCCGAGGGCACGCGCCGGGGGCTCCAGCAGGGGGCCCGGCGGCTGATGGCCTTGGCGGTGCTCAAGGATCGGAACCCGGCCCTCTACGAGCTGAAGGTCGCCGAGTTGCGCCAGCAGGGCGAGGTGCGGGAGATCGCCATCGCCTTCCACGCCGCCCGCGAGGCCGGTGACGAGGCTCGCGTCGCCGAGTTGGCCGCGCGGCTTGACGAGGCGGCGAGGGTGAGCGTCGAGCTCGGGCTGAAGGCCCGGACGGAAGAGTTGGCGGCCCTCGAGCGGACCGTCGAGGAGTTCCGCGCCGAACTCGCGGCCGACACCGAGGCGAGCGGCGAGCGAGCCGCCGAGGTCGTCGAGCGGATGACCCGCAAGGCCCCGTCCGGGCATCCGTTCGAACTGCTTGCCCCGCGCGGCGGCCGGGGCGAGGGCGAGCCGCGCGGCGGGGCGCCGTCCAAGCCGCCGGCGCCCCGCTGAGCGGGCCACTACCATCGCGGCCGCATGAACCCTGCGACCGCCGCCCCGACCGTCGCGACCGTCTCCCGCGGGGCGGGACGCCGGCTGTCCGCAAGCGGCTGGGTCGGGGCGATCGTGTTCGGGTCGCTCGTTCTCGCCTGCCTGCTTTCGCTGCCTTACACGATCGGGTCGACGACCGGTTCGGGCGGCCTGCCGGTGCGGCGCTACGAGGCCGCGAACCTCGAGCTGAATCTCCTGCCACCGTCGTGGTGGGGCCACCTGCCGGGCGAGCGGGAGCGTCTCGACGCGGCGGCGGAGTCGGCGTCGTACCTTCCGGGGCTCGCCCTCGGCACCGACCGGCTCGGCCGCGACTTCCTGGTTCGCTGGCTGCTCGGCGGCGCGGTGAGCCTCGCGATCGGGATCTCGGCGGCGGCCCTCTCGGTCCTGATCGGGACGCTCTACGGGTCGATCGCGGGCCTCGCCGGGCCGCGGACCGACGCACTCCTGATGCGGGTCGTCGACGTGCTGTACGGATTGCCGTCGGTCTTGCTCGTCGTGCTCATCGCGGTGGCGGCGGAAGGCGTCGTCGAGCGGGCGGGGGCCGACCTGCCGGTCGCGGTGCGGCAGGGGATCAACGTCGCGACGCTGCTCGCGGCGATCGGCGGCGTCTCGTGGCTCACGACGGCCCGGATCATTCGCGGGCAGGTCCTGTCGCTGCGCCGCCAACCCTTCCTCGAGGCGTGCCGGGCCGCCGGCCTGCCCTGGCGGCGGATGTTCTTCCGACACCTTCTCCCGAACCTCTTCGCCCCGATCACCGTGGCGGCGACCTTGGCGGTGCCGAGCGCCATCTTGAGCGAGAGCTTCCTGTCCTTCCTCGGGATTGGGGTCCGCGAACCGCTTCCGAGCTGGGGAAACCTCGCCGCCGACGGGCTGCCGGAGTTGAATCTGGTCCGGAGCCACTGGTGGCTGCTCCTTTTTCCCTGCGCGGGCATCGCGGGGGCGCTTCTCA
>JBIKVN010000033.1:0-18484 GCA_044356865.1 Phycisphaerales bacterium | reverse complement strand
CGCTCGCGTCGTTGCAGTCGGTGTTGTTCGTCACCGAGCCCGCCACCGTCGTGCACGACATCGTCGCCGCGCCGCCCAGGTCGCCGTAGCTGTCGCCGTCCGTGTCGGGGTAGTACGCCGTCGCGTCGGAGGCTTCCGCGTCGTCGGTCGACGTCCCGTCGCAGTCGTTGTCCGTGCCGTCGTTCGCGCAGGTCTCCGCCGCGCCGGGGTAGACCGACGCGCTCGCGTCGTTGCAGTCGGTGTTGTTCGTCACCGAGCCCGCCACCGTCGTGCACGACATCGTCGCCGCGCCGCCCAGGTCGCCGTAGCTGTCGCCGTCCGTGTCGGGGTAGTACGCCGTCGCGTCCGAGGCCTCGCTGTCGGCGTTCGCCTCGCCGTCGCAGTCGTTGTCGGTCCCGTCGTTCGCGCAGGTCTCGGCCGCGCCGGGGTAGACCGAGGCGCTCGAGTCGTTGCAGTCGGTGTTGTTCGTGACCGAGCCCGCCACCGCCGAGCAGGACTTCACCGCCGTCGCCCCCACGGCCCCGTACCCGTCGGTGTCGCCGTCCGTGTAGTACGAGGTCGAGTCGGAAGCTTCCGCGTCGTCCGTCGATGTCCCGTCGCAGTCGTTGTCCGTGCCGTCGTTCGCGCAGGTCTCGGCCGCGCCGGGGTAGACCGAGGCGCTCGCGTCGTTGCAGTCGGTGTTGTCGGTCACCGAACCGGCCACCGGCGAGCACGACATCGTCGCCGATGCCGACTGGCTGCCGTAGGTGTCGCTGTCCGCGTCGGCGTAATACGCCGTCGCGTCGCTCGCCTCGCTGTCCGCGTTCGCCTCGCCGTCGCAGTCGTTGTCCGTGCCGTCGTTCGCGCAGGTCTCGGCCTCGCCGGGGTAGACCGACGAGCTCGAGTCGTTGCAGTCGGTGTTGCTCGCCGCCCGGCCCGCGACCGCCGTGCAGGACGCGACCGCCGCCGAGCCCACGGCGCCGTAACCGTCCGAATCGGAGTCGGTGTAGTACGACGTCGCGTCCGAGGCCTCGCTGTCGGCGTTCGCCTCGCCGTCGCAGTCATTGTCCGTACCGTCGTTCGCGCAGGTCTCGGCCGCGCCCGGGTAGGCCGCAGCGTCCGAGTCGTTGCAGTCGGTGTTGTCCGTGACGTAACCAGACGGCTGCGTGCAAACCAACTGCGAGGTACTCGGCGTGCCATACCCGTCGCCGTCCTGATCGCGGTAGTAGGTGGTGGTCGCGACACCGATCGAAGGATTCGTGTCGTCGCAGTCGGAGTTGTTGGTCACAGAGCCGGAGGGAACGCCGCTGTACGTGATGGCCGCCGTGCCGCTGCTTGACGCGCTCGACAGCACGGTGGCCGCGCCCGCGCCGAAGCCGTCACCATCGTTATCCGCGTAGTACGACGGTCCGCTCACGCCGTGGAGGGTGACCGTGGCGGAGAAGGTGCCGTTCCCCGAGGTGTATCCATTCGTGATCCACACGCGATACGCGGAGTTCGTGGTGAGGTTGAACGAGGAGGTGAAGTTGACCGGGCCGCGAACCAACGGCACAGCGGTCTCCGACGAGGCTTGGGTCCCCCAGTAGAGCCTCGTGTTCGCGTTCGAGTTGAGGACGAAGTCGCCCCACCAGCCACCGATCTGCGCAAGACCGATCTTCGGAGTTCCACCAACCGGTGCGGATGAACCAGGCGTGACGACGACCGTGAGGTCGGAAGAGTACGAACTACCGCTCACGGCCGTCAGGTTGATGCTCGCCCCCGTCAGGGTGCCCGACAGCGACGGGATCACGACGGATCCTCCTCCCGTGAACGACCGGCTCGTCAACGTAATCGTCACGTCCGCCGCGGCGACGGGGGCGATCATGGCGGCCGCGAGGGCGAGACAGTCGGAGAGGATCTTCTTCATGGTGCGAACTCGGAAGCGGCCCGGGGATCTGGACCGGAGGTCTGGACAGCACGATCCGGACGCCGGCGGATGGGGAAATCGGGACTTGGCGGTGGCGGTCGATCGGCCTTGGACGAACGCCGGTCGGGACGGAAACCGCGAGTCTGACGCCGTCCCGGGGCCGGATCAAACAAAAACTCGCCGCACCCTGAGGTTTCCGCCGCCGTGTCACCCGGTTCGCAGGGTGCCGGCCGGGCGTCGCTTCCGACCCGCCCCGCTCCCGCCCCCCTCCCGCTACGCTTCCGGCCCTTTCCGAGCGAGTCGAGCGAACGATGACGGCCCCCTGCGCCCACCTCGACATCCGCGACCCCGGCCTGACCGATGTCCTCGGCGACGTGGACGCCCTCTCCTTATGGGAACTGCTGCGGCGGGCCCGAACCCCGACCGAGGCGGGGGTCCTCGCGGAGGCGACCGACCTCCGGCTCGACCGGGTCCACGACTGCCTCGATCGCCTCTGCGAGGCGGGTCTCGCCGAGCGGGTGAAGGCGTCCGCTCGGCGTCGGGCGCCCGCCTGGCGGACCACCCGCGAGGCCATCATCGTCGGGTACCGGGTGAACGATCCGGTCGACGAGGTGCTGACCGGCTGCATGGACGAGCTGTTCAGCCCGGCGTGGCGACGGAAGATCCGGCGTCATGTCCACACGGGCCAGGCCGCGGACCGCTTCGCGGGAGCCTGGTCGGGACGCTGGGGCCGCGACGAGCGGCGACCGTTCTGGGAACTCATGCTCGAGCTTCCGCGGCTGTTGCACGCCAGCACGGCGCGATTCCTCGGGACGCCGCCGTCGAAGGCGCACGGCTGCACGCACGTGCTCGAGATCAACCTCGCCGCGCTCGAGGACGGTGTGCCGCGGTGGCCGCTGATCCGTTTGATCCCGCTCGGGACGGGGTCCGACGCATGGATGCTGGGCGAATCCCGCCCGACGGGTCCGGGGGGCGAGATCCCCGCGACACTGACCGGCCGGGAGCTTGCGGTCGCCCGCCTCCTCGCCGCCGGACGATCGCGGCAGGAGATCGCGGCGAGCCTCGGCATCGGGACGACCACCGTCGCCGGGCACGCCCGGGCCGTCCACCGCAAGCTCGGCGTCGAGCGGGCCGGTGACCTGCCGCCGATCGTCGCGCGATGGTCCGGCCCGGCGGGGCAGCACGGGCCGGCGGAGCCGGTTCTCGACCTGCGCGGGGCGGGTCTGGCCGAGGTGCTCGCCGACGGCGATCGGCTTTCCCTCTGGGAACACCTGCGCCGTCTCGGTCGGACCGCGACGGCGACCGAGCTCGCGGAGTCGTTCGGATGGCATCGGACGAGGATCGACGCCGGTCTCCGGTCGCTCGCATCGGTCGGGCCGCTCGTCGAGGTGGATCCCACGGGCGAGACGAATTGCGAGGCCCGGTGGCGCGTCGCCCGCGAGGAGATCGTCGTCGGATACCGCGACGGGGACGCGGCCGACGAGGCGATCGTCACGGCCCTCGAACGCCTCCACGGCGAGGTCCGCCGCCGCACCGTCGAGGAGCGTGCGAAGACCTTCAAGACCCGGAGGGCCGACGAGGAGATCTACCGCGGGACGATCACCGCGGCCCTCGACGCCGAGGAACTGCGACGGGTCCGCGAGATCCTCGAGTCGCTCGCGCGGCACTTCCGGGCGACCGCGACCCGTCGCGGCCAGGGCGCTCCGGAACCCCCGTGGTGCACCTACCACCTGACGGTCTCGCTCGAGCCGCTCGAGCCGGGCATCCCGCCCCAGCCGACGGTCGAGGTGGTCGGCATGCAGCGGGTGGACGAGGTCGCCCGAAGCATCGAGGAGCGGGTCGCGACGCTCTCGAGCCGCGAGCGGACGGTGGCGATCTGCCTGCGCGACGGCCTCGGCCGCCGGCGGATCGCGGACGATCTCGGGGTCTCGATGAACACCGTCGCGACGCTCGTGAAGCGGCTCTACGCCAAGCTCGGCGTCCGCTCGCGGGCGGAACTCGCGAAGCGGCTCGGGATGCGCGGCGAGCCGGCCTGAGGCGGGGGCGGACGCCGGTTGCGTCACGCGTCGGCCGCAGGCCGACGCTCCCTGGCGTCGCTTCGTCGAAAGCCGATTGCGCTCACGCGGCCCGCCGCTGGTACACCCACCACTCGAAGAGCACCAGGGCGAGCGACAGCCCGAGCACCCACGGCCAGAGGCTGCTGCGGGCGTTGGCGGTCACCGCCCGCCCCGTCACGAGGTCGTTCCCGAGCGGCAGTTCCGCGGCGGCCGCGAGGTCGCTTTCCGCCGGATCGAGCAGGTTCACGGCGAAGCGCCGCGACTGCCGGCCGTCGCGCCCCGGCTCGGTCCAGCTCGCCTCGTAGATGCCCACGGTCCGCAGCGGCCCGTAGCTGAACTCGCCGGTGCCGCGCGACGCGACCGGCACGACCGTCCCGTCGGGCAGCCGCAGCGAGAGCGACTCGGCCCGCGCCGGAATCGGGATCGACACCGTCTCGCCCGGGCGCAGCCCGGCGTTCGCGAGGGCGTCGCCCGCCGAGCCGAGCCACTCGAGGGCGTTCGGCACGAAGTTCACGAAGCTCCGCAGGAACGGCCAGTTCGAGTCGAGCGGATCGAACGCGACGTGCAGCACCCGCACGCCGCCCCGCTCGTGGGCGACGATCATCGGTCCGGTGCTCGCCTCGGCCAGCACCTCGAAGTCGCGGCTCGGCGCGATCGCCTGCAGCTTCGAGACGAAGAGGTCGTCGAGCGTCACGAAGCGGAAGATCGGATGGTCCTCGCGGTTCGTCCGGGGGTACGCGTTCTCGTTCTCGCCGTAGGGGTTGAGGCCGGCGAGCGGCACGCCGCCGAAGGTCAGATAGCGGCCGGGCGGCAGCGGCTTGCCGTCGCGGGGCACGTGGTTCTCGATCACGTAGACGTCGTGCCGGTCGGTCTCGCCGGAATCCACGAGCGCCTCGAACTCGGCGGCCGAGAGCGTCACGAGCCCCTCGAGGGCCATACCCTCGAGCACCGATCGCGTCGCGAAGCCGGGGCCGCCGGATCCGCCGACCATCGCGACGCGAAGACGTTTCGCGGGGGGAACGACGAGGGCCGCCGCGTCGTCGACCGCGAGGTCGTCCTTCGTGAGCTGCGCGACCTCGATCACCGCGTCGCGCGGCTGGGCGAACGGAAGGAAGACGACCTGCTCGCGACCGGGGACACGCGGCGGGTCGCCCGGGTCCTTCCCGATCTCGAGCGCCGCCACCTCGACCGGCTTGGGCGTGAGCGCCCGCACGGCGCCGTCGACCGACAGTTGGAGATCCGCGCTCGCCGCCTCGCCGCCGGTGTTCGCGAGGGCCCCGAAGACCTGGATCCGGTCGGGGCTCTCGGGGCTGCGCTCGGCCGCGACGCCGACGATCGCGAGGTTCCGCGGCGTCGCGGTGCCCACCGTGCGGTAGCGAACCACCTCGCCGGGCTTGATCGCCTGCTCGCCGAGGTCGGCGATGCGGCCGTCGGAGTAAAGCTCGAGCGCCGGCGGCTCGAGCGACGCGGGATCGACCTCGTCGGGGTTCGCGGAAAGCGTGAACGCCCGGGCAAGTTGCAGGGCCTCGCCGACTCTTGTAGCCCCGTCGGTCGGCTCGATCGCGCGGATCGCCTCGAGCACCGCGGCCCGGTTGTCGCTGAAGGGAATCCGCACCTCGGCCCGGTCGGCGAAGGCGATGACCATCACCTCGGCCCCGCCCGCGAAGAGGCCGCCGCCGAAAAGCCGCTCGACGCGGGCGGCGGCCTCGCGTTTCGCGAGCCCAAGCCGCGTGAGGGCCGGCTCGCGCTCCGTCGCGACGTCGGTCGCATTCATCGACGCCGAGCGGTCGATGAGCAGCACGGTGCGTCCGCCCGCCACGAGCCCCGCATCGACCTGCGGCTGGGCGAGGGCGAACGCGACCAGGCCGATCACGAGAAGCTGCAGGAAAAGCAGCAGATTCGGCCGCAGCCGCTGGAACGGCGCGTTCGCCCGCAGGTCCTCGACCGACCGCTTCCAGAGCAGCGTGCTCGCGACAGTCCGCTTCTGCCGCCGGAGCTTCAGGAAGTAGAGCGCGACGAGCGGCGGGATGACCGCGGCGGCGAGCAGGACGCCGGCGAGCGGGGTGAGGAAGTTCACCGCAGGAGCCCCCGCTTCCGCAGGTAATCGAGCAGCAGCGTGTCGAGATCCATCGCGGTGTCGATGAGGAGGTGCGTGACCCCTCGCCGCACGCAGAACTCGCGCAGTCCGCCGCAGTACGCGTCGAGCCGCTCGCGGTAGGCGGCGAGCACCGCGGGGGTGATCGTGACCTCCTGCTCCTGGCCGCTCTCGACGTCGACGAGCCGGAGATCGCCGTTCACGCCGTGGGCCGCGGGGTCGATCTCCTCCGGCGACAGGACCTGCATCGCGAAGGTGTCGTAGCCGCCGCCCGAGACGTAGCGGAGGGCCTTCTCGTACCCCTCGGGATGGAGGAAGTCGGAGAGGATGATCATCACGCCCCGTCCCTGCCGCCGCAGGGCGAGCGTCTTGCACGCCTCCTCGAAGCCGACCGGGGTCGGACGCCTTTCGCCGTCCACCGCGCGTTCCTCGGGCGTCGGGTCGAGCCCGAGGATCCACTTCCCGAGATCCCACGCCCGGCGGCGGCCCCGCTGGTTCGCGAGCAGCTTCAGCCCGTGCGTGCCGAAGCTCGCCATCGTCACGCGGTGGTGGTTCACGAGCCCGATGTAGCCGAGGCACATCGCGAGCCGCTGGGCGAAGACGAACTTGTCGGGGTTGCCCCACCGCATCGAGGGCGTCTCGTCGACGACGACGACGAGCGAGAGGTCCTCCTCCTCGAGGAAGACCTTCAGGAAGAGCCGGTCGAGCCGGCCGTAGATGTTCCAGTCGACGAACCGGAGGTCGTCGCCGTGGACGTACGGCCGGAAGTCGGCGAACTCGACGCTCATGCCGCGGCGGCGGCTGCGCCGCTCGCCCTGCACCCGGCCCGCGAAGATCTTCCGCGTGATCACGTCGAGCCCGTCGAGCCGGGCCATGACGCGGGCATCAAGCAGCTCGTCGATGCGGGTCGGCCGCTTGAGTGCGGGCGGCTTGCCGCTGAAGGTCGTCGGGCGGGTCATGGGGCCGACTCCTGGCACCGGCTCCGACCGAGGCCGGCGCATGGAGCGTCGGCCTTGGCCGACGCGGGACGGGGAGGGCTTCGAGTGCCTGTCCAGCTCGCGGACGGCCGACGCGTCGATCCCCGACGGGGCATGGCCCCGTCGTTCCGCGCCGGGGGGCGAGACGGCGTTCGCGTGGATCCGCGTCGGGCAAGCCCGACGCTCCCAGCCGGCGCCCGTCGCCGTCGCATGCTCGCGTCGTTCACGCCCGCCCCCCCGCCGCCGGCTCGAGGGTCGGCGTGCGCTCGAGGATCGTGCGCACGAGGTCATCGGTCGACAGCCCGTCCGCTTCCGCCTCGAAGGTCCGCTCGATGCGATGCCGCAGGACCGGTAGCGCGACCTTCCGCAGGTCGTCGAAACCGACCGCGTAACGCCCGTCCATCAGGGCGACGATGCGACCGGTCGTCGCCAACGCCTGCGCCGCCCGCGGGCTCGCGCCGGTCCTGATGTAGTTCCGCAGGTCCTCCGGGCATCGTTCGCCGTCGGGGTGCGTCGCCAGCACCAGCCGCACGAGGTAATCCTGGACATGCGGGGCGATCACGATCCGCCGGGCGAGCCGCTGGGCGGCCTCGATGCGGTCGGCGTCGAGCAGCGGCCTCACCGTCGCCGTCTCGCCGCCGGTCGTGCGGCGCAGGATCTCGTTCAGGTCGTCGCGTTTCGCCGCGGGCACCGTGATCTTCAGCAGGAACCGGTCGAGCTGGGCCTGCGGCAGCGGATAGGTCCCCTCCTGCTCGATCGGGTTCTGCGTGGCCATCACGAGGAACGGCCGCTTCAGCCGGTGCGTGACCCCGCCGACGGTGACGCTGCGTTCCTGCATCGCCTCGAGCAGCGCCGACTGGCTCTTCGGCGTGGCCCGGTTGATCTCGTCGGCCAGCAGCAGCTGCGTGAAGATCGGCCCGGGCCGGAAGGTGAACTCGCGACGGCCGGTCCGCTCGTCGACGACGAAGAGCGTGGTGCCGGTGATGTCGGCGGGCATCAGGTCGGGCGTGAACTGGATCCGCGAGAAGTCCAGCCGCAGGCACTCGCCGAGGGTGCGGACGAGGAGCGTCTTGCCGAGCCCCGGCACGCCCTCGAGCAGGACGTGCCCGTCGGCGAAGAGCGCGGCAAGCGTGAGGTCGACGACCTCGGTCTGTCCGACCAGGACGCGGCCGATCTCGGCCCGCAGGGCGAGGAAGACCTCGCGGAACGCCTCGCAGCGACGCCGCGCGTCGGCGACGTCGTCGAAGGCCTCGTCGAGGCCGGCCGCGGCGGTGGGAGTGGCGTCAGCCATCGGTCTTTCCGCCTTCGGCATCGTCACCACCATGGGCACGGCGCTTGGCCTTCAGCAGCCGCGAGGTCGGCGAAGCCTCGTCGCCGTCGGGCTTCCGTTCTTCTTTCCTCTCGCTCGCCGCGGCCGCCGGATTCGCCGTCGTGCGCGTCCCCTCGCCGCGGGTCTCGGCACCCACGTCGATCCTCGGCCCGCCCGCGATCGGTTCGGGAACTTCCGCCGCCGCCGGCGACTTCGCCTTCCCGCGGGCCTTCTTCCACGCCTCGACCGTCGCGTCACCGGCTTCGGTCTGCTGGCCGATGGCCGCCGCCGCGAGCCGCCTCGCCTCCTCGCGGTCGAAGGCCAGCCGCCGCACCGCGACGTCGACCAGGAAGATCGCCGCGGCCAGGATCGCGAGGAGATCCCAGATCCGCTTCGGGCTGCGGGGAATCGCCAGGCCCGTCCGGTCGAACGCGTCCGCCAGCGAGACCTCGTCCATCCGCAGCACGCGGCCGCCGGTCCGCTCGGCCACCTGCTCGAGCAGCGTCGCGTTGTCGCGCACCGCCCGGAACTCCTTCGCGTAGGGGATCCCCACCGCGGCCTGCACGCTCGAACTCGGGTCGCCCTCCCGCGTCGACGGCACCGAGACGTTCACGAGATACGACCCGGTCTCGGACGCCGCGAACTCGCCCCGATAGCGGCCCGGACCCACCTGCTGCAGACCAAGAGGCCGAGCCGTGCCGTCCGGCGCCAACACCGTCGAGGTCGTCCGCAGGAAGTTCAGGAAGCCCGCGTCCTCGCCCACCGCCTCGAGCTCGACGATCGCCGTCTCGCCCTCCACCCGCGTACGCACAGACAGGTTCTGCGGCGACGCCGGACGCATCAGCCAGCGCACCGCCTGCTCCCAGAACGCGCGGTAGTCGCTCCAGCCCGTCCACGCCGAGCCCCACCGGTTCGTCGCGTCGGACGTGAAGGCGAACGAACGCCCGATGCCGTGGTTCCACCAGGCGAAGAGCGGGTCTTTCGCGTCCTTCGCGGGAATCGAGATCGCCACCTGCGACAGCCCTTCCCGCGGCACCGTCACCACATAGCCGCGCACCGCCGGCACCGCGCCGAAACCCCGCACCGGTCCCGGCAGCCCCGCGACGACCTGGGGCCGGAAGTCGCCCTCGGCGATCAGCGAGCGGGTCACCACCGCCGCCTCCTGCGTGAAGATCTTCGGCAGCGCCTTCGGGTTGGTGACGTTGTGGAACTTGCCGCCGGTGCGGCGGGCGAGTTCCTCCATGTTCGCGCGGTCCTGCGGGCTGCCGTGCCCGAAGAGGAGCACGGTCGAGACGGTGATCTTCGCGTCGATGAGCTGCTGGACGAGTTGCGGCGAGGGTGGCGCCGGATCGCCGTCCGAAACGATCACCACGTGCTTGCGGCCGGCGGAACTCGGCACGAGACCCTCGTAGGCCCGGCCGACCGCGCCCTCGAAGTCAGGCATGTCGCCGACCACCATGCTCTTGACCGCGGCGAGGGCCCGCGTCTTGTCGCCGGCCTCCTGCAGCGGGAAATGCCACTGCGAGCCGCCCATCCCGAAGGTGATGATCCCGACGAGGTCGAGCCGGCTGAGGGCCTCGATCGCGGCCTCGGCGACCTTCATGCTCCAGTAGTTGCCCTGCGGGATCTCGCAGGAGTGGATGATCATCGCGAGGGCCCCGCGGACGAGCTGCCGCGTGGCCGGCGGATCCATCTTGACCGGCAGGGCCTTCGCGACCTCGCTGTCGATCCAGCCGCCGGCGCCGAAACTCGCGTCGCCGCCGAGCATCGCGAGGCCGCCGCCGAGGTCGTGCACATACGCCTTCAGCGAGCGGTCGGCCTCGGCGTCGACCGCCCAGCGCGGCACGTTCGCGAGCAGGATCGCGTCGTAGCCGTTGAGGAACGCCGGACCGCCGGCGAGTTCGGCGGGCGGCCGCGTCTCGACGGTGAGGCCGCCCTGCCGCAGGGCGGCCGCCAGCAGCCCGCTCTCGTCGCCGGTCGGGTCGACGATGAGGACGCGGCCGCCTCCCGAGACGAAGGTGACCGCGCTCGCGAGGTTGTTCTCGGGCAGCGCGTCCAGCGCGGGGTCCGCGGGCTCGAAGCTCGCCTCGAACCGCTGCGCTCCGCCCTCGTCGAGCGAGACCGGAACCGGCAGCACCGTCGGTCCGGCCCCGAGCTCGAGCTCGACCGCCTCGCCCGGCTCGCCGGGCGCGAGATCGATCGGCTCGCCGTTCATCCTCAGCGTCACGCGGCCGCGGGCCGGGCCTTGGCTGCGGAGAAAGAGCCGCAGGTCGGCGGTCTGCCCGACGCGGGAGCGGGCCGGGGCCCGGATCCCCTCGAACACCACCTCGTTCGGATGCTCGTACTCGAGCGGAAGGACATCGATCGGGATGCCCGCCGCCGCCGCGGTCGCCGCCTCCTCGAGCAGGTTGCCGACGTTCTCGTTCCCGTCCGAGACGAGCAGCAGCCGCCGCGCGGTGTCGGTCGGAAGGAGCGAGAGCGCCTGCCGCACGCCCCCGGCGAGATCGGTCGCGTCGGTGTCGCCCGGATGCGAAAGGCCCGGCACGATCGAGTTCCGCTCGGGACGGGCGAGGATCTCGGCCTGCCGGCCGACCACGATGGTGCCGAGCCGGTCGTCGGGCTTCTTCGTCTCGGGCAGGCGACGGAGGAACTCCTCGCTCCGCTGCCGGAGCGCGAGCGGAATCGACTGGCTACGGTCGGCGATGACGACCAGCGAAAGCCCCTCGCCCTTCTTCACGAGCGTCGGCTGGGCGAGCGAGACCGCCAGCAGCGTGACGACCACGGTGCGGAACGCGAGACTCAGCCAGGCCTTCACCGGCGAGACCGCGGTCCAGTGCCGCCGCGCGATGAGCGCCACCGGCACCAGCAGCGCCAGCAGCAGCAGCCAGCCCGGGCGTTCGAACTGGAGCGGGAAGTCCGTGGGCACGATCAGGAACCTCCGCCGGCCGGGACGAGATCCGCGGCGCGGACCAGCCCGACGCGATCGTGCCCGCTGTCGCAGACGGCCACGCGGCCGTCGCCGAACCCGAGACCGCTCGCGACCGCGAAAGGATAAAGCAGCCGTCCGGGCTCGGGACCGGCGGGATCGACTCCCTCGCGGTGCGCGCCGGGCCCGCCCCAGACCCCGAGCGGCCGGCCGTCGGCCAGCGAGATCCGCTGCAACCGGTGGTTGCCGAACTCGGCGACGAGGACCGTGCCGTCGCCGAGACTCTCGACGCCATAGGGGTAGGCGAAGCGGCCCGGCTCGCGGCCCGCCCCGCCGAGGTCGCGCCGCCACCCGCCGTCGAGACCCCAGACCTGCAGCCGGTGGTTGCAGCCGTCGGCGACCACGAGCTCGTCACCGACCAGCGTGATCGACTGCGGGCGGGCGAACTCCGCGTTCCCGCGGCCGAAGCGACCGAACGAGGCGAGCGGCGTGAAGTCGGCGCTGAAGAGCTGCACGCGGTCGTTCCCGCCGTACTCGCTGACCGCGAGGCGACCGTCGGGCAGGAACGCGATGTCGGTCGGGTAGTAGAACTCGCCCGGCCCCGTGCCGTAGCGGCCGAACCTCGCGAGCTCGCCGCCGTCGCGGTCGAAGACCATCACGCGGTGGTAGTGCGTGTCGGCGACGAAGACGCGGCCGTCGGGATGGACCGAGACGCCGACCGGCTTCCCCCGCTCGCTCTCGGGCATCGGCCACTCGAGCTCGTAGGTGCCTTCGGGCGAGAACCGCTGCACGCGGGCCTGCTTGTCGATGACGAACAGGCGGCCGTCGGGCGCGAACGCCGCGGCTCGCGGGGCGACGAACTGACCGGGGCCGAAACCGCTGCCGCGGATCTCGAGCGCGACCGGGATCGGGGGAGTCCCGTCGCGCCGGTCGCAGGCCGGCACGAAGAGCAGCGCGAGGACGATCGCGCCCGCCGCCGCGGGCGGACGCCCACCGGATCGCCGTGCGACGATCGCGATCGCAAGGGCGACGGTCGCCCCGAGCCCGACCGCGATCCACGCCGCCGCGGTCACCGTGTCGGGCTGGCGGTAGTGCATCGCGTTCAGGACACTCGTCGCGAGCAGCTCGACGCCCGGCGGGGCGAGCCGCGTCGAGACGGGAATCTCGGCGAAGGCGAGGGCGAGCGTGACCGCGGCGGCGCCAAGGCCCGCGGCGACGAGGTACGGGCGGTCGCGCGCGAGCGTCGACCGAAGCGGAAGACGGCCGTCGAGGGCGACGAGGTCGCGCCGCCGCGCGGGTTCGATCGCCGCCGCGAGGAGACCGGCGACGGCGCCGACCGCCCCGAAGCGGGTGACCAGGCCGAGGATGGCCACCGCGGCCGTGTCGTAGACCAGCGGCCCGGTCGAGGGCCGGTTCCAGAGCGCCTCGTGGGCGAGGGCGACGAGCGTCGCGGGCACCGCGGCCGCAGCCAGGAAGAGAGCCGTCGCGACGAGCGCGATCCGCCGCGGCCATCCGCCGCGCCGGGCCAGTTCGCGCGTGGCGATCGCGAGCCCACCGACCGCGGTCGCCGCGGCGCCGGCCACGCCAAGGGTCGCGAGGGCCGAACCGCCGTGCAGGGAGACGAAACTCGCGACCGAGGCGAGGCCCGCGATGCGAAGGAGGAGGAACGCGACGAGCGCCCCCGGCACCAAGACGGTGATCGCGACGGTGATCGCGACGGTGATCGCGGCGAGCCGCGGGATCGTTTCGCGCCCGCCGCGTCCCCGCGCGGGCGACCGCCGGGCGACCAGAAGCGCCGCCACGCCGCAGGCGATCGCCGTCGCCACCGACGGCCACGCGAGCGAAAGCACGGCGCCCGGCGACGCTCCGAGGGCATCGAGGGCCCGAAGCTCGTAGCCGTAGGTGCGGACCTGCGCGAGGTCGAAGCCGACGGTCTCGCCGAAGATCCCGAGGCCGACCGCCAGCATGGCGAGCGAGGCGCCGGGAAGATCGTGGCGGATCCGGGCCGAGAGCTCGGCGAGCCCGCGGACGCCGTCGAGGCGGCGAAGTTCCGCGGCCCGGTCGGGATGCATCGCCCGCCAGATCGAAAGCGTGACCGTCGCCGCCGGCCAAGCCCAGAGGAAGAGGCCGAGGGCGAGGGCGAGATGCCGTCCGCGCACCGCGTCCTCGTCGAGGCCGGTCCACGCCCCGAGCGCGGTGCCCGGCCCGGTCGCCGACCAGAGGGCGTAGACGAGAAGCGACGGCGGAAGCAGCGTGAAGGCCCCGATCGCGACGCTCGCCGAGACCGCCGCGACGCCGCCGCGCCGCCACCACGCGAGCAGCCCGGCCGAGGCCACCGAGGCCGCGACGACCGCCACGAGCGAAACGCCCGCCGCCCAGGCGAGCGATCGGGCCAGGAGCGTCGCCGCCCCGACCGGCCCTTCGATCGTGGACATGCCGCCGATCGCGAGCGACGCCCCGCGCGAGCCGCCGGCGCCGCCCGAGGCGAGTGAGAGCGAAATCGCCGGGGCGAGGACGAGGACCGCGAGCGCCGCCATCACCGCGAGGCCCGCCGTCCAGCCCCCGCGTGAACGGCCGGTCACGGTGCGACCGCCGCCTCGCCGTTCCCGACGATGCCGAGAAACGACCGGACCGCCGCGTCGGAACCGCCCGAAGCCGTCGCCCAATCGATCTCGATCGGCTCGGGCGGGACGAACCTCGCCTTCGATTCGGCGTCGAGTTCGAGGCGCAGCGGCACGTTCCGGCTCACGCTCTCGAAGAGCAGGCGCTCGGCCCGCTCGGAAAGGAGGAACTCGAGCAGACGGCGGGCCTCGTCAGGCCGCGAGGATCCCGCGACGATCGCGACGGTGTTCGGGATGAGGAGCGTGCCTCCGGCGGGCACCCGCGGGTCCGGGGCGTGGCGCGGATACACGAGCTCGACCTGGAAACCCCGCTCGACCGCCCCCCGCTCCCGCGCCGCGAAGACGTCGTCGGTGTCGGTCAGGCCGACGAGGGCCTCGCCGCGGGCCACCGCGTCGACCACGCCGGCGTTGCCGCTCGTGAGGAGCTTGACCTCGTTCTCGGCCAGCCCCTCGGCCCACGCGTCGAAGTAGCCGGGCATGACCTCGCGTTCCCACCACCAGCGCATCGCCCCGAGGTGGGTGCGGGTGGTGCCGAACCGCGGATCGGCCATCGCGATGCGGCCTTTCCAGCGCTCGTCGGTGAGGTCCATCCAGGTGACGGGCCGCTCGGAGGCGGGCATCGACTCGGGCACCACGATCACTCGGGCCCGCGGGGCGAAGGCGAACCAGCGGCCCTGCGGATCGCGGAGCGACTCGGGCCACTCGAGCGGTGGTTCCGGAGCGAGCGGAGCCAGCACGCCCTCGTCGGCGAGCGCGACGGTGAAGGCGATCTCGCTCGACCAGAAGAGGTCGGCCCGCGGCCGGTCGCGCTCGGCCCGCAGGCGATTGGCGAGCCCGGTCGTCTTCGTCGCCTCGGTGTCGAAGACCGGCGTGACGGCGAGGCCCGTCTCGGTGGTGAACGCGGCGAGGATCGGGCGGGCCACGCTCTCGTCGGCCGAGACGTAGACGACCACGCCCTCGGGCTTGCCGCAGGCGGAAAGCGCCGCGGCGGCGAGGACCGCGCCGAGGGCCCGGAGCGAGGCACCGATCACGGGTTCGGGGCCTTCTGCTTCGCCTCGATCCGCTTCTTGAGCTCGCCGAAGTAGTGCTTGTGGACGTCCTTGAGATGGGTCGGCACGCGATCCTCGCTCACGCCGCCCTCGATGCTCGCGTCGACCTCGCCCTCGGCCGGGGCGAGCGGGATGGTCGCCTCGCCGATCTCGACCTCGCCCTCGACGAGCTGCCGCGCGATGATGTCGCCCTTCTGCAGCTTGGTCTTCTCTTTCGAGAGCTTGGTGCCGGTGGGCGTCGGCGCGGTGGGCGTCTTGCCCCCGCCCGCGCGGCCGCGACCGCCCTGCCGCACGCCGTCGATCATGCGGACCTCGTTCGATTCGGCGTCGCTCTTGCAAGCGCCGGCCATCTGGCCGAGGCCCTCGCCCATCGATTGCGACTGGCTCTCGGCCTCGTTCGCGGCGGCCTCGGCGGCGTCCGCCATCTGCTGGGCCATCTCGAGTTCGGAAAGCATGGCCTCCATGCCGCCGGCCCCCTCGCCACCCGGCTGGCCGGATTGGCCGGGCTGGTCGCCGCCGGGCTGTTGACCTTGGTTGCCCTGCGAGCCTGGTTTCTTGCCGCCGCCGTCCTTCTGGCCGCCTTGGCACATGCCGCTCGCGCACTCCTTGAGGCCCTGCTCGAGCTCCTTGAGCTTCTGCTGCGCGGCCTCCTGGGACTGCATGGCCTTCTTCAACTGTTCCTTCTGGGATTCGGTGAGGTTTTTCGCGCTCTCGATCGCCTGCTTCAGGGCCTCGGGATTGGCGGCGACCGCAGGATCGAGGCCGGCCTTGCGGAGGGCCTCCTCGACAGCCTCGCGATTCTCGGCGAGCTGGCCGATCTGCTCAGCGAGGCGGTTCAGCTTCTGCTCGAGTTCCTGCTTCTCGGCGTCGGTCTTCTTCGCGGCCTCCTCGCGCATCTTCTCGAGGGCGGCCTTGGCGGCGGCGAAGTCGCCCTGCTGGAGGGCGTCGGCGAGTTCCTTCACCTCGGCATCGCCGATCGAATCGAGCGACTCGAGCTTCTGGAGCTGCCGCTTCAGCGCCTCGGTCGCCATCGCCTGCTCGCCCTTGGCGATCTCCTCGAGCTTGCGCTGGAGCTCGTTCATCCGGCGGATCGCCTCGCGCTTGGCCTCCTCGGGCGTGGCCTTGGGCTCGGTGGCGCGGTCGTCAGGGCGCGGCGCGGCGTCGCCGAGCTCGCCCTTCTGGCGGAGCTCGGCGGCGAGGGCGGGGTTCTCCTCGACCTTGCGGAGGATCTCGTCCATCGCCGCGTCGGCATCGGTGCGGATCGCGGCGAGCGCCGCCTGGTCAGGGGAGGCCTCGCGACGGAAGAGGTCTCCTTGGGGGAGGAGGAGGAACGCCGCGGTCGCGAGGGCCACGGCGACGGCCGCGAACCACGACTCGCGGCCGGCCCGCACCGGGAACGCCCGGCCGGCCCGCTCGCGGACGGCCCGGTCGGAAGCGGTTCGCACGGCATCCTCGACCGCCGCCCGCGCGAACGGATCGGCGCGGTCCCGCACCGCGAGCGCCGTCGACAGCCGTTCCTTCAGCCCGAGCCGCTCGTCGACGAGCACCGCGAGCTCGACCTCGGTCGGGCGACCCGCCCGCGCCCAGAGGATGGTCGCGAGGGCGACTGCCCCCCCGAGGACGACCAGGATCACCAGCCAGGGCAAGGTGACTGCGGGCGAACTTCGCTCGAGCAGCACGAGCAGCAGGACCAGGATCGCCGCCCCGGTCGCCGCCCACGCGATCGTCCGCAACACGCGGACCGCCGCGAGACGACGCGAGGCGACGGCAAGGAGCGATCGGATCGGATCCATGCCGCGAGTTTACCCCGTTGGACAGGCAACTCCGCAGAAGCCGACCATTTTCCCGAAGGCGATTACCGAAGGCGGACCGGCTGGCTGTGGCACTAGACCGTCATGTTGCCTGTCCAGGCTGCAGAGATAGACCCGTTGCCGATAGACAAGTTGCCTGTCCAAGCTTCCACCAGTCCAGGCTTCCACCACTGCCTGTCCAGCCTTCCACCATGTTGCCTGTCCAGGCTTCAGTCCGGCTTCCATGTTGCCTGTCCAGGCTTCAGTCCAGGCTTCACCCCGGTTCCCGCCCTTTCCGGCAGAATGCCGATGGCTCTCCGGTCCTCGCCTGCCACTTCCTCGGAGGTTCCCCGTGACCCGCACCGCTTCGCTCCGCACGGCATTCGTCTCGGCGGCGCTCCTGCCCCTCGGGCTCGCCGCCGCCCCGGCCCCCCGGCCCGCCGACCCGCCGGCCGCAACGGCCCCGGCGGGGCTCGCGGACGAGCTGACGAAGGCCAAGGCCCGCATCGCCGAGCTCGAGGCCGAGGTGGCCAGGCTCAAGGCCCAACTCGCAACGCCCCCGGCCGCCGCTCCCGCCGCTCCCGCTTCATCGCCCGTCGCCGATTCCGGCCCGTTCGCAAGCCCCGCCTCCGTCCGCCTCGCCCTCGAAGGCGACTACACCCGCTCGCTTGCCGAGCGACTTCCCGCCGCCGGCGACCAGACGGCCGCCGCGATCTTCCGCCGCGAACTCGAACGGTGGGTCGCGGGCGCGAACCGTTCGTACCGGCACGCGGTGCGCTGGCACGGACGGCTCGTGCGGACCCAGCCGCAGGGCGAACGGCTGGCGGTGACGCTTGCCCCGATCGATCCGGTCTCGGGGGACTCGCTCGGCGAGGAGTTCACCGCGACGCTCGAGCCGCGAATCGCCCGGCGCCTGTCCGATCGCGCCCGGACCGCCGCCGGAGATCCGTGGACGCTCGTCGGGACCTTCATCCCCGAGATCCGGGCCAATCCCGATCGTATGGAACGCGGCATCTTCGACAATCCGCCCCTGCTCGGCCCGGGGGCGGAGTTCCGTTGGAGGGTCGAGGTCGAGAGCCTCGTGCCCGCCCGCCGCGAACCACCGGCCGAGCCGGCGACCGAACCGGCCGCTCCCGCGACCCCCTGAGCCCCGCCCCTGAGCCCCGCCATGGAGCCCGACGACGAGGTCTGCCTCTGCTTCCACGTGAGCCTGCGGAAGCTGCGGAACTATCTCGAGCGCGAGAAGCCCGTCGTCGCGAGCCAGCTCTCGGAGTGCCTCGGCGCGGGCACCGGCTGCCGCTGGTGCGTGCCATTCCTCGTGAAGCTGCACGAGCAGGCCACGACGGGCGTGACGCCCGGCCTGCCGGTCTCGCCGGCCGAGTACGCGATGCGGCGTTCCCGCTACCGGTCGACCGGCGAGCGGGAGTGAGCGCCGCGGAGGCGGGCGTGGTTCCGCCGGATGCGGAGGAACTCGCGGAAAGTGGGCGTGGTGTAGGTGCGGCCGGTCCGCTGCGGGATCGCCGAGGCGAGTCGCGCGTCGAGGTTCGCGCAGGTCTCGGCGAACGCCCGCGGGACTCGCTCGCGGGCGATGGCCATGGTCGCGCGGACCGTCGCCTCGAGCGTGTCGCGGAAGGCGATCGGGTACCGCTCCTGGTGCACGATGTCGCCGGCGTCGAGCTTGCGGGCCACGCGATGGATCGTGAAGCCGGTCTCGGCGATTCCCTCGTGGATCGGCCAGAGCACGCCGAGCCCGCCCTGGAACTGCGGCAGGATCT
>JBIKVN010000217.1:0-5567 GCA_044356865.1 Phycisphaerales bacterium | reverse complement strand
GCTACGAGGCGGAACGGCGGGCGGCGCTCGAACGGTTCCTCGCCGATCTCGGCCCGGGACGGGCCGCCGGACGCTATGTCGCCGCCGGCCTGCCGGCGTTGCCCTTCCCCGATCGCTCGTTCGATCTCGTGCTGAGCGGGCACCTGCTCTTCACCTACGCACCCACCGGCACCGGCGGGCTCTCGTCGCACGGCGAGTTCGATCCCGCCTTCCATGAGGCCTCGCTGCGCGAGCTCCTGCGGGTCGCACGATCGGAGGTCCGGGTCTTTCCCGTGAATCGGATCCTCGCGCCGCGCCGCGAGCACGAGTGGCTCGCCCCGATCCGCGCCTCGCTCGCGGCGACCGGCGTGCGGAGCGAGGTGCGACCGGTCGACTACGAGCCGGCGCCCGACGGCCCGAGCCTGCTCCTGACGCTCTTCCCCGCGTCGGGCTGAACGCGGGCGAACCCGTATCCTTCCGCCCTTGCCTTCCCTTCCGGACCTTGTCGCGATCGTCCTCGCCGGCCTGTCGACCGCGGGCGCGATCTATTGGGCGGTGGTGCTCTACCGCGTCGCCCGGGCCCTGCCCGGGATCCCGAAGGTCGAGCGCGGGGCACGGGCCGCGGCGGCCCACGGCCTCGTGAGCGTGGTGATCCCGGCCCACAACGAGGCCCGCACCATCGAGGCCAGCGTCCGCGGCCTGCGGGGGCAACGCGGCGTCGAGCTCGAGGTGATCTACGTCCTCGACCGCTGCACCGACGACACGCGGGAACGGCTGCTGGCCGCGGCGGAGGGCGACGCCCGCATCCGTATCGTCGAGAAGTCCTCGTGTCCCGAGGACTGGGCAGGCAAGTGCCACGCGGCGGCGCTCGGGGCCCTCTCGGCCCGCGGCGACTGGCTGCTCTTCACCGACGCCGACTGCCGCTTCGGCCCCGACCTCGTGCGCTCGATGGTGGCGATCGCCGAGGAGCGCGACGCCGCCCTCTGCTCGGCGCTCGGAAGCCTGACCTACGGACGCGGTTTCGAGCGGCGGCTGCAGCCGGTCGCCTCGATGGTGCTCATGCGGATCTTCCCCCTCGACAAGGCGAACCGTCCCGAGCGGACCTGGCCTTTCGCGAACGGCCAGTTCCTGCTCTTCCGCCGCGACGCCTACGAGCGGCTCGGCGGCCACGAGGCGGTGAAGGACGACCTGCTCGAGGATCTCGCCTTCGCCAAGCGGTTCCACCGCGCCGGCTTGCGGACCGCGGTGGTCGACGCCGCCGCGATGCTCGAGGTCGCGATGTACGACTCCGGCGCGGGGATGCGTTCGGGCTGGACGCGGATCCTCATCGAAAGCTGCGAGCGGCGGCCGTCGCGGCTGCGGCGGCACGCGGCCGAGGTGCTCGCGACCGGCGTCGGCATCCCGCTGGCCGCACTGGCCGCGATCGCGATGACCCTGGCGATGCCGCCGGCTCCCCCGCTGCTCTTCCTGCTGCCGCTGTCGGGGCTGCTCGCCCTGATGTCGATGGCGGGAACGCTCGGCTTCCTGCACCGGATCTTCGGGGCGCCGCTCCGCGGGGCATGGCTCCACCCGATCGCCTCGCTCGAGGTCGCCGCGTGGCTGATGGACGGGGCGAGGATGCTCGAACGGCGCGTGCCCGTCCGCTGGGGCGGACGGCAGTACGTGCTCGAGCCGCGGTGACCTTCGGAGCCGGCGTCAGTCGAGGCAACTGCCCCACGAGCTGATGAGCAGCGTGATGTCGACGCCGTCGGTCGTCCCGTCGCCCGAGAGGTCGGAGAGGCCGGCGAAACCCCAGCCCTGCAGGAAGATCGCGATGTCGAAGCCGTCGACCTTGCCGTCGAGGTTCATGTCGCCGATGCAGGGGTCGTACTCGATCACGTCGAAAGTCTGGAGGACCAGCACCGACGCGCCGCCGACCAGGCCCGGCACGGTGTCGCCGAGCGTGACCAGGCCGGCCCCGCCCGCGACCAGCTCGGCCGCGGCGACGAAGCGCACGCCCTCGCCGACGTTCGTCTCGGCGAGCGACTGGAAGCTCGGGAAGCCGCCGGCGGCCGACACGTTCCGCAGGATCGAGACCCGCGAGCCGGACAGCGTGCCCGTCTCGAGCAGCGCCACCGCGAGATCCGGACGGCCGTCGCCGTCGATGTCCCCGATCGAAAGGTCGACCGCAGGACGGCTCCCGACCGGGATCGACGCGCCGCCCGCCAGCCCGGCGTCGCTGCCGGGCAGGATCGTGACCGAACCGCCGGCGTCGCCGATCGCGAGATCGGGGAACCCGTCGGCGTTGAGGTCGCCGGCTCCCGACGAGATCGGGTCGAGCGGCCCGGCATACGCGGCGTGGAGCGAGGGCGGCTGCAGGGCCGGGACCTCGAGCAGGAAGACCGCGCCGACCGCCGCATCGCCGGTCGCATCCGCGGCGACCGCGAGGCGCTCGCCGAGCGTGGCGATGGTGGCCGGGGCGGCCGCGAGCCCGAGCGAGCCGTTCGACACGAGCCCGCCGGCCCCGGCGCGGAACGACTCGACCGAGCCTCCGGAAAGGCTGGCGACGCAAACCCGAGGCGTCTTGCCGGCGATGATCGCCACGGACGAGCCGGGCTGCGCGGTGGCCACCGGCGATTCGGCCACCAGTCCCTGCACCGAACCGTTCGGGTTCCGGAAGACCCGGACATCCGAGCTGCCGCGCGAGACGACCACCAACTCGGGCCGACCGTCACCGTCGAGATCGCCGAGGGCGATGCCGCGCGGGTCGCTCCCGACGGGGTAGGTGGCCTGCATCGAGGTGCCGCCGCTGCCGTTCGAGGCGAAGACGCGAAGCAGGCCGCTCGACGAGGCCCCGACGCTCGTGACGAGCGCGGTGTCGTCGATGCCGTCGCCGGTCAGGTCGCCGACGACCAGGCCGGTCGGCTCGCCGGCGATCGACACCGTGGCCCCGACCGTCGACTGGACGAGCTGGGCGAGAGGCTGGAACTCGACATCGAGGACCTCGCCGAGCGCGGCCGTGCCGTCGACGGGAACGAGCGTGTTGGGGCCGAGGTCGGCCGCGAAGAGACCGGCGTAGAAGCCTTCGCTCGCGAGCGTTCCGGCGATGATCACCCGGAAGCGCTCGCCGTCGGGGATCGTCCAGGGCGACAGGTCGCCGAGATCGAGCCGCAGGAATCCGGCGAAGTCGCCGGTGCCCGCCATGCAGGAGAGCGGGGCGACCGATCCGCCGGTGCCGTCCCGCAGCGAGATCGACAGGTTCGAGAGGGAAGCGAACGTCACGTCGCCGCCGACCGAGATCGAGCCGGCGAGGCCGATCTCGACGGTGGCGTTCGCGACCGCCGAGAGGTCGTCGCCGACCGAGAGCGAGCCGCTTTCCAGCCGGAAGGTCGCGCCGGAGCCGACCGTGAGGTCGCCGGCGATCGCGAGGGATCCCGTGACGACCAGGTGGACCTCGCCCGAGCGGACCTCGATCGAGACCGGGACGCTGCCGCCCGGGCTCGAGACGGTGGTCAGGCCGCTGCCGGCAAAGATCGCGGGCACGGTCCCGCCCGGCAGGCCGCCCGACCAGTTGGCCGGATCGAGCAGGTCGCCGGACTCGCCTCCGATCCAGAAGCTGCGGCCCTGGCAGGAGTCGATCGTCCCGTCGAGGTCGTAGTCGCGCCACGGGGCCTGCGCCAGGTCGCAGGAGTCGGGCAGCGAGTTGCCGTCGCAGTCGGCCCCGTCGCAGGCATCGCCGACGCCGTTCGCGTCACAGTCCGCCTGGCCGGGGTTCGCGACCGCCGGGCAGTTGTCCTGGCAGTCGAGTTTCGAGTCGCCGTCGCTATCCACGTCCGCCGTGCCGCAGCCGCAGATGCCCGGCTCGGTCTTGTTCGCGTCGGTCGGGCAGTTGTCGTTGCAGTCCGGGGTCTGGTCGCCGTCGGTGTCGGTGTCGGGGACGCCGCAACCGCAGATGCCGGCCGCAGTCTTGTTCGCATCAGTCGGGCAGCCGTCGTTACAGTCGGCGGTCTGGTCGCCGTCGGTGTCGGTGTCGGCGACTCCGCAACCGCAGGCTCCGGGAAGCGTCTTCAACGGATCGCTCGGGCACTGGTCGTTGCAGTCGGCGGCCTGGTCGCCGTCGGTGTCGGTGTCGGGGACGCCGCAGCCGCAGATGCCGGCCGCCGTCTTGTTCGCATCGGTCGGGCAGCCGTCGAGGCAGTCCGCGGTCTGGTCGCCGTCGGTGTCGGTGTCGGCGACTCCGCAACCGCAGGCTCCGGGAAGCGTCTTCAACGGATCGCTCGGGCACTGGTCGTTGCAGTCGGCGGTCTGGTCGCCGTCGGTGTCGGCGTCGCTCACGCCGCAGCCGCAGATGCCAGCCGCGATCTTGTTCGCGTCCGTCGGGCAGCCGTCGTTGCAGTCGGCGGTCTGGTCACCGTCGGTGTCGGTATCGGCAACGCCGCAGCCGCAGATGCCGGCCGCCGTCTTGTTCGCGTCCGCCGGGCAGCCGTCGAGGCAGTCGGCGGTCTGGTCGCCGTCGGTGTCGACGTCGGAAACGCCGCAGCCGCAAGTTCCGGGCTCGGTCTTGTTCGCGTCGGTCGGGCAGTTATCGAGGCAGTTCGCCGTGCCGTCGCCGTCGGTATCGACGTCGGAAACGCCGCAGCCGCAGATGCCGGCCGCGATCTTGTTCGCGTCCGTCGGGCAGCCGTCGTTGCAGTCGGCGGTCTGATCACCATCCGTGTCCGTGTCGGCGACGCCGCAGCCGCAGATGCCAGCCGCGATCTTGTTCGCGTCCGTCGGGCAGCCGTCGTTGCAGTCTGCGGTCTGGTCGCCGTCGGTGTCGACGTCCGAGACGCCGCAGCCGCAGGTGCCGGGTTCGGTCTTGTTCGCGTCGGTCGGGCAGTTGTCGTTGCAGTCGGCGACCTGATCGCCGTCGGTGTCGACGTCCGAGACGCCGCAGCCGCAAGTTCCGGGCTCGGTCTTGTTCGCGTCGTCGGGGCAGTTGTCGAGGCAGTTCGCCGTGCCGTCGCCGTCGGTGTCGGCGTCGGAGACGCCACAGCCGCAAATCCCGGGTTCGGTCTTGTTCGCGTCGAGCGGGCAGTTGTCGTTGCAGTCGGCGACCTGGTCGCCGTCGGTGTCGGCGTCCGAGACGCCGCAACCGCACACGCCGGGTTCGGTCTTGTTCGCGTCGGTCGGGCAGTTGTCGTTGCAGTCGGCGGCCTGGTCGCCGTCGGTGTCGGTGTCGGGGACGCTGCAGCCGCAGATGCCGGCCGCCGTCTTGTTCGCATCGGTCGGGCAGCCGTCGTTGCAGTCCGCCGTCTGGTCGCCGTCGGTGTCCGTGTCCGCAACGCCGCAACCGCAGATGCCGGCCGCCGTCTTGTTCGCATCGGTCGGGCAGCCGTCGTTGCAGTCCGCCGTCTGGTCGCCGTCGGTGTCGGTGTCGGGGACGCCGCAGCCGCAGATGCCGGCCGCCGTCTTGTTCGCATCGGTCGGGCAGCCGTCGTTGCAGTCCGCCGTCTGGTCGCCGTCGGTGTCGACGTCGCTCACGCCGCAGCCGCAGATGCCAGCCGCAATCTTGTTCGCATCGGTCGGGCAGCCGTCGAGGCAGTCGGCGGTCTGGTCGCCGTCGGTGT
>JBIKVN010000030.1:0-18827 GCA_044356865.1 Phycisphaerales bacterium | reverse complement strand
GGCTGCCTGGTGAGCGCCGAAGCGACCGACCTCCAGACCGGCCTCGCGCCCGGACCGCTCACCCGGGTGGTGCGCCTGTCCACGGTCGCCGAGATCGACGGCATCCGCCAGGAGGCCGAGGCGATCCTCCGCACCGATCGGCCCAACGACGCGGCCACGGTCACCTGCGACCTTTCGGAAGTCGCGATCCTCGCCCGCGAGTCGATTTCGCTCGAGGATCGCGCCCTGGTGGCGACGCTGCCCGGTTCGGGCCTCGCGGCGCTCGGCGATCCCGTCGTCGTCGGCACCTTCGACCGCCGGCCCGACGCGATCCGGGTCGGGCCCGTGGCGAACGCGATCGACGCCCTCGCCCTCGCCCCCGGGATGGGCGACGATCTCGAGCTCGGCCACCGCGGCCTGCCCGAAAACCTGCCGTTCCCGCTGCCGCCGCCGCATCCGGCGCTCCCGACCGCGACCGCGACCGATGTCCCGGGCCCGCTTCCGTCGCTTCTCACCGCGACGGTCTCGAGCGGGAACTCGATCGTGGTGAACGGCGGCCGGCTGTTCACGGTGCGCGGCGCGGCCCGCCTCGCGACCGCCCGCGACCTGACCCTCGCCTCGATCAACCGCTTCGTCGTCGAGACGCCGGTCGAGATCGTCGTGGGACGCGACCTCACCCTCGACGGGGTGAACTTCGAACTCCTCCCCAACGCCTCGATCACCTTCCATGTCCTCGGCAAGGCCCGGATCCGCAACACCCCGCTCGGCGACGACGCGACCTTCGCGAACGGCAACGGCCGCATCCGGATCTGGGGCCACGGCGACGGCAGCCGCGGCGCGTGGCGGATCGAGGGCTCCGCCCGCATCGCCGGCGAGATCCACGCCCCGTTCAAGCGGATCGAAGCGGTCGATACCGCGAGAATCGTCGGTCGCCTCGCCGCCTCGAGCGTCCTGCTCGCGGGCGACGCGACGCTGCTCTTCGACCCGAACTTCGACCGCGGCAACGGGCTCAGCGTGCCCGACGGCCCCGCCCGCGGCGGCGACGGGCGGCTCCGCCACGGGCTCGCCTCGCTCGCGAGCCTGTCCGACGAGTCGCTCGCGATCGCGGCCGCGACCGGCGGCGTCGCCGTGCAACGGCGCGGCGGCACGACCTTCGGGACGCCGGACGCGCACGCAAGCGATCGTGCGAAAACCGCGACCGCCCGCCGCCTCGCGATCGGGGACGAACGGTGAGGCGGGGCCCCCGCGGCTTCTCGCTGCTCGAGCTGCTCGCCTGCGTCGCGGTCCTCGCGATCGCCGGCGCCGCCGCGGTGGCCGCCCTCGGCGACCGTGATGACCTTCGCGTGCGGCAGGCCGAGGAGCTCTTCCGCGAGACGCTCGCCACCGGCCGCCTGCTTGCGGCCCGCAACCCGGCCCGGACGCTCGTCGTCACGGTCGATCCCGACGGCACGGCCTGGTGGGTCGCCGAGGCCACCACGCCCGAGGTGCCGCTGGCCCGCAGCGAGATCGCCGACGGCCTCGGCGGCCTCGCCCGCGTCCGGCTCGGCGAGGGCGCGGCCGACGGCCTGGCCGCGGTGCGGGTGCGTCTCGACGGTTCGCTGCGGCTCGACCGCTACGGCGGGCTCGACGCCCCGGGCGACGCCGCCGTGCGCTTCACCTCCGGCGACGAGGCCCGGACGATCGCCGTCCGCCGCGCGACCGGCGTCGCGGTGGCCGCGCCCTGAGACCGCCCCGGGCGGACTCAGCGCAGCCCGTACTCCTTGAGCTTCCGGTAGAGCGTGCGCTCGCCGATCCCGAGCATCGCCGCGGCCTGCTCGCGGTTCCCGCCGGTCATCCCGAGGGTCTGGCGGATCGCTTCCTTCTCGAGCGTGTCGAGCCCGACGCCGGCGAGGCTTCCGCCCGACCGCCGCGACGGGCCGTCGAGGTCCGTGGAGTCGTCGGTGCGGATCTCGTCGGGAATGTCCCGCACGTCGACGGTCTCGCCGGCGGTGATCGTCACGCGGTGGATCAGGTTCGCGAGCTCCCGCACGTTCCCCGGCCAGGGATACGCCACCAGCCGCAGGAGCGCCGGCTGGGTGAAGGTCGGCCGCGGCTTCCCGAGCTCGGCGGCGTAGCGCCCCGCGAAGTGGTTCGCGAGCAGCGGGATGTCCTCGCGGCGCTCCCGCAGCGGCGGCACGTGGATCTCGGCCCCGCGGATCCGGAAGTAGAGGTCCTCGCGGAACTGCCCCGCGGCGATCGCCGCCTTCAGGTCGCGGTTGGTCGCGCTCACGAAGCGCACGTCGACCTTCCGCGCCTCGTTCGCGCCGAGCCGCGTCACGTCGCCGGTCTCGAGCACCCGCAGCAGCTTCGGCTGCATCGACGGCGGCATGTCGCCGATCTCGTCGAGGAAGACCGTGCCCTTGTCGGCGTACTCGAAGACGCCCTCCCGGTCGCGGTCGGCCCCGGTGAACGCCCCGCGGACATGCCCGAAGAGCTGGTCCTCGAGCAGCGATTCGCTCTGCCCGGCCGCGTTGAAGGTCACGTAGCGACGCCCCGCCCGCCGCGAGGCCTTGTGGACCGCGGCCGCGACGAGTTCCTTGCCGGTGCCGCTCTCGCCGGTGACGAGCACGGGAATCGTGCTCGGCGCGACCTGCCGGATCGCGGCGACCACCGCCCGGATGCCCGCCGACTCGCCGATGATCCCCTCGAAGCCGTACGCCGCGTCGAGCTGCCCGCGCAGCGAACGGTTCTGCGTGCGGAGCGCGACCGTCTCGGCCGCCCGCTGCACGAGGTTGCGGAAGACCACGAGGTCGAGCGGCTTCTCGATGAAGTCGTAGGCCCCGCCCTGGAGCGCGGCCTTCGCGGTCGGCACGTCGCCGTGGGCGGTCACCATGATGGTCTCGGCCTCGGGCTGCAGCTTCTTCGCGAGGGCCAGGACCTCGAGGCCCGCGGTCTCGCTCTCCATCACGAGGTCGGTCACGACCACATCGAAAGCGCCGTTGCGGAGTTCCTCCTCGGCCGCGGCCCGCCCGTTCACGATCGTGCAGACATGGCCCGGCTTCCGCAGGGCGTCGGCCATCGTCTCGGCGTGGTCACGCTCGTCATCGACGACCAGCACCTGGGCCCGCACGGCGTCACGGCCGGCGGGCCGGGCGGCGGGATCGGGGGAGTTCGCGGCGTCGGGCATGGTCGTCCAGTATGGCGGCGAGGGCGAGTCGAATCACTTCGGAGCCGCGGGCTCGTTCCCGGTCGGCAGGCTGATCCAGTCCGCGCCGCGGCCGGTCGCGGGTCCGGCGAGCTGCTCGGGCGTCAGGATCGCATCGTCCTCGCCGTCCCCGTCGAGATCGAGGATGCGGGTGCCGGCGGTCTCGGGCAGGGCCGCCCGCTCGATGAAGTCGAGCACGCCGAATCCCCCGCGTTCGGCGACGAACGCGGCCGCGCCGCCGAGCCGCTGCGGGAAGAGGAACCGCACCGGCCCGTCGATGAAGAACGCCCCGTCAGGATCGATCGAGCCGTCCCGGTCGAGCCCGAACACCTGCACCCCGTCGTCGTGGAGCACCCAGATCCGGTTGTCGATCGACTCGACCGAGTGGATCGACCCGCCCGCGATCGGCGACCAGGTCACCTCGGGAATCGGCTCGGCATCCTCGGCCAGCCCCTTGCGCTTCAGCGTCACCGACCGCCGGTCTTCGGCGACCTTCGCGTCGCACCAGCCGGTCGAAGCCGAAGTCCGGCGCGGGTCCTCGATCGGCACCGGCTGGTTCACGAGCGAGACCTCGCCGTTGATCGTGTACAGCCACGACCCCTCGGGCCCGCCCGCAAGCACCCGACGGCGATCGGTCACCGCGTGGATGAGCCCGCTGGGCTCGCGCTCCGCGCGGAAGAACTCGTCGGCGGGCCCGGTGGCGTCGGCCTCGAGCCGGTAGAAGGCCCGGCCGAAGCCGCCGCAGACCGCGTAGAGATTGTCACCGAGCCGGGCGATGTCGCGGGCCCCGCGGACCTTGATGAAGGCGGGGTCGCCGAGGGAAAGCTCGCCGTCGTCGCCCTTCACGACCGGGAACGACAGCATCTCGGTGTCGTTGATCGCGAAGAGCCGGCCGTTCAGCAGCCGCACGCAGCGCACCGTGCCGCCGATCGCCCCGCTCGCGAGCTCGCGGACATCCGGACCCATGATTCCCACCGACGAGGCCTGGTCGCCCTGCAGCGTGAAGAGCATCGCGTCGGCCGGCACGCCGGCCCGATCCGCCTCGACGGGATCGACCGCATCGAGCCGGCTGGCGGCCCCGAGGAACGAGCCGTCGGCAAGCGAAAGCACCCGCCGGCCCACCGTCGCGGCCAGCCCGCTGGCGGTTGCGACGACCGGCCCGCAGCCGCTCGCGCCGCGCTCGGCAATCGCCTCGCGAAGGGCCGGCCGCGGCGGCAGCGCCGGCTCGATGCGGGCCCGCGCCGCCCGCTCGCGGTCGTTCACCGCCCGGGCGACCGGCGGCGGCACCTCGGCGAGCCGCACCGCGCCGGCATCGCCGTTGATCCACACTTCGCCGTCGACCGTCGAGATGCCGCGGGGCACGAACCCGATCTCCCGGGCCCGGGTGCGCCGCGCCACCGAAAGGTTGATGCGATCCTCGACCTCGATCTCGACGATGTCGGTCGGCGGCAGGCATGCGACCAGTCGCAGCGAACCGTCGCGACGGATCGCCTCGAGTTCACGCACGGCCCCCGAGGTGCCGGGCGGCCTCGCCTCGACCGACCCGAGCACGGTTCCGGTGTCGGCCGAAACGGCCAGGACCGACGGCCCGTAACTCAGGTACCAGATGCCGTCGACGACCAGCCCGCGATGGTGGGTCCCGCCGACCTGGTGGCTCAGGACCAGCACCGCCGGGTCGCGGAGCGCGTACTTCTCGCGGTCTTCCTGCTGCCGCTCGCGGTAGGACTGCTCGGTCTCGCACCCGGCGAAAACCGGCAGGACGACCGCGAACAGGGCCGCGAGAACCGCTTCGGAGGGCCGGATCCGGCCGAATCGGGGCGTGCGTGGGCTCATGATCGGGGAAGGACGCGGTACGATACCATTCCCGCCCCGCGGTTCCCCCGATGAGCACCATGACCTCACCCGACGAGCGACTCGATCGGCTTCACCGGATGGTGGAAGCGGACCCGTCGGATGCCTTCTGCCTGTACGGCCTCGGGCAGGAGTATGCCCGCCGCGGCCGGCTCGACGAGGCGGTCTCGTGGTACGACCGTTGCCTCGCGGTCGATCCCGACCAGTGTTACGCCTATTTCCACAAGGCCCGGGCCCTCGAGGACGCGGACCGCCGTGGCGACGCGATCGAGACGCTCGAGGCCGGTCTCGAGCGGGCCCGCCGCAGCGGCGATTCCCATGCCGCCGGCGAGATCGCCGGCTACCTCGACTCGCTGACTCCCTGACCCCCACCTGTTCCGCACCGATGGCTTCCGTCACCTCCCTCGAGCCGCTCCCGAACGATCCGTCCCGCTGCAAGGTCAGCGTCGACGGGAAACCCGTGGGAATCCTGCTGCGCAGCGAGGCCGAACGGATCGGGGCGAAGGTCGGGGCGGCCTGGACGCCACGGCTCTCGCGCTTCGTCGAGCGGGCGATCGCCGACACCGCCGCGTACGGCGAGGCGCTCAAGATGATCACCGGCAAGGCGATGAGCGAGGCGATCGTGACCCGCAAGCTCATCGAGAAGGGGCACGACAAGGAAGCCGCGACCCGCGCGGTGCAACGGCTGGTCGCCGACGACTGGATCGACGACCGGAAGTTCGCGGTCGGCCGGGCGAAGAGCCTTGTCGAGAAGGGCCCGGTGGCCCACCTTCGGCTCATCGCGCTTCTCGTCGAGGAGGGCGTGCCGGAACCGATCGCCGAGGAGGCGGCCGAGAAGGAAGCCCCGCCGAACAACGACCTGCGGACCGCGGTCGCCTACGCCCGCAAGGTCTCGGGCGGCGCCGTCGAGGACGCCAAGACGGCCCGCAAGATCTCGACCGTCCTCGACAAGGGCGGGTTCGAGGCCGAGACGATCGAGACCGCGCTGCGACGGCTCGGGTTCGACGCGAACGCCGGCGGTGCGGCGTGAGGCCGACCGCGTTCGTCGCGGCCGCGATCGCCCTCGCCGGCTGCGGCGGCGGAAGCCTCGAACTCAACCGCCGCGACGGTCTGCTCGACAGCGAACCCCTGCCCGATCTCGAGGCGACCGTTCCCGCGAACCCCCCGCTCGCCCGCGACGACGCCCCGAGCCTTTCGCCCGATTCGCTCGACCGCTCGGCGTGGGAGCCGACCGTGGTGACCGTCGCGGCGGGCCAGGTCGAGAGCCAGCCGACCTATACGACGCCGTGGCGCACCGACCGCTCGACGGCCCGGGCCCGTGGCGAGATGCCCGACGCCTCCACTGTGCTGGAGGGTCCGGGCGATCCGGGTTCCCTGGCCCGGGAGGGCCTCATCCAGCCGTTCCAGCCGGCCGCGTCGCTGGTGACGGCCCCGGTCATGATCGTCCTGACCCCGCCGTGGTCGACCGTACGGGGCCCGGCGGGCTTCGTCCTCGTCCGACCGGCGGGTCGCCCGGGAAACCCGTGAGCCCCGCGCTCGACGAGCGCGGGCTTCCTCCCGGCTACCGCTTCCACGACGAGTGGGAAGTCGCCCCGCGCGAGGTGGCGGCGGCGCTTTCGTCCGCGACTCCCCCGCTGCTGGTCGATGTGCGCACCGACGCCGAGCTCGCGATCGTGCGCCTTCCCGGCGCGATGCATGTTCCGCTGCACGAGCTCGAGCGACGCCTCGACGACCTGCGGGACGCCGTCGAAGAGCGGGGCGGCGCGACGATCGTGACCGTCTGCCACCACGGGATGCGCTCGATGCGGGCCGCCGCGGTGGTGCGGGCGGCCGGGCTCGGCGAGGTCCGCTCGCTCGCCGGGGGGATCCACCTCTGGGCGGTCGACATCGCCCCGGGAATGCCCACCTACTGAGCGATCGCGCCATGCTGCGATACCGCCTCATCACCGGACCGCTGCTGGTCGCCCTCGTGATCGGGCTCGCCTGGCTCGACGAGGCGCTGACGCGCCGCGGCTCGATCCCGCCCTACCTGGTGACGGGGCTCGCCGGCCTCGCGGTCTGCGTTCTCGCATCGGCCGAGATGTCCCGGCTGCTCGCCGCGAGCGGCGTCGCCACCAGCCCGCGACTCTCGGTCGCCGCCGCCGCGATGGCCTTCGTCGCGACCCTCTTCCTCGCCGCGACGGGCCCGGCGGCCGGCGCCGTCGAGGCCAGCGTGCTGCTCGCGATCGTCGTGGCGGGGCTCCTGCGATTCTCGCGCGGCCACACCGTGAAGGGCGTGACGGTCGCCACGGCCGGCCTGCTGCTCATCTCGGTCTACGCGGGGGTCCTGATCGCCTTCTGGCCCCTGCTCCGGCTCGAACGGGGCCCGTGGTTCCTGCTCGGGACGGTGCTGCTCGTGAAGAGTTCCGACATCGGCGCGTACGCGGTGGGCATGACGCTCGGCCGACACAAGCTCATCCCGTGGCTTTCGCCCGGCAAGACCCGCGAGGGGCTGGCCGGCGGCGTCGCCGTCGCGGCCCTGGTCGGGGCCGGCCTGGCCGCCCTCACGCCGGTGGGCGACTCGGTCGCGGCGATCCCGGTCTGGGTCGGGGCGATCGCCGGCATGCTCGCCGCCCTGACCGGGCAGCTCGGCGACCTCGCCGAAAGCCTGCTCAAGCGGGACGCGGGGGTGAAGGACTCGGGAGCGATTCTCCCGGGCATGGGCGGAATTCTCGACGTCGTCGACTCCCTGCTCTTCGCCGGCCCGGCCCTGTATTGGCTGTTCCGGATCGCGGCCCCGATACCGTGATCGCCTCGCGACCGGGTACCATTCCGGACTCGCCGCCGGCCGCCGGCGGTTCCGCCCCGGGAGTCCCCATGACGCTCATCGAGAACCTTCTGACCCTGCACCGCGTCGACACCCAAGTACGGGCCTTGCGGTCGCGGGTCGAGGCGGGCGAGCGGGACCTCGTGCAGCAGGCGAAACTCTTCGGCGTGCTGCAGCGGCAGGAGCAGGAGCTGGCGATGCAGATCCGCCAGTTCGACGCGACGGTCAAGAACCTCGAGCTCGAGATCCAGGGCATCCAGGAGCGGGTCGACCGGCTCCGGAACGACCTGAACGCATCGCAGAACGACAAGCAGTACAAGGCGATCCTCGCCGAGCTCAAGACCCTCGAGGCGAAGAAGGGCGAGCTCGAGACCCGGGCGGTCACCGAGCTCGAACGGAGCGAGCAGGTGAAGGCCCGCCTCGCCGAGGTCGCGACGCAGCTCGCCGAGCGGCGGAAGATCCACGACGCGGTGAAGACCCAGCTCGACGAGCGGAAGGCCGATTGCGCCGGCCGGCTCGCCGAGCTCGAGGCCGAGCGGAACCAGGCCGCCCGCGGCATTCCCGACAAGGAGCGGAAGGTCTTCGAGCGGGTCCTCGACACCTGCGAGGGCGAGGCGATGGCCGAGGTCGAGGAGATCAGCCGTCGCCATCGCGAGTACGCCTGCGGGGGATGCCGCATGGAACTTGCCTTCGGAAGCGTCTCGATGCTCGCGAGCGACGCGAACGCGATGGTCCAGTGCAAGACCTGCGGGCGGATCCTCTTCCTGAACGAGGAGACCCGCGAGCTGCTGGTCAAGAAGTGAGTTTCAGCGGGTTTCCGGCGCGGTCCACGCCAGCCCGTGCGGCCCGACGTAGAGGGCCATCGGGCGGATCAGCCGGTTGTCCTTGAGCTGCTCGATGCAGTGGCCCGCCCAGCCGGCCATGCGGCTCATGGCGAACATCGGCGTGAAGAGATCGAGCTCGAGGCCGATCGAGTGGTAGGTCGTGGCCGAGTAGAAGTCGACGTTCGGCCAGATGCCCTTGGCGCCGACCTCGCGGGCCATGATGCCTTCGATCTTCTGGCTCATCTCGTAGAGCGGCAGGTTGCCGGTGTCGGTCGCGACCTGCTTCGCGAAGGTCTTGAGGTACGTCGCCCGCGGGTCGACCGTCTTGTAGACGCGGTGACCGAAGCCCATGATGAGCTCCTTGCGGGCGAGGCGACCCCTGATGTACTCCTCGACGCGGTCAAGCGAGCCGATCTCGCGGAGCATGATCATGACCTCCTCGTTCGCCCCGCCGTGCAGCGGGCCCTTGAGGGTCCCGACCGCGGTGGTCATGGCCGAGTAGAGGTCGCTCTTGGTCGCGATGGTCACGCGGGCCGCGAAGGTCGAGGCGTTCAGGCCGTGATCGGCGTGCAGGATGAGGCAGACGTCGAGGGCCTTCCGCACCGCGTCGGTCGGCGTCGCGCCGTTCAGCATGTGGAGGAAGCTGCCGGCGATGGTGTCGTTCGCGTCGGGCTTGACGAACGGCTGGCCCTTGCGGTGGCGGTCGAAGTTCGCGATGAGCGCCGGGGTCTTCGCGACCAGCCGCACGGCCTTCCGCTCGTTCGCCTCGGGCGACTCGTCGTCGGCCTCGGGGTCGAAGAGGCCGAGCGACGAGACGAGCGTGCGGAGCGCGTCCATCGGCTTGGCGTCCTTGGGCATCCGGCCGATGAGGTCCCACATTCCCTCGGGAAGACCGTACTCGGCGCGGAGTTCGGCGCGGAACGCCGCAAGCTCGGCCGGCTTCGGCAGACGACGGTTCCAGAGCAGGAAGACCGTCTCCTCGTAGCTCGAGTTGCGGGCCAGCGAGTCGATGTCGATGCCGACGTACTCGAGGATGCCCTTCTCGCCGTCGATGAACGACATCTCGGTCTCGGCGGCGACGGTCTTGGCGAGCCCCTTGTCCCAGGTCGGCTTCTCGACGGTGGCGGTCATCGGTTCCTCAGGTCGTTCAATCGTGCGGTTCTGGGGGGGCGCCGGACGTCGGGCGGCCCCCGCTCGGGAGAGAACGCACATCGTAGGGGAAGGCCCGACCCGCGTTCAACGGACCGGCCGATTGGACAGGCCGAATCGCCCGATCTGGACCGACGGGCGGAGGTCGAAGCACGGCCTTGGACAGGCCAACGCAACGAACCCTGCTGGACAGGCCACCTCCGTCCTGGACAGGCCACATCCGTACCTCGATCCCCGCGGACATGCCGTACCGGCCGATTGGACGGGCCAAATCGCCCGATCTGGACCGACGGGTGGAGGTCGAAGCACGGCCTTGGACAGGCCAACGCAACGAACCCTGCTGGACAGGCCACCTCCGTCCTGGACAGGCAACATCCGTACGTCGATCCCCGCGGACATGCCGTTCCGGAAGCCCCCCACTCGTCGGCATAGACTCCGCTCCCCATGATCCCCCTCGGGACCGAACGCGACGGCCGCGGCACCGCTCGGGCGGTGATCGGACTCATCGTCGCCAACCTGCTCGTCCGGGTCCTCTTCGGTCCGGGCGACTCGCCCGAACGGTGGATGGCCGCCTGGGCGTTCGATCCCCGCGATCCCCACGGGTGGAATCTCCTCACCTACCAGTTCGCCCATGATCCGGGATCGTGGCTGCATCTGGGGGGGAACATGCTCTTCCTGTGGGTCTTCGGCCGTCCGATCGAGGCCCATGTCGGCAGCCTTCGCTTCCTCCTGCTGTACCTCTCGGGAGGCGTGGTGGCCGGCCTCGCCCACTGGGCGACCAGCTCCAGCCCGGTGATCGGGGCCAGCGGATCGGTCGCGGCCGTCTCCGGGGCGTTCCTCGCCCTCTTTCCCCGCAGCCGGGTGTTCGTCTTCTTTCCCCTCGCCGGCATCGTCGCCCTTCCCGCCACCGTGCTCATCGTGATCTACGTGGTGGTCGACCTCTTCGGACTGCTGGGGGGGGGCCGCGGCGGGATCGCCCATGTGGCCCACCTCGGCGGGTACGGCTGGGGTCTTGGGCTCGGCCTGCTGTCGCTCCGGTTCGGCGGGGCCCCGCGCGGGGAGACCGACCTCGTGTTCCTGCTGCGGCAGGGGGCGCGGCGGCGGGCGATGCGGAAGGCGCTGCGGGAAGGAAGTCCCTGGACAGGCCAAACCAAAAACTGGACAGGCCAAACCAAAAACTGGACAGGCCAATCTCCGCGGCAGGTCGCCGCGGGGCCGCTCGAAGGCCGCGACCGCGAGATCGCCGAAGCCCGGGCCCGCGTCCAGGCGGCCCTCCGGTCGGCCGACACGGATGTCGCGGTCCGCGAATGGACCCACCTCCGCGCCCTCGATCCCGATGCCCGCCTGCCGGAGTCCGCCCAGCTCGACCTCGCGAACCGGCTCTACGCCCGCGGCGATCCTGCCGCGGCCCTCACCGCCTACGAGGCCTACCTGCGCGGACCGGTCTCGTCGGGCGAGGCCGACCCCGTGCGACTGCTCGTCGCCTCGCTTCGGCTTCGCTTCCGCGGCGATCGGGCGTCGGCCCTCGAGCTGCTCAAGGGCCTTCCCGAACGGCTCCACCAGCCCGACCAGCGTCGCCTCGCCGAGGCACTGCTCGCCGAGGCCTCGGCCCCCGCCTGATCCTCACCCCCCGGGCTTCGGCTTCCGTTTCCGCGTCCCGGGGGCAGCCTCGCCCAGCGTCCGCCGCGTCCGCAGCAGGTGGTGGTAGTGCCGCGCGAACCGATGGGCCTCGTCGCGGATCGCCTGGCAGAGCTTCAACCCGAGATTCTCGCGGGAAAGCCGGATCGGCTCGCTCTCGGCCTCGACGAAAATCAGCTCCTCCTTCTTCGCGAGGCTGATCACCAGCGGCGGCCGCCCGGCCACGCCCTCGAGCGCCTCGAGCGCCGCGTTCAACTGCCCGAGGCCCCCGTCGATCAGCAGCACGTCGGGCCGAAGCTCGTCGCTCCCGTCGCCCTCGGAGTCGCGCCCGCGGAAACGGCGCGAGACCACCTCGCGCACCGCCCGAAAATCGTCGTTCCCGGCGGTCTCGATCCGGTACCGGCGATACGCGCTCTTGAACGGCCGGCCGTCGATGAAGCACACCTTGCTGCCGACCGTCTCCGACCCGCCGAGGTGGGCGATGTCGATCGCCTCGAGGCAGCGGATCGGCTCGGCCAGCCCGAGCGTCCGCTGCAGGCTCTTGAGGCCACCGCTCGGATCGCCCGACAGGATCGTCACCTCGGGCTGCCAGTCGTACTCGACGCTGTCGCGGGTCTCGCGATCGTCCAGCCGCTCGATCGCCGCGACCTGGTCGCGCAGCACCGCCGCCCGCTCGTAGCGCCGTTCGGTCGCGGCCGCCTCCATCTCGGCCCGCATCTCCCGCAGCATCACGCTGCGTTTCGAGCCGAGGAACCGCAGGAACCGCTCGAGGTCGGCCCGATAGGCCTCGGGCGAGATCCGGTTCGCGCACGGGGCCGTGCACTGGTGGATCGCGTGCAGCAGGCACGGGCGGAAGCGGCGGTTCGCGGGATCGTCGCTCTTGATGTCGAGCTCGCAGGTGCGGAAGCGGAACACCCGCTGCAGAAGCTGCACCGCGTGCCGCAGGCTTGCGACCGAGACGAACGGCCCGAGGATCCGCGCCCCGCGGAACCGCTCGCTCGCCGGGTCGCGGGTGATGAAGACGCCGGGAAACTCGTCGCGCACGGTGATCGCGAGGTACGGGAAGGTCTTGTCGTCGGTCAGCTTCGCGTTGAACCGCGGCCTCGTGTCCTTCACGAGGCGGCTCTCCATGAGCAGGGCCTCCCACTCACCCTCGCAGGGGATCACGTCGAAGTCGCGGACCAGCCCCAGCAGCTCCTGCTTGCGGAAACCGAGGTCGGCGCTCGGCACGAAGTAGCTCGCCAACCGGTCGGGAAGCCGGGCGGCCTTCCCCACATACAGGACCTGCCCCCCCGCATCCTTCATCAGGTAGACCCCGGGCACCCCGGGCAGCGACCGGGCCTTCAGCAGGAGCCGACGGAGACGCCCGGGCTGGGGCTCGTCGTCGGGCCAGGCGTTCGGATCGGGTTCCGGCGCGGTCACGGGGGTGACTCTATCGGGCCTGCCCCGGGCCGGAGCATCCGCCGACGACCCTCGCGACCGCGAAACCCCGAATCCCCGGTCCGCCGTGAATCAGGACGAATTTTCCGGAGTCCGCCTTGCACGGCCACTTGGGCGGCCGATAGGATCTTGGCTTGAATCCGCAACAAGGCGGTTTCGAGCCGATAGAACAGGTACAGTCCGATCGGGCCGTCGCCCGAATCTCACGAACCACTGAACCAACCAGGTTCCAACCCAAGGAGAGACCCATGAAGTTTGCTTCGATGATCGCCGCCGCGGCCCTCGCCGCCTGCCTCGCCGCCTGCGAGTCCACCCCGAAGTCCGACACCGCCCCCGGCGCCGTCAGCGGCAAGGCCGATTGCTGCGGCAAGTGCAACAGCACCTGCGGTGGCGACAAGGCCGCCCCGGGCGCCGTCAGCGGCAAGTCGGACTGCGCGACCAAGTGCGCGACCCCGTGCTCGGGCGAGAAGGCCGCCCCCGGCGCCGTCAGCGGCAAGTCGGACTGTGCCACCAAGTGCTCGGGCGAGGCGAAGGCCGCCCCGGGCGCCGTCAGCGGCAAGTCGGACTGCGCCACCAAGTGCTCGGGCGAGGCCAAGGCCGCCCCGGGCGCCGTCAGCGGCAAGAGCGGGTGCGCCACCAAGTGCCCGTCGACCTGCGGCAAGTGATTTGACTCCACCGCGATCCGCGACGGCTTGCCGTCCCGGATCGCGATCATGAATCACGGCGCCCGCCCGGATCGTCCGGGCGGGCGTCGCTTTTGCCGCACTCTCGGCCTCGTATCATCCCGGCCCCATGAGACGAACCTTGACCACCCTCGGTGTGGCCGCCCTGCTCCTGGCGCCAGGACTCTTGGCCGCCTGCTCGTCGACGCCCACCCCGCTGGAGACCGCCCTCGACGACGCGTGGAGCCGCTACGGCGACGCGAAGGGCACCACCGCCGCCGCCCGCTCCGCCCCGCCGCGGCCGATCGGGCTGCTCGCGGAAGCCCCCGGGTCGTGCACGACCAGTGGCGTGATCTCCGACGTCTGCATCGTGAAGGGCTGCTGGATGCGGCTTCGCGACGACGCGGGCAACGAGGTGCTCGTCCGTTTCGCCGACTACGGCTTCTTCGTGCCGCGGAACGCCCGCGGCCGCACCGCCGTGGTCTACGGCAACGCCGATGTCCAGACCCTCTCGGTCGAGGCCCGCCGCCACCTCGCGGCCGATGCCGGACAGTCGCCGGCCGAGATCGCCGCGATCCGCACCGAGAAGTCGGAAGTCACGATCGTCGCCCACGCGGTCTGGATCCAGGGCAGCGGCTTGCAGCCGCCGTACGCGGCGATCACGCAGGAAGACTGCCCCGAGGTCGACGCCTCGGTCCCGGTCGGAAGCCTCGAGAAGCCGCCGTCCGCCGGGAACGCCACGCCGTGAGCGAGGCGATCCCGGCGCTCTTCCTCCGCGGCGGCCGGGTGATCGACCCGGTCTCGGGCCTCGACCTCATCGGCGACGTGCTGGTGCGCGACGGCCGCATCGAGGCCGTCGGGCCGAAACTCGCGCCGAAGGCAAGAGCCGGCGAGACGCTGCGCGAGATCGACGCCCGCGGACTCCTCGTGAGCCCCGGCCTCATCGACCCGCATGTCCACTTCCGCGAGCCGGGCGGCGAGGCGAAGGAAACGATCCAGACCGGCTCGGCGTCGGCGGTCCGCGGCGGCTTCACCACCGTCTGCTGCATGCCGAACACCTCGCCGCCGCTCGACACGCCGCAATCGATCGAGTTCGTGCGGATGCGCGGCCGCGAGGCGCACCTCACCCGCGTCTACTCGGCCGGCGCCGCCACCGTCGGCCGCGCCGGCGAGAGCCTCGCCCCGATGGGCGCCATGGCCCGGATCGGCGCGGTCGCGTTCACCGACGACGGCGACGGCATCGCCAGCGCCGAGCTCATGCGGAAGATCCTGCTCACCTGCCGCGCGGTGGACCGCGCGTTCCTTCAGCACTGCCAGGACGCGACGCTGGCCGCGGGCGGGGTGATGAACGCCGGGCCGCTCGCCACGCGGCTCGGCCTCGGCGGCTGGCCGGCCCTCGCCGAGGAGGTCATGCTCGAGCGCGACCTCCGCATCAACCGCGGAATCGGCGCCCACTACCACGCCCAGCATCTCTCGGCGGCCGGCAGCGTCGAGATCCTGCGGGCGGCCCGGGCCGCGGGGCAGCCCGTCACGGGCGAGGCGTCGCCGCACCACCTGCTGCTGACGGAGGAGGCGTGCGCGGGCTACGACGCCGTCGCCAAGGTCAATCCCCCGCTGCGCGCCGCGGCCGATGTCGAGGCGATCCGCCACGCGGTCGCCGACGGCACGATCACCATCCTCGGCACCGACCACGCCCCGCACACGCCGTCCGAGAAGGCCCGCGACTTCACGAGCGCCCCGTTCGGCATGATCGGCCTCGAGTGCGCCCTGCCGCTCTACGCGAAGGCCCTCGTCGAGAGCGGCCTGCTCGACTGGTCGCGCTTGCTCCGGCTCATGACCGTCGAGCCCGCCCGCCTGCTCGGCCTCGACCGGCGGCCGGGCCTCGAGGGCATCGGCGAACTTCGCGTCGGCGGCGTCGCCGACCTGACGCTCATCGATCCCGAGTTCGCCTGGACGATCCGCGCCGCCGACTTCGCCTCTCGCAGCCGCAACTGCCCGTTCGAGGGATGGACGGTGCGCGGCAAGGCCGTGGCCGCGATCGTCGGCGGCGAGGTCCGGCACGCCGACGCGCGGGTGGCGTGACTCACGCGTTCACGGACAGTCGCCCCACGCCGCAAGCAGGGTCGCGAGGTCGCCCGCGGCGACCTGCCCGTCGTCGTCGAGGTCGGCCGCGCACGACTTTCCGCACGCTCCCCACGCGGCGAGCAGCAGGGTGAGATCCGAGCTCGCGACGCTCCCGTCGCCGTCGAGATCGGCCGGACACGGCGCGGTCTCGGGCGGAAAGTACGACTCGGCCTTCAGCGCCGCGCGGTTCCCCACGGCATGCCCGAGCACGCGACCCGGCAAGTCGTCGAAGCGAGGATGGATCCCGCCGTAGATCCGCGACATGCCGCTCTGGTCGGCCGCGTCGCGGTAGGTCGCCCACTGCAGCGTGAGCGTCTGGCTCGGGCCGTCCTCGAAGACGAGGAACTGGTTCTGTTCGCAGACGAAGGTTCCCATGCCGCCCGGGAAGTACTCGGTGCCCGTCGCGTGCGTCAGCACTTCCGCCGCGGCCCGGCTGTAGGTCGAGTGGCCCGAGACGTAGCCCGCGAAGGGCGGCGACACGAAAGTCGGCCGCTGGTACGGCAGCCAGTTGCCCGCCAGCACCCAGTCGACGCCGAGGAACTGCGTCTGCGGGTTCTCGGGCGATCCAAGCCAGGAACGCACCGCAAGCTTGCCCTCGTTTCCCGCCAGCTGGTCGTGCCGCTCGCCCGGCGCCGAAGACTCCGCAGTGATCACCTCGACCAGCCCCGGCACCAGCGGAAGGCCGCGCTGGCTGAACGACGGTCCCGCGGGATCGGAGCACTGGCCCTGCCCCGCCACGTACCGGATCGCCGAGATCGGCCGCACGCTGTCGTAGTGGCCCTTGATGCCCCACGCCGCGACCGCCGCGTCGTGCATCGCGCCGTTGAGCGCCAGATACATCCGCACGTCCCACTCGAGCGGCGTGAGTTCAGCGCCCTCGCTCCTCCACCGCAGCGGCTGGCCGAGCGACGCCAAGGCGTCAACGGCGTAGTTCGCCACGCTGTTCCAGTGCCCGGGCGGCGTCTCGGAGTTCGGCCCGTCGGCCCAGAATTCCGCGAGGCAGCGGGTGAAATCGCCGCGGGGAACGAGGTTCGGGGCGTACGGCTTTCCCGTGAACGGGTTGAGCGGACGGCCCTGGCCGTCGTTCGTGCCGAGCGGGCTGTTGCCGAGGGCCCGGGGCGAGATGTCCATCATCACGCCGTCGCGCGGGTCGAGCCACGACGAGAACCGGATCACCTCGACCATCGCGCTGCGGAACTCGGCATCGCCGAGGCCTTCGTAGAGCGGCGGCGGGCCCGGATCGAGGTAGACGCCCGGGCGGGTCGGGCTCATCTCGGACGCCACCAGCGAGAACGGCCGCACGAAGCCCCAGAACGGGCAGACGAACGCGGGGAATCCGCCGGGGACGGGATTCCCGTTCTGGTCGACGTAGTAACTCAGGGCGAGCGGCTGGTAGCGGTTCGGGAAGACCATGTCGGGGTTCCCCTCGATGCTCACGATGAGCGGGGCGTTCACCGGCAGGTAGGTGCCGGGAAGACTCGCGTGGTTGATCTCCTCGTGGCTGCCGTCGGTCGGGGCCCAGGTGTTCAGGATCAGGCTCGCAAGGCGGTTGCCGCGGGCCGCGGGCGAGTCGCCCGTGGCCGAGGTGAAGTCGGGGTCGTAGCCGAGCGAGACCATCGTCGCGCGAAGCATCGGAAGGGTCTGCGCGGCCCCCGGCGAGTTCTGGTAGCGGCGCTGCAACACCCGCAGCGCCGCGTACGAGATCGTCTCGCGACGGGCGGCGTCGATCTCCTTCGCGGCGACCTCCTCGGTCGTGAGGTAGTTCACCGCGGCCGGGTCGTACATCGCGAACCCGTCCCAGAGGGCGATCGAGAGGTGGAAGAGGTTGCGGGCCTGGACGGGCGGGCGGACGAAATCCTTGCGGATCGCCTGGAGACACGCCTCGTTCCAGATGCGGGCGACGGAATGTTCGGCGAGGGTTGGCGCGGCGAGGCACGCGACGGCCGCGAAAGTGACGGCCCCGATCGAGAGGTTTGGGGATGCGATCCGGGGCATCGGTGCTCTCCGCGGCCAGGACAGGGATGCACCGGCGATCCGGCGGACCGCAGGCGACCCGAGGCCGAATATAGTCCGGGCCGGCGCGGAATCCACGGTGGAACGGTTGGTTTCGCGGAGTCCGCCCCCGCCTCTTCCCGCTGCCCTCGCCGCCCATGCATCCGGCCCCCGAAACCCGCGTCCGCCGGCCTTCGCGGGCGGTGGCGTTCCTGCTGGGGAATCCCGGGCTCGTGGTGGCGATCGGGCTGGTCTCGGCGGCGATCGCGGGCCTCCTCGGGGCCCGGTCGCTAACGCTCGACGCCGACACCAACTCGCTGATCGATCCCGGCCGGCCGTTCATGCGCGAATACCGGGCGTTCCTCGAGGAGTTCGGCGACCTCGAATACCTCTGGGTGGTGGTTGACGCGAAGGGCGACGGGCCCGAGCAGGTCGCGGCGGCCGAGGCCGCGGTCGACGCGTGCGTCGCTCGGCTGCGGGCGCTGCCCAAAGTCATGGCCGACGCGATGGTCGTCGCGGGGCGGATCGAGCCCCAAGAGCAGTGGCGGCTCGCGAGCCGGTCGATGCCGCAGGAGGATCTGGAGGGGCTGGTCGCGGCCCGCGACGGGCTGCCGTGGCTGCGGTCGGGCGATGCGGGGGCAGTGGCGCGGGCGGCGGAAGACGCGCTGGCCGAGACGATGTCGGCCGCGGGTCTCGCGGCGGGCGAGGCGCGGCAGCGGGAACTGGTCGCGGCCGCGACGCTGGCGGCGTCCTGCCTCGTGGGGGAGAACGAACTCGCGACGCCGCGCGGGGCCGAGTATCTGGTCTCGCCCTCGGGGCGATTGCGTTTCGTGGCGATCCTGCCGCCGAAGGACTTCTCGTCGCTCGCGGTCATCGACCGGCCGCTGCGCGAGATCCGGGCGGCGCTCGCCGAGGTGCGGCGCGAGCATCCCGCGGTCGACATTGGCCTCACCGGCAAGCCGGTGCTGCAGGCGGACGAGCTCGCGACGAGCAACGCCGACATGACCCTCGCGAGCGTGCTGTCGCTCGGCGTGATCGCGGTGCTCTTCATGGTCGTCTTCCGCGGCGTGCGGCGGCCGCTTCTGGCGCTCGTCGCCTTCGGCGTCGCGGTCGGGTGGACGTACGGACTGGCGGCGCTGCTCGTCGGGCGGCTCACGCTGCTTTCGATCGTGTTCCTC
>JBIKVN010000029.1:0-18861 GCA_044356865.1 Phycisphaerales bacterium | reverse complement strand
AAGACGAGCGAGTTCCGCGGTCCGCCGCCCGCCGCGGGCGTCCGCTCGACCTCCTCGAGGGCCTCGACGATCGCCTCGAGGAAGCGCGGGTCCTCGTCATCGGGCTCGAGCGGCGGCCGGGCCGCGTCGCGGAAACGGGTCTCGATCGGGAAGCCGCGGCCCGAGACCTCGACGACCGGCGCGTCGCCGAGGAAGGCCGCGACGCGCTCGGCCTCGAGCGTCGCGCTCGTCACCACCACGACGAGGTCGTCGCGCCGCTCGAGCAGCCGCTTGAGGTGGCCGAGGAGGAAGTCGATGTTGAGGCTGCGCTCGTGGGCCTCGTCGACGATGATCGTGTCGTAGCGGTGCAGCCCACGGTCGCGGCGGGTCTCGGCGAGCAGGATCCCGTCGGTCATGACCTTGACGAGGGTTTCCGGCGAGAGCCGGGCGTCGAAGCGGGTCTGGAAGCCGACGAGGGTCCCGAGCGGCACGCCGAGCTCGGCCGCGAGCCGCGCCGCGACCCCGCGGGCGGCGATGCGGCGCGGCTGGGTGTGGCCGACCAGCCCCGCCACGCCCCGCCCGGCCTCGAGGCACATCTTGGGAAGCTGCGTGCTCTTTCCGCTTCCGGTCTCGCCGCAGACGACGAGGGCCCGTTCCGTCCGGAGCAGCCCGACGATCCGCTCGCGGGCCCCGCTCACCGGGAGTTCCGCCGGATAGCTCACCACCGGGACGCTCGCGGCCCGCGCCGCGCGGCGGGCGACCGCCCGCTCGATCTCCGTCCTCAGCCGTTCGACCTCGGCCGGCTCGAGCGCCGCCGCATCTCCCCGCCGCAGGTCCGAGAGTCGCCGGCGGAGGACCCGGGCCTCGGAGTCCATGCAGCGCCGGGTGAGGCGGGCGAGCTCGTGCAGGGGGTCGCGCACCGGAGCGGGGAGTCTACGGGCCCCGCTATCATCCGCCTCCCGCCGAGGCCCGCCGGACGCTTAGCTCAGTCGGCTAGAGCGCCGCCTTTACACGGCGGATGTCACAGGTTCGAGTCCTGTAGCGTCCATTCTCCCCCCATGCGTCTCCCGCTCCGCCTGCCTCGCGCGTCCCGCACCCTCGCCGTCCTCGTCGCCCTCGCGGCGATCGTGGCGTGCAGCGACATCGTGGAGCGGGCCGATCCGAAGGTCGGGCTCGAGAAGATCAACTCCGCCAACTTCAAGCTCGATGTCGAGCCCATCCTGCGCGGCACGGTCGCGAGCGAGGCGATGGTCACGGGGTTCCAGCCGGTGGTGGTCCGCGGCTACGGCCTCGTGGTCGGGCTCGAGGGCACCGGCAGCCGCCTCATGCCCGCCGACGTGCGGGCGTTCATGCTGCAGGAGATGGCCCGCAAGGGCGTGGGAAACGCCGCGACCGGTTTCGGCGACATCACCCCCGAGCGGATGCTCGACTCCGGCGACTGCGCGGTGGTCATCGTCGAAGGCGTGATCCCGCCCGGCTCGCCCAAGGAGCAGAAGTTCGATGTCCGCGTCTTCGCGGTGCCCGGCTCGGGCTCGACGAGCCTCGAGGGCGGAACGCTCTGGACCACCGAGCTGCGGCCGGGGCCGCTGGTGACCGGCAACCGGCAGGCCAAGCCGCTGGCCGAGGCCCGCGGCCCGATCTTCATCAACCCGTTCGTGCAGCCGCGGGCCCTCGAGCGGGACGCGGTGAACCGGCTCAGCGGCCGCATCCTCGAGGGCGGCTCGATGATGCAGGACATGGTGATCCGCCTGCGCATGTCGCAGACGAGCCACACCCGCGCCAAGTCGATCGAGAGCGCCATCAACTCGACCTTCCCGCGCGAGGACGGCCAGGCCCAGGAGACCGCCAAGGGCCGCTCGGGCGACGCCATCGACATCACCGTGCCCCCGAGCTACCGCGACGACAGCGAGTCGTTCGTGCAGCTGCTTTCGCACACGCCGCTGCTTGTCGAGGCGCCCGAACAGACGGCGCTCTACGTCCGCCGGGCCCTCCTCTCGAACCCGGGCATGGCCGACGCGGCCTCGTGGCGATGGCGGGCGATCGGGAAGAAGGCGGTCCCGATGATCCAGGACCTCTACGACTATCCCGAGGAGCAGGTCCGGATGGCGGCCCTCGTGTCCGGGGCCCATCTCGACGACCCGCTCTCGGTGCGACCGCTGCTGACGATGGCGAAGGAAGGCGAGGAGAAGAACCGGCTCGCCGCGATCGGGCTCCTCGCCGACATGGGCCGCAATCCCGCGATCGACGTGGGCCTGCGCGAGCTGCTCGACGACGAGGCGGTCGATGTCCGGCTCGCCGTCTTCGACACCCTCGAGAAGCGGAAGGATCCGCTCATCGGCCGGCTCGCGGTCGACGACAAGTTCTCCGTCCATCTCGTGCCGAGCTCGCGGCCGATGCTGTATGTCGCCCAGACCGGCACGCCGCGGATCGTCGTCTTCGACGAGACGACCGAGGTGACCCGTCCCGTCACCTTCTCGGCGTGGTCGAACCGGCTCATGGTGAAGGCCGACGAGGGCGACCCGTCGCTGCAGGTCTTCTTCCGGCCCGGCAACGGGGCGCCGCCGGAGGTCGAGAACTCCGATCCGAAGCTCATCGAGCTGATCCCCTTCCTCGGCCACACCACGACGATCGAGAAGCCGACGCCCGGGATCGGCCTGAGCTACTCGGAGACGATCGGCGCCCTCCACCAGCTCTGGCGGGCCGGCTATGTGCCCGGTGACTTCAAGGCGGAGCAGGACCGGATCCTCGCCGCGATCATCCGGGCCCAGAAGCCCGACGAGGAGATCGAGCGGCCCGAGTTCGACGACCCCGGCCTCGAGGGCGAGGCGGAGACCTCGGCCGTCGCCGGGGCCGGGACGAGCCCGGCGAGCGACCTCGCCGATCTCGACCGGGCCGACGTGTCCGGGGCGAGCGGACGGACGGTGATTGAACGGACCGGACTGCAACGCGATACTGTGCCGCGTTGAGGAGTGGAGTCCTGACTGGAGCCGCCCGCCGGCTCGACACGGAGGTCGATGACCGATGCGGCTCGCCAAGCTGACGCTGAGCGGATTCAAGAGTTTCGCCGACACCACCGAGTTCCGCTTCGACGCGCCCGTCATCGGGATCGTCGGGCCGAACGGCTGCGGCAAGAGCAACGTGGTCGACGCGATCAAGTGGGTGCTCGGCGAGCGCAGCGCGAAGAGCCTCCGCGGCGGCGCGATGCTCGATGTCATCTTCGCCGGCAGCTCGAGCCGCAAGCCCAGCGGGATGGCTTCGGTCACCCTGACCTTCGACAACCCGCGGGTCGACGAGGCCACGATCCGGGCCGAGCGGAACGGCGGGAACGCCGCGACGCGTTCCGGGGACCTCGAGCTTCCCGAGGAGTCGCGACCCGAGCCGGAACCCGAGACCGACGCCGGCCTCGGCGACCACGAGGCCTCGATCGTGCGGCGCGGGGCGGTGCTCGACCGGCGGCTGCCGATCGACGCCGACACCGTCGACGTCACGCGACGGCTGTACGCCGACGGTCGCAGCGAGTACCTGATCAACGCCCGCAAGGTCCGGCTGCGGGACATCCGCGAGCTCTTCCTCGACACCGGCATCGGCAACGACGCCTACTCGATCATCGAGCAGGGCAAGGTGGACGCCATGCTTCTCGCGAATCCCGCCGAGCGGCGGTCGATCCTCGAGGAGGCGGCGGGCGTCGCCAAGTTCCGGGCCCGCAAGGTCGAGGCGGCGCGGAAGCTCGAGCACGCCGAGAAGAACCTCGTCGCGACCCGCGAGCAGCTCTCGGGCACCGAGCGCCGGCTGCGGATCGTGCGCAGCCAGGCCGAGAAGGCGAAGCGCTTCCGCGAGCTCGACAGCCGGCGGCGCGAGGTGCGGACGGCGCTCTCGCTCGACCTCTACCACGAGACCGTCGAGAGATTGCACGCCCTTTCCGCCGAGATCGCCGGCCTCACCGCCGCCCGCGACGGGGCGATCGCGGCGGTCGGCTCGCTCGAGGACCTTCGGGCGGAGGCCGAGCTGGCGCGGCACCGCGTGAACGAGGAGCAGCACGGGCTCGAGCAGGCCCGCCTGGCCACGGCCGGGCGCCGTTCGAGCGCGACCCAGCGGGCCGAGTTCTCGCAGCGGACGCTGGCCGACGCCCGGCAGCAGCTGGCCGACGAGAGCGGGCGGCTCGCCGACCTCGAGGGCGCGATCGCGGCGATCACCGAGCGGACCGGCGAGGCCGACCGGCAGGTCGCCGCCTGCGCCGAGACGGTGGCGGCGGCGGAGCGGGCGGTGGCCGACGCGACGGAAGAACGGGCCCGGGCGAGTTCCGCGGCCATCGAGACCCGACAGCGCCACGACCGGGCCCGCGAGGCGGTTACGGGGATCGAACGCGAGCGGAACCAGTTGGCCAACCGGGCCTCGAGCCTCGAGGCCCGTCGCCACGCCCTCGGCGAGCAGCGCAGCAAGCTCGCCTCGCGGCGCGATCCGTTCGCCCGCGAGCTCGACGGGCACCGCGTCGCCCGTTCCGCCGCCGCGGTGCGGGGCTGGGTGCTCGAGGACGAGATCCGCCGGCTGCAGGGCGAGCTCGAGGAGCGCGGCCGCCGCGCCGCAAGCCTCGGCGACACCCACGCCGAGCTGCTCGGGAAGCTTGCGGGGTTCCGCGACGAGCGCACCTCGCTCGAGAGCCGCCGCCGCGTGCTCGAGGAGCTCGAGCGCAGCCGCGAGGGTGTCGGGAGCGCGACCAAGGCCGTGCTGGCCGATCGCGAGCGTTTTCCCTTCGTCCGCGGGCTGCTTGCCGACGCGATCGAGACCGGCAGCGCCGAGGCCGATCTCGTCGAAGCCGCCCTCGGCGAGCGGCTCGAGCTGCTCGTCGTGGAGGCGATCGACCTGATCGTCGACGGTCCGGCCCTCGCCGCGGTGCGCGAGCTCGAGGGCCGGATCGCGTTCTTCCCGATGTCGGCGGGCACCGCCGCCGCGACGGCGTTCCCGGCGGTCGAGGGGGCGGAACCGATCCTGTCGCTCGTGCGGGCCGAGGAGGCCCTCCATCCGGTGCTCGAGCGGCTGCTCGGGACGACCTTCCTCGTCGACGACCTCGACGCCGCGCGTCGCCTCGCGGCGGGGCCGCTTGCCGGGGCGAGGATCCTCGCCCGGACCGGCGAGCTGCTCGAGGCCGACGGGTGCCTGGTCGTCCATCCGGCCGAGACCGGCGACGGCGGCGACGGGTTCCGCGGCATGCTGCGGCGGCGGGCCGAGCTGGTCGAGGTGCTCGCCCGGCTCGGAAGCGTCTCGCTGCGGGTGACTGCCCTCGAGCTCGAGGCCAATCGCCTGCAGGGCGAGGCCGGGGCCGAGCGGCAGCGGATCCGTGAACTGTCCGACCGCCTGCAGGAGGCCCGGCGCGGCCAGGTCGACGCGAACTACCAGGGCGAGCGGCTCGACCAGCTCATCCGCCGCATCGAGGCCGAGCGGGACGCGATCGACGCCGAGGACCGCGAGCTCCTGGAACGGATCGACGGGGTCCAGTCGGAACTGACCGCGCTGGTCGAGCGGATCGCCTCGTGCGAACGGCTCGCGAGCGAGGAGCGGGCCCGCCTCGAGGAGGGCCGCGTCGAGGTCGAGCGCTCGGCGGCCGCGATCGCCGCCGCCGGCGACGCCCTCGCCGAGGCCCGCGGCCGGCTCGGCGAGGAGGCCGGACGGCTCGAGGCGGCGCGGCGCGAACGGCGCTCGCTGCAATCCCAGGCCGAGAGCCAGGAGCGCCAGCTCGAGAGCCTCAACGAGAGCTGCGTGCGCCGCCGCGAGGCGATCGAGCGGCTGGAAGGGGCGATCGTCGAGGCGAACGCCGAGGCCGACGCCGCCGAGACGGAACTCCAGTCGCTCGCCGGCGACCTCGAGCGGGTCGGCGCCGCCCTCGCCGCCGCCGGCGCCGAGGCCGAGCGGGTCGCGGGCGAGCTCGCCAGCGCCCGCAGCGTCGCCAGCCGGACCGAGCGCGACTGGAACTCGGTCGAGATGAGCCGCCGCGAGGCCGAGATCCGCCGCGAAAGCCTCGAGGAGAGTTCCTTCCGCGAGTTCGAGCTCGATCTCCCCCGCCTCTATCCGGCCCACCGCGTCGAGCGCGAGGCCGAGGGCTTCGCCGCGCTCGACCGCGAGGCGGCCGAGCGCGAGGCGGCCGGGCTGCACGAGGCGATCCGCACGCTCGGCAATGTCAATCTCGACGCGATCGACGAGCTCGAGGGACTCGAGCGGCGCTTCCTCGAGCTCGAGCGGCAGCTCGCGGACATCGACGCGGCCAAGGTCCAGCTCTCGGCCCTCATCGAGCGGCTCGACGCGGTCAGCCGCACCCGTTTCCAGGAGACCTTCGAGGCGGTGCGCGAGCGGTTCGCCGGCGACGCGGGCATGTTCCGCCGCCTCTTCGGCGGAGGCAGCGCCGACCTCTACCTGATCCCGTTCGAGGACGGCCCGCGGGCCGGCGAGATCGACTGGCTCGAGTCGGGCGTCGAGATCCGCGCCAAGCCGCCGGGCAAGGAACCGCGGGTCATCAACCAGCTTTCGGGCGGCGAGAAGACCATGACCGCGGTCGCCCTCCTCATGGCGATCTTCCAGTCGAAACCGAGCCCGTTCTGCATCCTCGACGAGGTCGACGCCGCTCTCGACGAGGCGAACGTCGAGCGGTTCACCGCGACGATCCGCCAGTTCCTCGAGCGCAGCCACTTCATCGTCATCACCCACCACAAGCGCACCATGCAGGCCTGCGACATGCTGTACGGCGTGACCATGCCCCAGCGCGGCGTGAGCCGCCGCGTCGCGGTGCGCTTCGAGGAGGTCGGAAGCGACGGCCGCCTGAGCCGCGAGGCGCAGGGGCGGGCCGAGCGCGAGGCGGCTCCCGGCGAGGTCGGGCTCGACGGCATCGAAGTCAAGGGCGAGTTGAAGGGCGAGTTGAAGGGCGGGGCGTCACCGCTCGCGACGATCCTCAACTGAGGCGGCGGGCCGCCGCCCGGTGCACCTCGGCGTGCAGGTCGGCGGTCCGTTCCGGGGTTGCGGCGTAGCCTCCCGACAGCGTGAGGGCCATCGGCAGCCCGTGGCGGGCGACGGTCTCGAGGACGAGTTCCTCGCGGGCCCGGAGCCCATCCGGGGTCAGGGAGAGCCGTCCGAACCGATCCCCCGCGAGCACATCGACGCCGCCGAGGTAGACCACGAGATCGGGCCGTGCCGCGGCGATCGCCGCGGGCAGCTCGCGGCCGAGCGTCTCGAGATATGCCTCGTCGCCGGTCCCGTCGGGCAGCGGGACATCACGATCGGACGGCGGCTTGCGAATCGGGAAGTTCCGCTCGCCGTGCATCGAAAAGGTATAGGTCGCGGGGTCGTCGGCGAACGCCACCGCGTTGCCGTTCCCGTGGTGGACATCGAGGTCGCAGACGAGGACGCGGCCGAGGTACCCCTCGCGCCGCAGCCAGCGCACCGCGACCGCCACGTCGTTGATGACGCAGAAACCCTCGCCGCCGTCGGGCAGGGCGTGGTGGGTGCCGCCGCCGAGGTTCGCCCCGAGACCGTCCTCGAGGGCCGCGAGACACGCCTCGATCGTCCCGCGGCTCGCAAGCCGCGAGCGCCGGATGAGCGCCGGCGACCAGGGCAGGCCGAGGCGGCGCTCCTCGGCCGGCGCGAGCGTGCCGAGCCGCAGGGCGTCGAGATAGCGTTCGGTGTGGGCGAGGGCGAGCGTCTCCCACTCGGCCTCCTCGGGCGTGATCCACTCGTGCCCGCGCACGAGCCCCTCGCGGCGCAGGATCTCCGCCAGCAGCGGGAACTTCCGCATGGGGAACGGATGGTTCGCCGGAAGCTCGACCGCGTAGTCGGGGTGGTAGGCGACGCGCACGGGGCGGCACGATAGGTCCACCCCGCTCGACTACCCTGACGATTCCGATGGATGACCCGCGCGACCTCGACTGCGTCCTGATCGGCGGCGGGATCGCCGCCCTGTGGACCCTCGACGCCCTCGACGAGGCGGGGTTCTCGTGCGTGCTCGTCGAACCTTGGCGGCTCGGGGGCGGACAGACGCTCTGGAGCCAGGGGATCATCCATGGCGGCACGAAGTACTCGCTGTCGGGGCTCTTGCATCCCGGGGCCGGCGCGGTCTCCGAGATGCCCGGGCGGTGGCTCGAGTCGCTCGCCGGACGGAAGCGGCCCGATCTTCGTGGCGTGACGGTCCTTTCGCCGGAAACCTGGCTCTGGCGGACCGGCTCGATCGCCTCGCGGCTCGGGATGCTCGGGGCACGGCTCGCCCTCCGGACGCGGCCCGAGGAGGTCGCCCCCGCCGAACGCCCCGCACTCCTGCGGCACGCCGCCGAGGTCCACCGGCTCGGCGAGCCCTGTCTCGACACGCGGTCGCTCGTCGCGGCCTTCCTCGGGCGGCACGGGAGTCGGATGGTCGCGGCGTCGGGCCCGGAGTCGATCGCCTTCGCTCCCGACGGCGACCGGACCGCGATCTCGCTCGTCACCGCGGCGGCCGAACCGATGCGGCTCCGGGCCCGCCTGGTGATCCTCGCCGCCGCCGGCGGGAACGACCGCTTCCGCGCCGCCCTCGGGCTTTCCCCCTGCTCGCAGCGACGGCCGCTCCACATGGGCCTGGTGCGTGGTCCGGCCGATCGCCTGCCGCAATTCTTCGGCCACTGCGTCGACGGCGCCGCGACCCGCGTGACGATCACCTCGGCCCGCGACGCCGCCGGCCGCACCGCCTGGCAGGTCGGCGGGAAGATCGCCGAGGAAGGGGTCGGCCTCGAGAGTCCCGAGTTTCTCCGGCGGCTTCGCGCGGAGCTGGCCGGTACCCTGCCGGAACTCGATCCCGGACCGCTCGAGTTCGCGAGCTATCGCGGCGATCGCGTCGAATCCCGCACCGCCGGCGGAACCCGCCCCGACGACGCCTCGCTCGTCGATGACCATGCCGCCGTGGTGACGCTCTTTCCGACCAAGCTTGCCCTCGCCCCCCGCGGGGCCGCCCTCGTCGTCGCCGCCGCGACCGCCCGGGGGATCCGCCCGAGCGGACCGGTCACGCTCGAGGCCCCGCGGCCCGGGATCGGCGAAAGCCCCTGGAACGAGGCCCGCTTCGCCCCGGGAGGGCCGCGATGAGCTTCCGGTCCGCCTCGCCCATCGCCTTCGGATCGTTCAAGATCGGCCGCAACGAGGGCATCAAGTACGCCGAGGGGTACGCGTTGCCGAGCGAGGACGAGGCGATCTCGCTGGTCCGCGAGGCGATCGCCCTCGGGATCCGCCACATCGACACCGCCCCGGCCTATGGGCTTGCCGAGCGGCGGGTGGGCCTCGCGCTGGCCGGTCTCGCCGAGCCGGTGAGCGTCTCGACGAAGGTCGGGGAGCGGTTCGAGTCGGGCCGCTCGACCTACGACTTCTCGGCCGGGGCCACCCGCTCGAGCGTCGCCCGCAGCCGCGACCTGCTCGGGCGCGGGCGACTGGACCTGGTGCTCGTCCACTCGAGCGGCGACGACGAGCGGATCCTTCGGGAGGAAGGCGTGACCGCCGCCCTGCGCGGGCTGCGCGAGGAGGGCGCGGTCGCGGCCATCGGCTTCTCGGCGAAGTCCCTCGCCGGCGCCCTCGCGGCCCTCGAGGCGGGCTACGACTCGCTCATGCTCGAGTACCACCCGAGCGCCCCGAGCCTCCGTCCGGCGTTCGCGCGGGCGGCCGGACTCGGCCGCAGCGTGCTCGTGAAGAAGGCCCTCGCGAGCGGGCGACTGGCCCCGGCGGAGGCGATCCCGTTCGCCCTCGCGGCGCCGGCGGTGACCTGCGTGGTGGTGGGAAGCCTGCGGGCGGCGCACCTCTCCGAGTGCATCGCCCTGGCGCAGGGGAAAGCCGGCCCCGTCGCCTGACGGGACCGGCCGCAATTCCACCGCAGAACTACCGATGAACGGTCACGACCGCTTCGGGATCGACAGCCGCATGCCGACCCGCAAGGCCGCGGGATTCGTCCCGATGACCGAACGGTTGGCCTCGTAGATCGACTCCCAGTCGGCGCTTCCCATGGTCTGTCGGGCGATGCCGGTCAGGGTGTCACCCGCCTTCACGACATACTCGCTGGCCGAAGCGGCCGGGGCCGAGGCCGTCCGCGTCCCGGACGACGGAGAGGCCGAAGCGACCGACGGGATGGCCAGTTTCGTACCGACCCGCATCGAGTTCGGGTTGACCCCGGGATTGGCCTTCGCGATCTCCGCCCAGCGGCTCTCCGAGCCGAGGAACCGGGCGGCGATCGAACTCAGGGTCTCGCCGCTGGCGACGACATGCTCGCGCGGACCCGCGGTGGCCGAGGTTGGCGAAGTCGGCGGCGTCGCGTCGGCGGCGACGACCGGAGCCGGCGTCACGGCGGGCACCGCCGCGGTCGGACGGACCGGGGGAACTCCGGGAGCGGTCGCGGCGGGCGGCGCGGCCGGGCGGCTGAAGGCCAGGGGCGGCATGACCGAGGCCGGCGCCCCGCCCGGACCGAGCGTGATCCGCGGAGGAGTCGCGCCAGTTCCTGATGCGGATGCTGAAGGAGTGGATCCCGAAACGGCCCCCACGGCGGCGGGGGAAGTCGCCGAAGCCGCCGGAGCGGCGCCCGAAGAAGCACCCGGAGCGAGCGGGTCGGCAATCCGCGGGGCCGGGGGGTTCATCGTGATCGAGCCCGGATCCCGTGCCGACGACGGCTTCGCGGCCGGCTCGGCTGCGTTCCCGGCCACCTTCCCGGCTGGCGAACCCGGCGGACTCGCGGGCGAGAGGGTGAGGTAGTACACCCCGGTCCCGACGAAGAGGACGAACAGCACCACCGCAACGATTTTCGTACCTTGGCTCATGACGCCTCCATGCGTTCCTTGTGCTCTGCCGAAGCGGCCGGACTTCCTGTCCGGCCATGAATTTCATGGTTTCGTGCGAATCGAACCCTGCCTCAGGCCGGACGCGGCTGCACGAGCACGCGTCGGCTCTCCAACTCCTCGGCGGCCTTCCGCTTCTCGTCTTCCTCCAGCTTGCGGCTGTAGACCAACGGCGCCGAGACGATCACGGACGAGATCGTACCGGCGATCAGCCCGATGAGGAAGGTGTAGGCGAACGGCCGGATGCCGGTGCCGCCGAGCCAGATCAGGATCACCGCCGTCGCCAGGGTGGAGCCGCCGGTCAGCACCGTCCGGCTGAACGTCTGGTTGATCGCCAGGTTCACCCCGTCCTGCGTCGCGTACGGCAGCTTGCCGCGATTCTCGCGGATGCGGTCCATGATCACGATCGTGTCGTTCAGCGAGTAGCCGACGATCGTGAGGAGCGCCGCGATCACGTTCAGGTCGATCCGGAACTCCTCGATGTTCAGGGACGGGCCGAAGGCCGAGCGGGCGAGGGTCGGGGCGATCGCGAGGAACCCGAGCGTGATGCAGACATTCCAGGCGAGGCCGATGACCGTCGCGGTCGAGTAGCGGAGCGAACCGAACCGGATCCAGATGTATGCGAGCATGAAGATCATGCTCAGGACGACCGCCACGTTCGCGTTGGCCGCGAGGTTCTGGGCGACCACCGGGGAGAAGCTCGAGACCGAGTCGAGGCTCGCCTGCTGCGAGAGGGCTTCGGACACCAGCCGCCACTCGCTCGCCGCCAGCCGCGAGTCCCAGGTCGCGAGATCGGCGGTGCGCGAGCTGATCGCCGGGTCGGTCACGAGCACCGCGACATCGACATAGCCCTTGGCGAGGTCGGCCGGATCGGCCGGACGCAACCCGACGATCCTCGAGGGGCGTCCGGCGTTCCCGGCGAAATCGGGCTGGAGCCGCATCCGGCCGATCCGCGAGGAGAGGTCCTCGAGGCTCGCCGGAGGAGAGATTCCCGTGACGACCACCGCCACGCCGCCGGCGAAATCACCGACCGGCTCGCGGACCTCGGGCCGGCCCGTCGCCTGCCCGACGGTCGCCTGCTCGAGCTGGAAGGTCCGGGTCGCGTGGGCCGCATCACCGGCCCCGTCGAACTCGAGCGGCAACTGGACATCGAGCTGCGACGCGAACTCGCGGACCACCGCCTCGACCACGTCGCGGGTCACGCGACTTTCCTCGAACTCGCCGCTCGGCGGATTGCCCACCCGGATCTGGAACGAGGCGGAATCGGCCTCGGCCCCGGCGTCGCCGACGGTCAGGACGTTCGCGTTGCGGAGCTCCCAGAGGATCGGGGTCGCCGCTCCGGCCGTCTCGCCGAGGGCCCGCACCCGCCGCTCGACCTCGGGCCGGGCGAGCATCAGCCGCCCCGATCCGGGATCCGCCGGCTCGCCGGCCGTCGCGAGGCGGGTGGTGAGGCCCATGCTCACGCCGCCGCGGAACTCGGTCTCGAGCATGTCGCTGCCGCGGCTCGCGACGAGCCCGAGCGACACCGCCGCCAGCACCGCCGCGAACCCGAGGAAGACCGCCCGCTTGGCGACCCAGTCGACCTGCGGCATGAGCAGCCGGGAGATCGCCGGGATCACCGTCGGCAGCATCGGCATCGAGCGGACCCCGAGCCAGCGCTCGAGCACCATGAAGAGGGTCCGGGTCACGAAGAGCGAGGTGAACAGCGTGGTCACCACGCCGATGAGCATGGTGAGGGCGAAGCCCTTCACTTCGGTCGCCCCGACCTTGTAGAGCACCGCGACCACGATGAGGTTCGTCACGTTGCCGTCGACGATCGCCGAGAGGGCGCGGCGATACGCGTTTGCGATCGCCATGGTCAGGCTCTCGCCCTTGTCCCGCTCCTCGCGCAGCCGCTCGTAGATGAGCACGTTCGCGTCGACCGCCATCGCGATCGAGAGGGCGATGCCGGCGAGGCCGGGCAGCGTGAAGGTGCCGTCGATCAGGGCCATGATCCCGAAGATCATGAGGGCGTTGATGCCGAGGGCGATGACCGCGACGACGCCGGCCAGGAAGTAGTAGAGGACCATCACCACGCAGGTGACGCTCACCGACAGCACGATCGCCTCGCGGCCCCGGACGAGGTTGTCGAAGCCGATCGACGGCCCGAGGATGTTCACCGAGACCGGGTCGGACGAGAGCCGGGCGTCGAGCGAACCCGCCGCCAGCACGCGGATCAGGTAGTTGATCTGCTCGGGCGAGAAGTTGCCGCTGATCACGCCGCTGCCGGCGATGGCGCTGTTGAGGGTCGGCGCCGAATACACCTGCTCGTCGAGCACGATCGCCATCGGCTTCCCGACGTTCGGGGTGGTGAGCCGGGCCATGCGGCCGCCGCCCGCCGGATCGAGGTTGAAGGCGACCGCCGCCCCGCCGAGGCGGGTGTCCTGGGTCTGGAAGGCCTGCTCGATCGCCCACCGCTCGCCGCCCGAGTGGGTCATGCTCTTCGCGTCGGAGACGTAGAGCAGCACGTACAGGTCGCCGGCGAATCGAGCCCCGACGAGATCGCGGGTCGCGGCGAGGTAGCCGGCCGGGTCGGCCTCGAGGGCATCGAGCTGCTCGGGCGTGTCGGCCCACTGGCTCAGGTCGTTGATGCGGTACCAGCGGGCCACCGGCGAGTCGGTGCCCCGCGGGCCGTTGTCGGCGAGCTGCCGGCGCAGGTCCTCGACGTTCACGCCTTCGGGATTCGCCGCGGTGACCGCGATGTGGAACTCGAGCACGCCGGCGCCGCGAAGCAGCCGCATGAGGTCCTCGGGGTCGTCGAAACCGGTCCGTTTGGCGATGTAGGCGTCGTAGGCCGCGACCAGCGGCCCGATGCGTTCCGACAGGTGCGGGAACTCGGCCGCGATCGAGTCGAGCTCGATCCGACGCGGCGACGGCGCGGCCGGCGCGTCGGGGGCAGCCGGGGCGGGCACCGTCGCATCCATCGCGAGGGCGGCCGAGAGCCGCGACTCGGGAAGGTTGCGGGAAAGCAAGCCCGCGCGGAGCCGGTCAAACGCCAGTTCGGCCCCCACCACGCGATCTTCGGCGGCCGAGATCGCCTCGGGGCCGGCCGCGGCGGCAATCGCCCGCTCGAGTTCGCTCTTGGCGTCGCGAGCCTCGTCGAAGCCGGCCTGCACGGCCGCCACCTCGCCCGAAAGCGATCCGCCGAGGCCGCCGAACCGGGCCCCGGCCTGGCCGGCGACGAGCGCCTGGTCGAGATCGGTCGCCCCGATCCGGCTCGCGGCGAGGGTCTCGGCGAACTTCGCGTCGAAGGTCCGCTGCAGTTCGCGAACCTCGGGGTTCGGCAGCGGCATCACGATCTCGATGCGGTCGCGGCCCTGGGGCTGCATCGAGATGTCGAGGACGCCCTGCGGATTGACGCGTTCCTTCAGCACCTCGATGACCTGGGCGAGCGTCTGCTCGGCCGGGGCCCCGTCGGGGATCGAGACGCCGTAGACCAGGCTGACGCCGCCTCGGAGGTCCTTCCCGAGCCGGACCGGCTTGGCCGAGACCGCCCAGGCGCAGCCGGCGACGAGGGCGAGGATCAGCAACAGTCGGAAGGGGATGCTCTTCATCGGGATCGTGCCCTTATCGGCCGGACGCGCCGGGATTCCGTATGGTCGGGAGGAGCCGCGCCGAAACGGCTCAGGCCTTCGCGTCGGCCTTGTCACCGTCGGCGGCCGCCAGCACCGCCACGATCGAGCTGCGGGCGAAGGTGATGCGGGTGTTCGAGTTCTCGTCGACCTTCAGGACGACCGTCTCGGGCTTCACCTCGATGATCGAGCCGATCACCCCGCCGGTGGTCTGCACGCGGTCGTTCCGCTTGAGCGAGCCGAGCAGGGTGTCCCGCTTCTTCTTGTCCTTGCGGGCGGCCCAGATCTGGGTACCGATCAGCACCGCGACGAACGCGACCATCATGAAGAGGAAGCTGTTGTCCATGCCGGGCGCCGGGGCGGGCTGCCCGACCGGGGTGCCGGGGGCGGCGGTCGTGCCGGCCGCGGGCGCGGCGACGGGTTGGCCGGCGAGGCCGGGAGCGTCTTGGGCGAGGATCATGATCGGGGTGGCGGGGTCGACGGGAAGCATCGGGTGGGTTCTCGAACCTCGCCGTCACACCTCAGGAGCCCCCTCCGCGGGGGCCGTGAGGACCGGCCAGCGGGCCGGAAGCGAGGACCACGCATCTTCCGCGATGGCCGCGCGGATGTCCAGCATGAGGCTTTGGAAGTGCCGGAGGTTGTGGAGGCTCACCAGGGTGGGCCCCAGCATCTCCTCGGCGGCGAAGAGATGCCGCAGGTAGGCCCGGGAAAAACCGCCCGCGCAGGTCTCGCAGTCGCACCCCTCCTCGATCGGGTCGGGGTCCCGGGCGAAGCGGGCGTTCCGCAGCCGGAGGGGCCCGTGCCGGGTGAAGGCGAAGGCGTTCCGGCCGTTCCGGGTGGGCAGGACGCAATCGAACATGTCGACCCCGGCCGCGACGGCCATCACGATGTCGCGCTCGTACCCGACCCCCATCAGGTAGCGGGGGCGATCCTCGGGCAGGAGCGGCGCGGTGAACTCGACGACCGCGCGGATCTGGTCGGGCCCTTCCCCCACCGCCACGCCGCCGATGGCGAAGCCCGGCAGGTCATGCCCGCACACCCCCTCGACGCTGCGTCGCCGCAGGTCGAGGTCGGTCCCCCCCTGCACGATGCCGAAAAGCGCCTGCTCGGCCGGCCGGGCGTGGTGGCGGAGGCACTCCTCGAGCCAGCGGAGCGTCCGCCCGTGGGCCTCCTCGCGGCGCCGTGGCGTGGTGTCGCCGGGCGGGCAGTCATCGAAGGCCATGATGATGTCGGCCCCGATCGCGTTCTGGATCTCCATCGACTCCCGCGGCCCGAGGCGGATCCGGGACCCATCGACGAAGGAGCGGAAGGTCACGCCCTCCTCGTCGAGGGCGTTGATGCCGCTCATCGAGAATGCCTGGAATCCGCCGGAATCGGTAAGCATCGGGCCGTCCCAGCGCATGAAGCGATGGCTGCCCCCGACCTCCCGCATCCGCTCGACGCCGACCCGCACCAGCAGGTGGTAGGCGTTGTTCAGGATGATCTGGCTGCCGGTCGAGCGGACCTGCGCGGGGGTCAGGCCCTTCATCGCCGCGGCGGTCGCGACCGGCATGAAGGCCGGGGTGTCGAACCCGCCGTGGGGCGTCTCGACGCGGCCGAGACGGGCCCGGTTCGCCGCTGAGCGGCGCCCGACGCGGAAGGAGATCGGGCGCGAGGCGGGCATGTCAGTCGCGCCGGCTCGCCTCGCGCAGCGTCGCCCGTTCCCGTGCGTCGAGGCTCGCGAGGCCCCGCTCGCGAACCTTGTCGAGGATCCGGTCGATCTCCGCGCTCGAGGGCCCGGTCCCGGACCGGGCGGCCTTGCGGACCTTGTTGCTGCGGGAGGTCGGGTCGGCCCGGCCGAGGAAGTCAAAGAACCCGTGGAGCTGGTGCGGCCGGCGGATGAACCACGCCCCCGCGATCGCTCCCCCGAGATGGGCCGCCTCGCCGCCGGCGTTGTTCCCCTTCATGAGCACGGTCACCACCGCGAACGCCACGAGCCCGAAGGCGAGGGTCCGGAGCCGCATCGGGAAGATCCCGAAGAGGTAGACCGTCGCGTTCGGCATCAGGTACGCCGCGGCGAAGATGACCCCGAAGACCCCGGCGCTCGCCCCGATCAGCGGCGCGAAAGGAGCGTTCGGCAGGAGCCCCGGCGGGACCGACCCGAGGTGTTCCTTCGCGAGCAGGCCCCCGATGTTCAACAGCATGAACAGGGCCGCGCCGAAGATCCCGCAGAGGAGGTAGAACGCGAAGTAGCGTTTCCCCCCGAGGTAGTTCTCGACGATCGGGCCGAAGAAGAAGAGCCCGATCATGTTGAACAGCAGGTGCGTCACGTCGGCATGCAGGAACATGTAGCCGATGAAGCGCCAGAACTCGAAGCCGACGAGCCCGAAGGTCGAGTCGCGGTAGATGATCGCCTGCCCGGTCGTGAACTGGAGCCACTTCTGGATCGGCGGCACGCGGATGCCGTGGACGACGAGGACGGGCACCTCGACCTCGGCGGTGCCCTGCGGGGTTTCCACGGGGCCGCGGTAGGACTCGGTGACGTTCGCCTGCCAGCCCCGCGGCGGCTCGGGCTCGCCGACGACCCGGTTGGCCGCCGGCACCGAGGCCCAGCGGGCCGCGAGTTCGGGGTTCAGGACGGTGATGGTGCCGTCCGGGGCGAACGCCGGCGGCAGGAAGCGGTCGACCAGGAAGATCGCGCCGGTGACCACGATGATCCAGGTGGTGACGCTCCAGAGCGGCAGGCCGAGGCCGCCGCCCGATCGGGCGGGCCGCCGCGGGGGCGGCGGCGAATCACGGAGGTAATCGCGGTCCTGGAGGCCCATGGGGGCGACGAGTGTACGCGGCGGCGAAGGGCGGATCGACCCGCTCAGGCGACCCGCCACGAGACGAATCGCTCGACGAGGTACTCGCGCAGCCCCTCGCTTCCGCCCTCGCGCCCGAAGCCGCTCTCCTTCACTCCGCCGAAGGGGGCCTGCGCGGTGGCGGGCAGGCCGTCGTTCACGCCGACGATGCCGTAGTCGAGGGCTTCGGCCAGCCGCATGATCCGGCTCCCGTCGCGGGTGAAGGCGTAGGCGGCGAGACCGTAGGGCGTGTCGTTGGCGAGCGCGATCGCCTCGGCCTCGGAGTCGAAGGCGAGGACCGGCGCGACCGGGCCGAAAGTCTCCTCGCGGCAGCAGAGCATGCCGGGCCGCACGCCCGCGAGGACGGTCGGGGCCACGAATCTCGGCGGCCGGCCGGGAAGCTCGACGAGTCCGCCGCCGCACAGGACTTTCGCCCCGCCCGCGACCGCATCGGCGACATGGGCGAGGGCCTTGGCCGCCGCGGAGTCCTCGATGAGCGGGCCGATCGCGACGCCCTCGTCGAGGCCGTCCCCGACCTTCAGGCCGCGCACCGCCGCGACGAGCCGCTCGGTGAAGGCGTCGAGCACGCTCCGCTCGACGAGGATCCGGTTCGCGCAGACGCAGGTCTGGCCCCCGTTGCGGAACTTGCTGGCGACGCACTGGGACACCGCGAGGTCGAGGTCGGCGTCGGCGAAGACCAGCAGCGGCGCGTGCCCCCCGAGCTCGAGCGAAAGCCGCGTGACATGGCCGGCCGCCGCCTGCATGAGGATCTTGCCGACCTCGGTCGAGCCGGTGAACGAGACCTTGCGGACGCGGGCGTCGCCGAAGATCACCCGCGAGAACGCGACCGGATCCGAGGTCGGCACCACCGCGAGTACGCCCGCCGGCACCCCCGCCTCGACCGCGAGCTCGCCCGCCGCGATCGCGCTGAGCGGCGTCAGCTCCGCCGGCTTCACGACCATCGGGCACCCGGCCGCGAGGGCCGCGCCGGCCTTCCGGGTGATCATCGCGAGCGGGAAGTTCCAGGGCGTGATCGCCGCGGTGACTCCGACCGGCCGCTGCAGCACGAGCAGCCGCTTGTCGGCGGCGCCCGCCGGAATCACCGAGCCCCGGATCCGCCGGGCTTCCTCGGCGAACCACTCGAGGAAACTCGCCGCGTACGCGACCTCGCCGCGGGCCTCGGCGAGCGGCTTCCCCTGCTCGAGGGTCATGAGCCGGGCCAGCCGCTCGCGGTCCCGCAGCAGGAGTTCCGCCCACTTCCGCAGGATCGCCCCCCGCTCGGCCGCGACCCGGTCGCGCCAGGCCGGGAACGCCGCCGCCGCCGCGTCGATCGCGGCCCGGAACTCGGGCTCGCCGCCGTCGACGGCCTCGGCGACCTCGCCGCCCGTCGCCGGGTTCTCGACCGCGAAGCGCCGGCCGTCCGCGGCCTCGATCCAGTTGCCGCCCAGGAGGGCCCGAGTCTCGGGAGTCGCGTCCATGAGGGGCGACAAGGTACCCGCTACACTCGACCCGCACCCTCCCGGAGCATGCCATGGCCAAGGCGATCGTCGATCCGCAGGAACTCCGCCGCTTCGCCCACGACCTCAAGAAGTTCAACGCCGACCTGCAGGCGATGATGAACGGCATGCAGGGCCG
>JBIKVN010000216.1:0-5627 GCA_044356865.1 Phycisphaerales bacterium | reverse complement strand
GGGCGCATGGAGTGCCGGCCTGCGGCCGGCAGGGATGAAGGCGGGGGCAGTACGACGGTGGGGCGAGCCGGCGTTCGCCGTCCTCGTCCCGCGTCGGCCGCGGGCCGACGCTCCATGCGCGTTGCGTGGTCGATGGCGATTCGCGCGAGCGGTGTCGTGCCGGGCCGGGCGCATGGAGTGCCGGCCTGCGGCCGGCAGGGATGACAGTCGCGGCCGATGCGCGCCTGGGCGCGGAGGGCGGGGCCACGCCCCGCCGCGGATGAAAGCGGTAGCTGTTCGACGGTTGGGCTTGGCAGCGTTCGCCGTCCTCGTCCGGCGTCGGCCGCGGGCCGACGCTCCCAGTGGGGAGTCACGCGGCGGGTCGCGCGATGGACGCCGTGCCGGTCAATGGGGGTGCCGTCCCGCGGCCGGCCGTGATGCACCCCGCAGCCGTCGCCCACCCCGGTTCCGGCACGTGGGAAGACCCATGAACGGGTTATGCCACCCGCCCCGCAGGGCTTTGGCCGCGGGTCCTGCCCCGACGTCCGAAACATTTCCTTTCGCCGCTTTCCCGTTTCGATTCCCGCTTCCCGCGGATTACACTCGGAATCGGTCGACGATCCTGTTCCCATCCATCCGGCCCGATCGGCCTCGGGCCGCTGGATCTTGCTTTCCCCGCAGGAGTCCCGTGCTTCCATCCCGTTCGCTTCGCTTCGTCCTCACCGGTTGCCTGTCCGTCCTGGTCGGCCTCGCGGTCTCGGCGCATCCCACGGCAAGATCCTGCCAGGATGCCGACGACGACGGCGTCCCGGACGCCGTCGACAACTGTGCGCTGGTTGCGAACGCCGACCAGGCCGACTGCGACGGCGACGGCACCGGCGACGTGTGCGCGGCGACGTCGATTTCGAGCGGCAACCTCGGCGGGTTCGGTGGCGGCGGGTCGGCCGAGGGCAGCCTCGTCGGCGTCGGCCCGTCGCTCAATCCGGTCACGATCACCGTGCGGGCGATCGGCGACTTCGGCCAGGGCCGGCAGTCGGCATCGCTGTCGCTGGCGGGTTCGGTGGTCGCGAACGGGTTGTTCGCGGTCAACGGCCTGTCCTGTCCGAACGACCCCGACTCGGCGACGGTGACGCTGTCGGCGGTGGCGTGGAACGCCCTCGTCGCGGCCTCGCCGGATGGCGTGATGACGGTGAGGCTCAAGGGCAGCCCCGGTCTGGTCCCGGCCGAGTGCGATGCGGCTTTTTCGGAAGTCGCCGTGACGCTCTCGCTTGCCGGCGACTGCGACGGGAACGGCCTCGTCGATGCGTGCGAGATCGCGGACGGAACCCTTGCGGACTGCGATGCCGACGGGATTCCCGACCTCTGCGCAATCGAGGAAGGCCTCGCCGTCGACACCGACGCCGACGGCCAGCCCGACCGGTGCGAGCGGGCCCGCGGCGACCTGAATCTCGACGGCCTCGTCGATGGCCAGGATCTCGCCATCCTGCTCGGGCTGTGGGGCCAGGTCGACCCGCCGTTCGGCGATTTCGACGGCGACGGCCTCATCGGCTCGGGCGACCTCGCGTTCCTGCTCGCGGCCTGGTCGCAGCCGGCGCCGCGGATCACGGCGGTCACGCCCGGCTCCGGACCGCTTGAAGGCGGCACCGAGATCACGATTCGGGGCAGCGACCTCGGCGGGGTCACCTCGGTCCGCGTCGGCGGGGTTCCGGCGAATGGGGTGACGGCGATCGGACCGAACGAGGTGGTCGCGATCACGCCGCCGGGCGATTTCGGGCCGAAGGAGGTCACGCTTTCGACCGCGGGCGGCACGGCGACCATGGCCGCCGCCTTCACCTACGTCTCGATGCTCAACGCCCCGACGGTCGTCTCGGTCAGCCCGAACGAGGGCCCGACCGCGGGCGGCACGGCGATCACGATCACGGGCACCAACCTGACCGGCGCCACCGCGGTCAAGATCGGCACCAAGTCGGCGACCGGCGTGGTGGTGGTCGACGCCACAACGATCACCGCGGTGACGCCGTCCAATACTGCCGGGGCCAAGAGCGTCTCGGTCACGACACCGGGCGGCTCGTCGTCGCTCGCGAGCGGGTTCACCTATCGCGCCCCCCCGACGATCTCGTCGGTCGCGCCGGCGACCGGCCCCGTCACCGGCGGCACGACGATCACGATCACCGGTGCGAGTCTCACCGGAGCCACGTCGGTCACGATCGGCGGCGTGCCGGCGACCTCGTTCACGGTGGTCAGCGCGACGAAGATCACGGCGGTGACGCCCGCGGGTACCGAAGGTGCCACGGCCGTCGCGGTGACCACCGCTTGGGGCACCGCCACCCGGGCCAACGGCTTCGCCTACTTCCCGGTGCCGACCGTCGCGTCGGTCGATCCGAATCTCGGTCCGGCGACCGGTGGCGTCCCCATCACCATCACCGGCACGAACTTCGCCGGCACGCCGGCGGTCAAGATCGGCACCAAGAACGCGACCTCGGTCGTGCTGGTCAACGCGACGACCATCACCGCGGTGACCCCGGCCGACACCGCCGGCGTGAAGCCCGTCTCGGTCACGACGCCCGGCGGCACCGCGACGCTCGCGAACGCCTTCACCTGTTTCGCCCCGCCGACGATCAAGTCGGTCCTGCCGGTCTCGGGCCCGGTCACCGGCGGCACCACGATCACGATCAACGGGACGAACCTGTCCGGCACCACGTCGGTCACGGTCGGTGGCGTGCCGGCCATCGCGGTCAACGTCTTGAGCGCGACCAAGGTCACCGCCGTGACGCCCGCCGGAGCCGCCGGCGTGGCCGCCGTCGCGGTCACGACCGACTGGGGCACGGCGACCCGTGCCAGCGGGTTCACCTACTTCGCGGCGCCCACGATCTCGAGCGTCACGCCGGGCTTCGGCCCGTCGGCGGGCGGCACGCCGATCACGATCACCGGCACGAACTTCACCGGGGCGACCTCGGTCAAGATCGGTACGGCCTCGGCGACGCAGGTGACGGTGGTAAACCCGACCACGATCACCGCGGTGACGCCGGCAGGTGCGGCGGGGCCGAAGACGGTGACGGTCACGACGCCGGGCGGCATCGCCCCCTTGCCCTACGGCTTCATCCACTTCGCGCCGCCGACGATCTCGTCGGTGTCGCCCTCGTCGGGGCCCTCGACCGGCGGTACGACGATCACGCTTACGGGTGCGAACCTGACCGGCGCGACCTCGGTCACGATCGGGGGGGTACCGGCGCTCGGGGTGACTTTCGTCAGCGACACCAGCCTGACCGCGGTGACGCCGCCGGGCCTCGACGGCCCCCGCGACGTCGCGGTGACCACCGCGTGGGGCACGGCGACGCGCACGAACGGGTTCAACTACTTCTCGCTGCCGACGATCGCGTCGGTCTCGCCAAGCTCGGGCTCGGCCCTCGGCGGCACGGCGATCACGATCACGGGAACGAACTTGTCGGGGGCGACCTCGGTCAAGATCGGTTCGGCCTCGGCAACGAGCGTGGTGGTCGTGAACCCGACGACGATCACCGCGGTGACGCCGGCGGGAACGGCCGGGCCGAAGACAGTGACGGTCACGACGCCGGGCGGCACGGCGACGAGAGCGGGGGGCTTCACGCATCTGAACCTGCCGCCGACGATCACGGGGGTGTCGCCGGCGTCGGGCTGGGCTGGAGGCGGCACCACGATCACCATCACGGGAACCGAGTTCACGAACGCGAGTTCGGTGAAGGTCGGAGGCGTGGCCGCGACGGGTGTGACGGTCGTGAACCGGACGACTATCACCGCGGTGACGCCGGCCGGGGCTGCGGGGCCGGCGACCGTGACGGTGACGACGGTGGGCGGGACGGGAAGCGGCTCGTTCACCTACCTCTCGGTGATCGTGCCGAGCTGGGCGACCTTGATCGAGTCGGAGCCCGATCCGGCGGTGGTGACGAACGAGGCGTACCGGGCGGCGATTCTCGCCACGGGCTACGCGTGGCGGGTGCGCGACAATGTGAGCCAGATCGAGATGCTCTTGGTGCCGCCCGGAACCTTCAACATGGGGTGCTCGGCGTCGAATCAGTACGGGTGCGGCAGCGACGAGAACCCCGTTCACGCGGTGACGCTGACGAGCGCGTTCTACCTCGGCCGCTACGAGGTGACGCAGGCGCAGTGGACGGCAGTGATGGGGTCGAATCCGTCGTACTTCCAGGGTTCAAGCAGTCAGGTCCCGGCCGGTCAGATCCAGCTGCGTCCGGTCGAGCAGGTCTCGTGGAACATGATCCAGGGGTTCAACACGGCGACGGGGCTGCGGCTGCCGACGGAAGCGGAGTGGGAGTACGCCTATCGGGCGGGCACGACGACGGCGTTCCACTCGTTCTCGGGGTATCCGAACGGGACCAACGACGACACGCGGCTTGGGAACATCGCGTGGTTCAATCAAATCGGAGGCTTCCAGACCCGCCCGGTCGGTGGGAAGCAGGCGAACGGGCTTGGCCTGCACGACATGAGCGGGAATGTGTGGGAGTGGGTGAACGACTGGTATGGGGGCACCTACTACCAGAGTTCGCCGTCGACGAACCCGCCGGGGCCTTCGTCAGGTCAGTATCGGGTGTTGCGTGGCGGCTCGGGGAGCGGCGGTTCCACCTACTGCCGCTCGTCGGATCGTGCCAGCGGCTCGCCCGACTACGTCACCAGCAACGGCGGCTTCCGTGCCGCGAGGACGCCTTAACGTTCCCTTTCCTCTTTTTCCTCTTCCCTCTTCCCTTGTGCGGCGGTGGGCTTCCGCCACCGAGAACGCGAGCCGCGAAGCGGCGAGCGCGAAAAATCAAATTGCGTTTCGGCGCGGAGGGCGGGGCCATGCCCCGCCGCGGATAAAAGCGGCAGCTGTTCGACGGTTGCGCGAGCGTAGCGTTCGCCGTCCTCGTCACGCGTCGGCCGCGGGCCGACGCTCCCAGTGACGCGTGACGGATTCCGTCGCGCGATGGGCGTTGTGCCGGGCCGAGCGCATGGAGTGCCGGCCTGCGGCCGGCAAGGAAGAACGCGACGGCCGTTCGATGGTTGGGCGAGAGGGCGTTTCCCGTCCTCGTCACGCGTCGGCCGCGGGCCGACGCTCCATGCGCGTTGCGTGGTCGATGGCGATTCTCGCGAGCGGTCTCGTGCCGGGCCGAGCGCATGGAGTGCCGGCCTGCGGCCGGCAAGGATGAAGGCGGGAGCCGTTCGACGGCGGGGCGAGCGGGCGTTTGCCGTCCTCGTCACGCGTCGGCCGCAGGCCGACGCTCCATGCGCGTTGCGTGGTCGATGGCGATTCGCGGGACTGATCGCGTGCCGGGCCGGGCGCATGGAGTGCCGGCCTGCGGCCGGCAAGGAAGAACGCGACGTCCGTTCGATGGTTGGGCGAGAGGGCGTTTGCCGTCCTCGTCACGCGTCGGCCGCAGGCCGACGCTCCAGGCGCGTTGCGTGGTCGATGGCGACTCGCGGTAGCGGCCTCGTGCCGGGCCGAGCGCATGGAGTGCCGGCCTGCGGCCGGCAAGGATGAAGGCGGGAGCCGTTCGACGGCGGGGCGAGCGGGCGTTTGCCGTCCTCGTCACGCGTCGGCCGCAGGCCGACGCTCCATGCGCGGGGTGTGGTCGATGGCGACTCGCGAGACTGATCGCGTGCCGGGCCGGGCGCATGGA
>JBIKVN010000215.1:0-5687 GCA_044356865.1 Phycisphaerales bacterium | reverse complement strand
CCGCCCTGCAGAACGCGGCCAGCGTGGCCGGCCTGCTGCTCACCACCGACTGCGCCGTCACCGAGACTCCCAAGCCGAAGGACGAGGGCGGCCACGGCCACGGCCATGGTCACGACCACGGCATGGGCGGCATGGGCGGCATGGGCGGCATGGGCGGCATGGGCGGCATGGGCGGGTTCTGACCCGCCGCCTCCCCGCCCCTTCATCCGCACGAACCCCGAACGAACCGGATCCCTTTCCCACGAACGAACGCGGCGCCCGACGGCGACCGCACCAGACGGAGACACCGATGAACGTCCGACCCCTCGAAGACCGCATCGTCATCAAGCCCCTCGAGCCCGAGACCAAGACCGCGTCCGGCCTCTTCCTCCCCGAGACCGCCAAGGAACGGCCCATGCAGGGCAAGATCGTCGCGGTCGGCCCGGGCAAGATCCTCGACAGCGGCGAACGCTCGAAGCCCCTCGTGAAGAAGGGCGACACCGTGGTGTACGGCAAGTACGCCGGCACCGAGATCGAGATCAAGAACGTGAAGCACGTGATCCTCCGGGAGAGCGAGCTCCTCGGCGTGATCGAGTCCTGAACCCTCCCCGTTCCCGAATCCACGGAGCCATCCAATGGCCACGAAGCAGATGAAATTCGACGTCGCCGCGCATGCCGAGCTCAAGCGCGGCGTCGACAAGCTCACCCGGGCCGTCGCGGTCACCATGGGACCGACCGGCCACAACGTGCTCTTCCAGAAGTCCTTCGGCGGACCGTCGGTCACCAAGGACGGCGTCACCGTCGCGAAGGAGATCGACCTGCCCGATCCCTTCGAGAACATGGGCGCGAAGATGGTCCAGTCGGTCGCGAAGAAGACCGCCGACGTCGCCGGCGACGGCACCACCGCCGCGACCGTGCTGGCGGGGGCGATCTTCAACGGCGGCCTCAAGCACGCCCAGGCGGGCGTGAACACCGTGGCGATCCAGCGGGGCATCAAGGCCGCCGCCGACGCCGCCGCGGCGGCGATCGACGGTCTCGCCCAGAAGTGCAGGGGCCGGGACGACCTCGAGAAGATCGCCACCGTTTCCGCCAACCACGACCGCGCCATCGGCAGCCTCATCGCCGAGGCGATCGGCAAGGTCGGCCACGAGGGCGTCGTCGAGATCGAGGAGGGCAAGACCGCCGAGACCACCCTCGACTACGTCGAGGGCATGGCCTTCGACAAGGGTTACCTCTCGCCCTACTTCATGACCGACCCGAAGAAGGCGGAGTGCACGCTCGAGAATCCGCTCATCCTCATCTACGAGAAGAAGATCTCGAACCTCGCCGACCTGCTGCCCCTGCTCAACAAGGTCGCGACGGCGAGCAAGCCGCTGCTCATCATCGCCGAGGAGGTCGAGAACGAGGCCCTCGCGGCGCTGGTCGTGAATCGCCTCCGCGGCGTGCTCAACGTCTGCGCGGTGAAGGCCCCCGGCTTCGGCGACCGCCGCAAGGCCATGCTCGGCGACATCGCGACCCTCACCGGCGGTACGTTCCTCGCCGAGGAGCTCGGCCGCAACCTCGAGGACATCGAGCTGAAGGAACTCGGCACCGCCCGCAAGGTGGTGGTGACCAAGGACGAGACCACCATCGTCGAGGGCGCCGGCAAGAAGAAGGACCTCGAGGCCCGCGCGGGCCAGATCTCCGCGCAGATCGAGCGGGCGACGAGCGACTATGACCGCGAGAAGCTGCAGGAGCGGCTCGCCAAGCTCACCGGCGGCGTCGCCATCATCAACGTCGGCGGCATGACCGAGACCGAGATGAAGGAGCGCAAGGACCGCGTCGACGACGCCCTCCACGCCACCCGTGCGGCGGCGAAGGAAGGCTTCGTCCCGGGCGGCGGCGTGGCCCTCATCCGGGCGATGCCGGCGGTCGAGGAGGCCCGCAAGAAGGCCAAGGGTGACGAGAAGTTCGGCTTCGACATCGTCCTCGGGGCCCTGTCCGTGCCGTGCGCCCAGATCGCCGAGAACGCCGGGCACGACGGCGACCTCGTCGTGTCGAAGGTGGCGGAAGGCAAGGGCAGCTTCGGCTTCAACGCCGCGACCGGCGAGTACGGCGACCTCGTGAAGGCCGGGATCATCGATCCCGCCCTCGTCGCGAAGACCGCCCTGCTCAACGCCGCGAGCGTCGCCGGCCTCATGCTCACCACCGACGTGATCGTGACCGAGCTGAAGGAAGAGACCCCGCCCGTCGAGGGCGCGATCTCCTGATCGAGGTTTCTCCCGACGGGCCGTCCGGACTCGCGCCGGGCGGCCCGTCGGGCTTTTCCGGGGGGCCGGGACCGAAGCCATGCCGACGAGCCGCTGCTACTACGAGGTCCTGGGCGTCGAGCGCACCGCCGACGGCGAGGAGATCAAGCGCTCGTATCGCCGCCTGGCGATGAAGTGGCACCCCGACCGCAATCCGGGCGATGCCGAGGCCGAGACGAACTTCAAGGCCGCGGCCGAGGCGTACGAGGTCCTGTCCGACCCCGAGCGCCGGACCCGCTACGACCGCCACGGCCACGCCGGCCTGCGCGGCACGCCGGGCCACGACTTCCGCACGATGAACGCCGAGGACATCTTCTCGATGTTCTCCGACATCTTCGGGATGGGTGGGGGCGGCGGGCGTCGGGCGCCCTCCCGCGGTCTGGATCTCGAGACCGAGGTGGAGGTGACGCTCGAGGAGGTGCTGACCGGGGCCGACCGCGACGTGACCTTCCGGCGCATGGACCTCTGCCCGACCTGCGAGGGCGACGGCGGCAAGCCCGGCTCGAAGCCGCAGAAGTGCACCACCTGCGACGGCCATGGCCAGGTCGCCCAGACCGGGCTCGGCGGCATGTTCCGCATGGTGGTGGTGTGCCCCGACTGCCGCGGGCGGCGGACGATCATCACCGATCCTTGCGACGAGTGCCGCGGCAGCGGCCGCGTGAGCACCCGACGCTCGCTCGCGGTCAAGATCCCGATGGGGATCTCCGACGGGCAGGTCATCCGGGTGCCCGGCGAGGGCGAGCCCCCGCCGCCCGAGGCCGGCCTCGGCGGCAAGGGGCCGCGCGGCGACCTGCATGTGGTCATCCGCGTCGCCGAGCACGGACACTTCACCCGCGACGGCGACGACCTGGTGTGCGTGCAGCGGATCGCCTTCGCCCAAGCCGCCCTCGGCACCGAACTGACGGTGCGGACCCTCGACGGCGAGGCCCGTCTTGCGATCGAGCCGGGCTCGCAGCACCACGACGTGCTCGAGCTGGCCGGCGAGGGCGTACCGAACCTCCGCACCCGGAAGCGCGGCGACCTCAAGGTCGTGCTCCAGCTGGTGGTGCCGAAGCGGATCACCGACGAGCAGCGCCGCCTGCTCGAGGAGTATGCGAAGACCGAGGATGTCGACACCAAGAAGGACTCGCCCGGCCTGTGGCAGCGGGTCAAGGAGACCTTCGGCGGCTGAGCCGTCCGAATCCGACCGGAGCCGACCATGGACACCGACCCGACCGGAACCCAACCCGCGCCCGCCGATGCGAACGAGATCCGCATGGGTGAGGACGCCGCCGCCCTGCTCGAGAAGGTCCTCGCCGAGCGCGACGAGGCGGTCGAGGGCCGCAAGCGGGCCCTCGCCGACTTCGTGAACTTCCAGCGTCGCGCCGCCGAGAACGAGCAGCGGGCGATCCGCCAGGGCGTGGTGCAGGTCGCCCGCAACCTGATCCCCGCCCTCGACCAGTTCGACCTCTCGCTGCTGCAGGCCCCCGCGACGCTCACCGTCGACCAGCTGCTCAAGGCGATCGAGATGACCCGCAACGAGCTCGTCCGCACCCTCGAGCGGAGCGGCATCGAACGAATCGCCCCCGCCGCCGGCGACGACTTCCAGCCCGCCTTCCACGAGGCGGTCATGCGGCAGCCGGCCCCCGGCCTCCCCGCGAACGTCGTCGCGAGCTGCTTCCAGCCGGGATACCGCCTTGGCGATGTGGTCCTGCGGCCGGCGAAGGTCGCGGTCACGCCCGAGTGAACCGAAGCGAGCCTCCGGGATGCCCACCTACGAGTATGTCTGCGGCAAGTGCGGCCACGAGTTCGAGCGGTTCCATTCGATCCTGGCCGAGCCCATCAGGAAGTGTCCGGAGTGCGGCAAGAACGCCGTGACCCGCAAGATCGGGATCGGCGGCGGCGTGCTCTTCAAGGGCGGTGGCTTTTACGAGACCGACTACCGCAGCGAGGGCTACACCAAGGCCGCCGAGGCCGAGAAGGGCGAGGCGAAGCCGAAGGATGGCGGAGAGGGCAAGAAGGACGGGAAGGCCGAAGCGAAGCCCGAGGCCAATCCCGAAGCCAAGGCCGACGCGAAGCCGTCGACCAAGCCCGAGCCGAAGCCTGAACCGAAGCCTGAACCGAAGCCCGAACCCGCCTCGAAGGCCACCCACCGCTCGCGGGTCGGCCGCGGCATCGGCAACATCCTGCAGAACCCGCCGAAGCCGAAGGCGGTCGGGAAGCCGGCGAAGAAGCCGGCGAAGGCGTCGCGAAGGAAGTGAGTCGGCCCGCGCGACGGGGACGGCGCGTGTCGCGCCCGACCGTCGAGCGGCCGCAGCGTTCTCCGCGCCGGCCAAGGCCGGCGTTCCCAGGCTGGAACGCGAGACGGCCGCCGCGTCCATCGCTGCCGGCCGCAGGCCGGCACTCCATGCGCGGGGTCCGGCACGACGCCCATCGCACGACCGCCCCATCACGCGTCACTGGGAGCGTCGGCCTTGGCCGACGCTTGACGCGACCGGCGTTCATCACGCACCCAACCGCCGAACGGCCATCGCGTTCATCCCCGCCGGCCAAGGCCGGCGTTCCCAGGCTGGAACGCGAGACGGCCGCCGCGTCCATCGCTGCCGGCCGCAGGCCGGCACTCCATGCGCGGGGTCCGGCACGACGCCCATCGCGCGACCGACCCCATCACGCGTCACTGGGAGCGTCGGCCCGCGGCCGACGCGTGACGGGGACGGCGTCCATCGCGCGCCCGACCGTCGAGCGGCCGCAGCGTCCATCGCTGCCGGCCGCAGGCTGGCACTCCATGCGCGGGGTCCGGCACGACGCCCATCGCGCGATTGACCCCGTCACGGCGAGCGTCGGCCCGCGGCCGACGCGTGACGGGGACAGCGCCCATCGCGCGCCCGACCGTCGAACGGCCGCCACTTCCATCCGCGCGAGCTCAGCCCTTGGCCGACTCCGGCCGCCGGTAGTCGAGGTCCGGCCGCCGCGACGGGTTCCGTTCGACGTGCTCGGTCCGCCACACGCCGACCCAGCGGCCCGGCTCGATCTCGTGCAGGGCATACTCGGGGCGGTTCGGCACGGTCATCGGCCGCACACCCTCGGGCGGGTACGGCCACCACGGCACGATGCCCTTCTCGAAGCCGGGCAGCGTCGCGAACTCCCTCGCACTCCCCACCACCTCCTCGACGGTGGTCAGCCGGCCCTTGCGCTCCCGCAGGCCCGGGATCGACCGGAACAGGCCGCGGGTATACGGATGCAGCGGCCGGTCGAAGAGCTCGAAGACGTTCGCGTACTCGACCACGCGGCCCGCGTACATGACGCAGACCACATCGGCGTTCTCGGCGACCACCCCGAGGTTGTGGGTGATCAGCATGATCGCCATGTCCTTGGTCCGCTGCAGCTCGCGCAGCAGCTCGAGGATCTGGGCCTGGATGGTCACGTCGAGGGCGGTGGTCG
>JBIKVN010000214.1:0-5704 GCA_044356865.1 Phycisphaerales bacterium | reverse complement strand
CGCACGCTCGGCGACGCTCGCGAGGCCGCACGGCGGCTGCTGGGCCTGGGCGAGGAGTTCGAGATTCTCTTCCTCCCGGGCGGGGCGACGCTGCACTTCGCCATGGTCCCGATGAACTTCCTCGCGAAGGGCACGGTCGCCGACCACCTGCTGACGGGAACCTGGCCGCGGAAGTGCCTCGCGGAAGCGAAGAAGGTCGGCGCGACTGCGGTCGCCTTCGACGGCGTCGCGACCGCGTTCGACCACGTGCCCGACGCGGGCGAGATCCGGCCCGCGGCGAACGCGGCGTACCTCCACTACTGCTCGAACAACACCGTCGAGGGCACGCAGTTCGCGGGGCCGCCCGCCTCGGGCGCCCCGCTCGTCTGCGACATGACCGGCGACCTGTTCACCCGGCGATTCCCGCACGAGCGGCATGCGCTGAGCTACGCCGCGGCGCAGAAGAATCTCGGCCCGAGCGGCGCGGTGCTGGCGATTGCGCGGAAGGACTTCCTGGCCCGCGCGAACCCCGGGCTGCCGACGATGCTTTCCTACGCCGAGCACGCGAAGGCCGGCTCGGTGCTCAACACGCCGAACGTCTTCGCGGTGCACGTGATGGGCCACATGTTCCGCTGGATCGGGCGGAACGGCGGGCTCGAGGGGATGGAGCGGAGGAATCGCGAGAAGGCGAAGCTCGTATATGGGCTTATCGACGCACGGCCGGAGTTCTTCCGGAGCCCGGTGCGGCCCGATTCCCGCTCGATGGTCAGCGTCCCGTTCCGGCTGCCGACCGCGGAACTCGAGCGCGAGCTGCTGTCCGACGCCGAGGAAGCGGGCTTCCGCGGACTGGCCGGGCACCACTCGACCGGCGGCATCCGCGTCTCGCTGCACAACGCGGTGACGATCGAGGCGACGGCGCGGCTCGTCGAGCTTCTCGAGGAGTTCGCGCGGCGGGGGTGAGCCGCGGCGGGTTCACCAGTTCGTCCGCAGCATGAAACAGCCGACGCAACTCACGCTCCACGCGACGAACGCCAGGGCCGTCATCACCAGCCCGACCAGCGGCGGGATCACCCATCGCCAGATCGCGTCACGGGGCGTCGCGACGCCGTCCTCGACGCGGATGCGGTGCAGCATCGAGATCCGCCGGAACGAGCGGATCGTCGAGTGGGCGAAGGTCACCACGAGCATCGCCATCGCGGTCCAGACCGCGACGGAGACCCAGAGCTCCTCGGAGCCCGTATCGACCACCCGGATCGCCGCCAGCACGAGCACCACGAGCCCGATCCCGAGCGGCAGGAAATGCCACGCGACGCCGCGCCATCCCGGTTCCGCGACTCGCTCGACCCAGTCCCACCGCGACTCGCCGTCGAACGCGGTGCCGCATTCCGGGCACGCCCCGCGCTCGGGCAGGCCGACCAGCGTGTGGAAGCACCGCACGCAGCGCGGCGGGTGGAATCGCGCCGGCCGCGGCTCCTCGCTCAATCCCACGGCAGCCTCGTCGCGAGCGCGGCCTTCCCCATCGGCAGGTCGACCCGATCGCGGGTCAGCGAGTACGCGTTCCCGCCCATCCGCCCCACCGCCGCGAGCCGGTCAGCATCGACGTGCATCCGCTCGTTCACGAGATCGTCGCGGACGTGCAGGAAACGCACGCGACCGATCACGAGGTTCCCGCCGTTCGGCACGCCGGGCGCGAACCGCATCAGGTTGATCGTCTCGCACTCGAAGGCGATCGGGCTCTCGGCGACGAAGGGCGCCGCGACCGTCGTCGACGCCGCGGGCGTGAGGCCGGAGAGCGCGAACTCGCTCTCGCCCGGCGGCAGGCCCTCGGCGGCGGCGACGACCCGCTTCAGGATCGCCTCCGTCGCGACGCTGACCGTGAAACACCCCGTCCCGCCTTCCCAGGTCGGCTTGGCGTTCCGCAGGGAGTCCTTCTCCTCGCCGTCCGGCCCGGTCACCGGGGCGAACCCAAGCACCATCGGCTCGCTCGAGAAGGCGTTGAAGAAGCTGAACGGGGCGAGATTCGGCCGCCCGGCGCGGTCGACCGTTCCGACCACCGCGATCGGCCGCGGCACCACGCTGCCGATGAGCAGGTTGTAGCGGAGCCGGACGGGAAGCTCCTCGGGAGGCAGGCTCGGCATCGCCACGGTTGATAGCACATCGAAGGCGGATACGATCCCGGCCTGAACTCCGGAGGTCCGATGAACTACACCCGCACCGCCACCGCCCTTCCGCTCTGCCTCTACCTCGCCCTGCTCGGAGCGTCGCCGACACTGGCCTCGCCGCAAGCCGGCACCGTCCCGAACTCGCCGGGCGTCACCACGCCGGTGAACATGGGCGACGGCAAGTACACCGACGAGCAGCTCGAGCAGCTGCTCGGCCCGATCGCCCTCTATCCCGACGCGCTGCTCGCGAGCGTGCTGACCGCGTCGATGTACGGCACCGAGATCGCCGCGGCGAGCGCGTTCATGACCGCGAACCCCAAGGCGACGCAGTCGCAGATCGACGCCCAAAACTGGGAGCAACCGGTCAAGGCCCTCTGCAAGACGCCGAGCGTGCTGCAGAACCTCGCGAAGTACCCCGACTGGACCGCCGCCCTCGGCGCCGCATACCTCGCCGAACCGAAGGAAGTGATGAAGGTCGCGCAGCAGCTGCGGCAGAAAGCGCAGCTGAACGGGGCCCTCCAGTCGACGCCGCAGCAGCAGGTGATCGTGACGCCGCCGTCGGGCGCGGAGACCGCCTCGACGATCCAGATCGTGCCCATGAACCCGCAGGTCATCTACGTCCCGACCTACACGCCGTCGGTCGTCTACGCCCCCTACTACGACCCGGTGAATCCGGCCCTCACCTTCGGCGCGGGCATGTTCGTCGGCGCGGCGTTCACCATGGGCTGCTTCTGGGCCGCGGGCTGGTGCGGCTGGCACGGCTATCCGTACACGCCGTCGTGGAACAACGTCCACATCAACAACTTCAACTTCAACAACACGAACATCCACAACCAGTGGAACAACCTGAAGAATGACGCCCGGACGGGTGATTTCAACAACGACGCCCGCGATGTCCGCAACGACGCCGACCGTCTCGGCTCGGACAACCGCATCGGCCAGGAAGGGAATGCCTACCGCGCGAACGCCGACAAGACCGGACTCGGCAGCGGAGCCGCGCGGATGCCGGACATGAGCCAGATGCCGCGCGGCGGGCTGGGCAGCCTCGGCGACGGCGACCGCGGGTTTGGCGGTGATCGCGGGTTCGGTGGCGACGACCGCAGCTTCGACGGGAGCCGCGACTGGGGCGGAAACGACCGGAACTCGGGCCGTGATTGGGGCGGCTTCGGCGGCGACCGCGGCAGCTCGTGGGCGAGCCAGCGCGGCTCGGGCAGCCTGTACGGCGGACGCGGCGGCGGTACCGGCGGCGGATTCCACTCCTCGGGCGGCGGATCCCGGGGCGGCGGCTTCGGCCGTCGCTGAACGGACGCGAGAAAGGACCACTCTTCCATGCGAACGACTTTCATGCACACCCTGAACTCCCGCGTCCTTCCGCTCGGTCTCGTGCTCGGCCTCGCCGTCACCGCGTGCCTCATGCCCGGCTGCCGCGCGGCCCGAATCGCCGCGGCCCGCAAGGCCCTCCAGCAGGAGAGCGGCCAGCCGAGCGGCATCGCCGAGGTCACGCAGCTCGAGTACGAGTCGCCGGACGCGGCGCTCGCCGCCCTGCGGTCGGCGGTCACGACGAAAGACCCCGTGGCACTCGTCGAGGTCCTCGGCCCGAACTGGCGGAGCCTGCAGTCGGGCGACGCCGCCGAGCGCGAGCGGCAGCGGCTTGCGTTCCTCGCCCGTCTTGAAGGAAGCTCGTTCGAGACGGTGTCGGGGGGAGCGATCCTGCTGGTCGGCCGGCCCGAAGATCCCGACCGGTTTCCCTTCGCGGTGCCGCTCGTGAAGAGCAGCGGCGGGTGGCAGTGGGACACCGACGCGGGCATCCTCGAGGCGCAAGTCCGCCGCATCGGTCGCAACGAGCTCGACACCATCGAGGCGCTGGGGACGATCGCCGCGGCCCAGGTCGCCTTCCGCGACCAGGACATCGACGGCGACGGCCGGCCGAACTTCGCGTCGGCGCTCATCGGCAGTGATACCCGCAGCGACGCCCTCTACCGGCCCGCGGGCCCCGTCGAGACCGCCCTCATCGGCCCCGCCCTCGCGTCGGCCGACGTGACCGACGGACGAGCCGGCGCCGTGCCGTTCCACGGCTACCTCTACTCGATGCTTCCTATGCAGGGTCCGGGTGCCACGGGCGGTGCGAAGGACTTCCGCGACACCTACCGGCGGTACATGAATGGCTTCGCGCTGCTCGCCTACCCGGCCGAGTACCGCGTGACCGGCGTGACCTGCTTCATCGTGGGCCCCGACGGCACGGTCTACGAGAAGGACCTCGGCGACGACAGCGAGGCTGCGGCGGCGAAGGTCACCGCGTTCGACCCGACCGGATGGGCCAAGGTCGAGTGAGCCCCGCCTGATCAGCCGCGGCCAGCTCGGCGAGCAGCGCCGCGCACGCCCTGTCGATGAGCCGGTACATGTGCCGGAATCCGTCGTCTCCGCCGTGGTAGGGATCGGGAACGTCGGCCCCCCGCCGCTCGGGATGCCACTCGAGCAACAGCCGCACCCGCGACGGGTCGGCTCCGGCCGCGAGCAGGTCGTCGCGGTTGGCGCGGTCCATGGCAATCACCAGGTCGAAGCGGTCGAAGTCCGAGGGCTGGACCTTCCGCGCCGTGCCGACCGGCTCGATGCCTTGACCAAGCAGCACCCGCTGCGTGCGAGGGTCGGGCGCCTCGCCCTCGTGCCAGCCGCCGGTTCCCGCCGAATCGACCTCGAACGAAACGCCCGCCGCGGCCATGCGATGCCGGAAGATCGCCTCGGCCGCGGGGCTGCGGCAGATGTTCCCCATGCAGACGAAGAGGATCCGCGCCGGCCGTCCGCTCACGGCAGGTTCCAGGACTGGAGCGTCAGCACCGCGATCGAATGGGCGGCCATCGGGAACGGGTCGGCGGCGGTCCACTCGGCCCGGTCGCCCAGGCCGCCGGTGTCGAACACCAGCCACCAGCTGGCGTTGTCGGTGCGCGGGGCGGGCAGGCGGAAGTCGACGCGGGAGGGCCCCGGGTTGAAGATCGCGAGCACGGTGTCGCCGTGCACCGGCCGCCCCTGGTCATCGCGGAGGGCCGCGCCCTCGCCCCAGAGGACCATGCCGAACGCGCGGCACGACTCGTCGGACCACTCGCCGTCCTTCAGCTCGACGCCCTTCGGCGAGACCCAGTAGACGTCCTTGATGTTGCCGGTCTCGGCGAGCGGGCCCCGCAGGAAGTCGCGCCGCTGCAGCGTCGGCTGGGCGCGGCGGAAAGCGACCGCACGGCGGCAGAACTCGAGGAACTTCCGGTCGCGTTCCGACAGCCGCCACTCCATCCACGAGAGCGGGTTGTCCTGGCAGTAGGCGTTGTTGTTCCCCTGTTGCGTACGGCCGAACTCGTCGCCGTGCGACCACATCGGGACGCCCTGGGCGAGGAACATCGCCAGCACGAAGTTCTTCCGCTGCCGGTCGCGGAGCTCGATGATCGCAGGCTCGTCGCTCGGCCCCTCGACGCCGCAGTTCCACGAGAGGTTGTCGTCGAGCCCGTCGCGGTTGTGCTCGCCGTTCAGCTCGTTGTGCTTGCGGTCGTAGGCGACGAGGTCCGAAAGCGTGAAGC
>JBIKVN010000212.1:0-5718 GCA_044356865.1 Phycisphaerales bacterium | reverse complement strand
CGAAGGGCACCGCGAAGACCGTCGCGTCGGCGACCAGCCCGCTCCACAGGATCGTCCAGGTGGCCGACGGGTGCGGCTCGAGAAACCGGCGGGCTGCGATCTCGAGGGTGAGGCCGTCGTCGTCGAGCGGCGGGTGGGGCGGAAAGCCGCCGTCGTCGTCGACCTGCCACTGGCGGGCCAGGAGCGGCCAAGGCCAGCCGACCCCAAGCGTCGCGACCCGCCACGAGGCCCCGCGGGGAGCCGGCAGGTCACGCGGAGGCTCCGACCAGGCGGGCATGGTGCGGAGCTCGAGATTCGGATCGTTGCTCCGGGCCCAACGACGCTCGAGGTTCACCCATCGCAGGCCGAGCGACGCGTCGGTCGCCCCTTCCCACAGCCAACCGTCGCGGGCGTAGAGCCAACCCGACAGCGGCTGGTCACCCCGTTCGACGCCCAGCAGCAGGGTGCGGGCAAAGACCAGGGCGGCGACGAGTCCGCATGCCAGCGAGATCGCGGCGAGAGCCACCGTTCGCATGGCTCACCCCGTCTTCGGGCCGATCGACCGCACGCCGCGACCGGGCTTCTGGCCGCGGGCGATCGGCTTGCGGGATTCCTTCTGGCGGAAGGGCGACTTTTTCGCCCCGCGCTGGCGGCGTTCGCCCTCGGCCCGGCGGGCCTGCTCGCGGTCGAGGCGGGCGAGCTCATCGAGCTTGGCCTGCTGCGGATCCATGTGGGGTGGGCGCGGCGGGCGGCTCGGCTTGGCGGCGGCGGGCTTCGGCTCGCGCTTCCGCTCGAACTTCGACACGTCGGGGGCCGGCTGGGTGAGGAGCGGTTCCTTGAGCAGCTTCTCGATCCGCCCGCGCGAGACCGCGTCCTCGTCGCTCACGAACGAGAAGCTCTCGGCGAAGCCACCGCCGTGACCGGCCCGGCCGACGCGGTGGACGAACTCCTCGGGCAGGACCGGAAGGTCGTAGTTCACGACGGTCCGCGTGGCCGGCACATGCAGGCCGCGGGCGGCGACGTCGGTCGCCACCAGCACGCGGACCTCGCCGGCGGCGAACGACGCGAGGGCCTTCTCGCGCTGGGCCTGCGAGCGGTCGCCGTGGAAGAGCTCGGTTGCGATCTTCTGGTTGCGCAGGGCTTGCGCGACCCACCCGGCCCGGCGGCGGGTGCGGGTGAAGACGATCACCCCGGTGCGGCCGGGGTCGGAAAGGACATGCAGCAGCAGCGGGGTCTTGCGTTCCTCGGTGATCCGCCAGAGGGTCTGTGCGACATGCCGGGCCGGCCGCCCGTGCTCGCCGGCCTCGATGCGGGTGGGCTCCTTCAGGAACTGCTCGACGAGCCGGCCGACGGCGGGCGGGCAGGTCGCCGACAGCAGGACCAGCTGCCGCTTCTCGGGCATCCGGTCGAGCAGGGTCTCGACTTGCGGCAGGAAGCCGAGATCCAGCATCCGGTCGGCCTCGTCGACGACCGCGTGGCGCAGGTAGGCAAGCGACAGGGCGTCGAGCTCGATGAGCTCGCGCACCCGCCCCGGCGTGCCGACGAGGAGGTCGACGCCGTCGGCAATCGCCTCGCGCTGCGGCCCGAGGGCCGACTTGCCCCACACCGCCGCGACCTTCAGCAGCGTGCCCTTCAAGAGCTCGCGGGCGTCCTTAGCGACCTGCTGGGCAAGCTCGCGGGTCGGGCAGAGGACGATCGCCCGCAGCCGCTGCCGCGGGTCGACGCGAGCGGCGGCGCGGCGGAACTTACCGCTGCGGAGCCGCTTGCGAGGTCCTTCTTCCATCGGCGGCGGTTCGGACAGCAGCCGATGGGCGACCGGCAGCAGGAACGCGAGGGTCTTGCCGGTGCCGGTCGGGGCGAGCCCGAACAGGTCGCCGCCGGCGAGGGCGGCGGGCACGAGCGAGGCCTGGATCGCGGTCGGCTCGGCGAAACCGAGTCCGCGAACGGCACGCTCGAGGACCGGATGCAGGCCAAGCGAGTCGAAGGGCATCGGCGTGAGCATATCCCGCGGCGGTTGGCGACGGTTCTCGGGCGCGGATCGAGCGTCGCTCGCCCGAGTGGGGAAACCTGTTCCGGCTGTGCGGGGGCTCGAGCGCCGAGGATCGACCTCGGCGCTTCACACCACCCCATTTACACCCGAAAGTAAATCTCGACGGATAGGGACTGCCAGCTGACCGGCCACCGGAGGGGGAGGCCGGTCGCTGGTTTTTGGGCCGGGTTTCCGTGGGCGGTCTTCGCAGGACAAGACCCGGTCGGGATCGACAGGAAAAAAGGCCGTCACTTTCGGGCCACGGCCCTTTCGGCCGTAGACTCGAACCGGAGTCATCCCCATGGAGTTCATCATCGAGTTCGAACGGGAGAGCGACGGCCGCTGGATTGCCGAGATCCCATCGTTGCCGGGCACCATGGCGTACGGTGCGTCTCGGGCCCAGGCCCGGGCGTTGGCGCAAGCCCTCGTCCTACGGGTCGTGGCCGAGCGACTTGAGCATGAGGAATCCGCAGCCGAAACCCTCACGATCACCTTTCGGGCGGCATGAGCGATTGGCCAAGCGCCAAGGCACGCGACGTTCTCGCGGGCCTGCTGCGGATCGGCTGGCGACTGAAACGCACCAGTGGGTCGCACCGGACTTTGGAGCACGAGCGGTGGCCCGATGTGGTCTTTGCGTTCCGTGACGGAGAAGAGATCGGTCCTTGAATGCTGGCGAGGATCGCCAAGCGGACCGGATTGAAACCGGAGGATCTTTGCCCTCGACGGCTGAAACTGATCGTCATGGCCTGAAGGCGATCCTTGGCTTCGGGATTCGGTGCGCGGCGGCAGGAGCGCTCAGGCAGCCGTGACCGCGGATCATCGGCCGCTCCTACGAAGATCGACCGATCAGGATGTTGGCGATGTCGTGGCCGGACCGACCGTCCGCACCTCGCCCGCTCACCGGTTCCGCCCGCCGGTCGTCACGATCAGCGGCACCGTCGGGGTTCCCGCACGCGGAGTCGCCTTGCCGCGGTCGTGCGTGCGGTGTTCGTCGGTCTTGGACGGAATCCCGATGCAGGCTCGTACACTGGCCCAACTTCCCGAGACGTCCGCGCCATGGCCTCCACGATTCTCATTCACATCGGAACGCCGAAGACCGGGACCTCCTCCATCCAACGGGCCTTGTCCGCGGCGGATGCCGCGGGGGCGATCCGGCCGGTCTGTGTTCCGACGGCCAGCGGACGCATCGACCGGTCGGTGCTGGCTTCCCTGTATGGGTCCTACGACCGCCTGCCTCGCTTCGTCCGGAGCCGGTACGCCCCCGACGACCCGAGGCTTGCCGAGATCCAGCGGGAATGCCGGCGCGGCCTGCTCGAGGCCCTGCGCGGTTCGGATGCGGCGGTGTTGTCTTCGGAACTGTTGGCACCGCTGGCCGTCGACGAGATCGAACGCCTGCGGAGCGAACTCGTGGAGGCGGGGGCCTTGACGTTCCACATCGTCCTCTACGTCCGCGATCCGGCCGACTACTACCTGTCCTGGACGCAGCAACGCCTGAAGGCGTCGCATCGCCCCATGGACCCGGTCGAATTCCGATACCCGTTTCGCGACTTCACCGTGGCCTGGGAGCAGTGCTTCCCTGGGCGGGTCATCGTGCGGCGGTTTGCCCGCGATCCGGATTTCGACGTGGTCGGGGACTTCTCCGGCGTGCTCGAGGAACATCTGGGCGTCTCGCTTCCGCCGATTCCGTCGCGACAGAACGAGTCGCTTTCGGCCGAAGGCATGGAGATCCTCCAGCGCTATCGGTCGGCTTTCCTGGCCGACCAGGACCACGTGTTCGTCGAGGAAACGAACCGGCTGCTGCACTTCCTCGCCGGATCGTCGGAGCTGCTCGCCCAGACCAGGCCCGAGCTTCGGCCCGAGATCGCGTCCTGGATACGCTTCCATCACCGCGATGACGTCGCGTACCTCCGCGATCGCTACGGCGTCGACCTTGCGGAGGAAGGCGGCGGCGAGCCCACGCTGACCAACCCGCCCGCAGCGCCCGCGGACGGATTCTGGCGGGTCGCCGATCTCGTCACGCGGGTCGATGACGAGGTGGCCCTTTCGCTTCTCCTTCACTACGTGAGGCAGCTGACCCGGCCGGCCGGAGCGGGGGGCTCGACGTGAGTCCGTCGGGCCTGCGGCCGGTCGTCGTCGTGGCCGAGCCGCGCACCGGAACGAACCTGCTGCGGACGGTGGCCGACCAATCGGGCGCCTATCGCCTCGCGTTCGAGTTTCTCTTGCCGCCGAACAACCCGCTGTGGGAGCAGGTCAACTTCTGGAGTGTGCTCGACTCGATCGGACGGCCGGGCGGATGTCGCTGGCCGCGGGACGGGCATCACGGCGACGAATCCTTCGCGGCCTACTTCGCCGAGGTGACCCGGCGGGCGGAGGGCCATCCGCTGTGGTTCGACGTCAAGTACTCCCAGCTCTTTCTCTTCGAGGACGCCCCGGGTGCGGACCGCCCGAGGCTGATCGAGCGGTTCGCCGAACGGTCCGCGGCGTTCGTGCACGTACGGCGCCGCAACCTCGTCGAGCAGCACCTGTCGCTGCTGCGGGCGGTGCAGACCGGGGAATGGAGGCGGTCGGCGAAGAGCGTGATGCCGGGTCGTGGCCACGACGGGACGGCCGAGCCCACGGTGCGGGTCGACGTACGGAACATCGTCGCCACGCTGCGCGAGCTGCGGCGCCGCGAGCGGCACCTCGAATCGATGCTCGGATCGGACCCCGGGTATCGATCGCTGTTCTACGAGGACCTGCTTTCGGAAGGCCGGCCGTCGCCGCAGGTCGCCGCCCTCTTCCGCGACCTGCACGGCGTGGAGCTGCCCGCCGACCTCACGCCGAGCATTCTCAAGATCTCGCCCCCGCCGGATCGGCTGGTCGGAAACTACGGGGAGCTGCGAGCCGCACTCGCCGGCACGGAGTTTGCGGCCATGCTGCCGCCTTGATGGCCGTGGCGATGTCCCGGCGGAACCGGTTCTCTCTCAGGCCCCCGATCGGCTTCGACCGAAAATCGCCTCGAGCGCCGCCCGCTCGCCCGGGGCGCTCAGGCACGAGAGCAGCCGGGCGGCGGCCTGCTCGATCGTCTCCGGGCCGTAGCGGAAGTCGTCGAAGTTCCGCATGGGCCGGACCGCGGCGTTCGGCGAGTCCACCTCGCCCATGACGCCGGCCCGCTTGACGCCCATCGGAGTGTCGAGGATCGCCTGGTACTTGGCGATGTCGTCCCGTGACGGGAACGACGGCGTGCCCGCGAGGACCCGCTCGCGATTCACCCGCATCGCCGCCCGCAGGCTGTCGGCGTCGTCGAACTGCACGTCGACCGGATACAGGAACGAGTACGGCGCCACCCGCGAGAAGATGCCCGTACGGCCCATCCACGCGGCCTCGATGAGGATGCTGCCGTGCCGGGTCACGACGATCGAACGCTCGGGCCGGAGGAGCTCCTCGGTGGGCTGGAGCGACGAGAGCTCGCACGTGACGCCCAACGTCGCGATCGCCTGGCAGAGCCGGAGCTGGAGATAGATGTCGAGCAGGTCGGTCGGGCCTCGCCGCGCGCCGGACTCGACCTCGCGGATGAGGCCGGGATCGGTGAACAGGCTCAGGCTGTTCGGATGCGGCCTCAGGACGAGGACGTCGTTCGGGAACGCATCGCGAACCTGCCGCGCCGCGACCAGGAACATCTCGTACAGCGACCAGAGCCGGTCCATGCCCCAGCGGAACGGCTCGTCGGC
>JBIKVN010000211.1:0-5764 GCA_044356865.1 Phycisphaerales bacterium | reverse complement strand
AGCGTGCGCACGCTTTCCGAGCGCATCCACGAGGCCGAGCCGGTACTGGCGGTGGCGCTCTTCCTGCTGGCCGGACTGCTGCTCGGGCCGGTCGATGCCCCGCTGCTGGCGGCGTTGGCGGCGATGCTGATCGTGGTGCGGCTCTTCCTGAAGCCGGAGGCGGCGGCTTGGTCGGACCTCGGCGGCGGGCTTTCCCGTCCCGCCCTCCGGTCGATCGCCCGCCGTCCCGCCCCGATCGCCGTGGCGATCGCCTCGGCCGCGGTCTTGCTGCAGGACACCCAGCTTCGCAAGACGCTGCTCGCGGCCACGCTGGTGGTCGGCGCGACGATGTTCCTCCTGCAACTCGTCCCGCGACGGAAGGGGTCGGCATGAGGCGGGCCCTGGCGGTCAGCGCGGCGCTCGGGCTGCTGGTGGCGATCGTCACCGTCGTTCGCGGCGCGGGTTCCGGCGAGGAGTCCTTCGTGCTGCGCGGGCTGCTCGGCGACTTCATCGAGCTCGACCGGCGGAGCCTCGCGATCGGGCTCTCGCTGGGCTTCACGCTGGTCGGCGGCTGGCTGGCCGGCGAGCTGGTGGCGACCGCGGGACTGCCGCGGTTGAGCGGCTACCTCGTGTTCGGCCTGGTCTTCGGCACGAGCGCCGCGAGTTTCCTGCCGGGCGTCGTACCGCTGGTGCCCGAGGCCCACCGCGGTCCGCTGCGGCTGGTCGACTCGCTTGCCATCGCCCTCATCGCGCTCATGGCGGGCGGGGAGATCCAGATCCGCACGTTCCGTCGTTCCGCGCGGGCGGTGGCGCTCGTGCTCGCCGGCGAGGCGGCGTTCGTGCTCGTGCCCATCGCGCTGGCGATCGGCCTGCTGGCCCCGTGGATCGCGCCGCTGGCCGGACTCGCCACCCGGGAGATCGTGGTGGTCGCGGCCATCGCGGGGTTCCTGGCCATGGGAAACAGCCCCGCGATCGTGATCGCGGTGCTGAAGGAGCTTGGCGCCCGGGGCCCGATGCGGGATGCGGTCCTCACCACCACCGTCGCGAAGGACCTGCTGCTCATCGTGCTCGCGACGGTGCTGTTCGCGATCGGCGTCGCCGCACTTTCCACCGGCGAAGGGGCCCCCGGCCTCGACCGGACCGCGATCCAAGGCCTGGCCTGGCACCTGCTCGGCTCGCTGGCGATCGGCGGGCTCGTCGGCGTCCTCTCGCGTCTGGTCGTCGAGCGGGCGGACGGGCGGATCGGCCTGGTGATCGCGGGCCTCGGCCTCGGCATCGCGGTCGTGTCGGAGTTCCTCCATCTCTCGCCGCTGCTCGTGGGCCTCTCGGCCGGCTTCGTGCAGGCGAACGTCTGGCCCGCCAAGACGAGCCGTCTCTTCCGGAACGTGCAGGACATCATGCTGCCGGTCTCGGTGGTGTTCTTCGCCAACGCCGGGGCCTCGATCGACCTGCGGGCCCTCGCCTCGGTCTGGCCGCTCGCCCTCGGGCTCGTCGCGGGGCGCCTGGCGCTCATGGCGTTCGCGGTCTCGTGGGCGATGGGCCGGGCCGGCGTGCCGGAACCGGCCCGCCGCTGGGCCTGGACCGGCTTCATCGCCCAGGCGGGCGTCTCGCTGGCCCTCGCCCGCGAGTTCGAGCACTCGTTCGCCGACTTCGGCTTCGCGGTGCCGGTTTACACCATTTTCGTGACGATGATCGCCTTCCACGAGCTGATCGGTCCCCCGCTGTTCGCGTGGGGCCTGCGCCGCGCGGGCGAAGTCCCGGAGCGACCCGCGTGATCGATACCCACTGCCACCTGACGTTCCCCGAGTTCCGCGGGCGGGCGACGGAGATCCTCGACGAGGCGGCGGCCCACGGCGTGCGCGGGGCGATTTCCGTCGCGACCACCATCGCCGACGCGGAACGGGCCCTCGAGCTGGCGCGGGGCGATCCGCGGATCCGCTCGACCGCGGGCGTGCATCCGCTCTACGCCGACCGGCCGGCGGAGGAGATCCGCGACTGGGAACGGATGCGAGCGTGCGGGCTCGATGCTCGCTGCGTCGCGTGGGGCGAACTCGGCCTCGACCGGCACTACCCGACGCCGACGCAGGAAGCGCAGCGCTCGGTGCTCGACGAGCAGCTCGCGGCGATCGGGCGGTGGCGGGCGGAAGGGCTGGAGAAGCCGATCGTGATCCACTGCCGCGAGGCGTTCGACGAGCTCCTGCCGATCCTCGCCGCGAGCGGGCTTCCGCGGGACCGCTTCGTCTTCCACTGCTTCACCGGCGGGCCGCGCGAGGCGCGGCTGGTGCTCGACTTCGGGGCGTGGATCTCGTTCACCGGCGTCGTGACCTTCCGGAACGCGACCGGGGTGGCCGAGGCGGCGCGGCTGGTGCCCGAGGACCGGCTCCTGGCCGAGACCGACAGCCCGTTCCTCACGCCCGAACCGCACCGCACGGTGCGGCCGAACCGGCCGCGCTTCGTCGCCGACGTGATCCGCCGGCTCGCCGAGCTGCGGGATGTCGATGCGGCGGCGCTCGGCGAGCGGCTCGACGCGAACGTCGAGCGGTTCTTCGGCTTCCGCATCCCGGCCTGAAGCCCCCGTGGAGACCGTAGAATCCCCGCTTCCCGATGGCCCGCGACGACCGCAACAGTTCCGCCCGCGGCGAAGGCGCGATCATGCCCTTCGGCGACCATCTCGAGGAGCTGCGGCGGCGGGTGATGCTGGCGCTGGCGGTGCCGATCCCGCTGGCGGTGCTGGTCTTCCTCGTGGCCGACCGGGTGCGGGCGATCCTGATCGCGCCGCTGCTCGAGGCCCTGGCGGCGAACGGGTTGCCGCAGCACCTGCAGGCCCTGAGCCCGACCGAGACGATGGCGGTCGACATCAAGCTGGCCTTCGTGACGGCGATCGTGCTGTCGGCGCCGTGGATCCTCTGGCAGGCGTGGAAATTCATCGAGCCCGGGCTCTACGAGCACGAGCGGCGGTTCGCGCGGCTGCTGATTCCCGGCTCGATCGCCCTGGTGCTGGCGGGGATCGCGACGCTTTACTGGGTGCTGCTGCCCTTCTCGCTGCAGGTGCTGGTGGCCTACGGGATGGACACGCCGCCGCCGCCGCCGGCGTGGGTGGCGGGGGCGGGGCCAGACGCGGGAACGGGCGGGATCCCGACCGTGACCGAAAGCCCCGCCGAGGTCCGGCCGGGACAGGCATGGATCAAGTTGCCCGAGCGGACGCTGTGCGTGGCGATCGACCCGGGCGGCGGGCTGCCCGCCGAGGTGCTCACCGTGCCGCTCGCCCGCGGCGGCGGGGCGTACATCCAGGAGTACCGGCTCGGCGAGTACATCTCGTTCGTGCTGCTCATGATGCTGGGCATCGCGATCGCGTACCAGACGCCGCTGGTGATCCTCCTGCTCGGTTGGGTCGGCATCGTGCGGCCCGAGACGCTCTCGCGGAACCGTCGCTATGCCCTCTTGATCATCGCGATCGTCGCGGCGGTGGTGACGCCGACGAGCGACCTGCTGTCGATGTCGCTCATGATGGTGCCGCTGTATCTCCTCTACGAGCTCGGCATCCTGCTGCTCAAGATCGCCCCGCCCTCGGCGGTCGGCGAGGGCACGGTCTTCCGCGGCTTCTGGCGGCGGATGCGAAGCAGGGGCGAGGCGTGAGCGCGGCCCGGCGGATCCGGGCGCGTCGGCGACGGTTCCTCGCGACGCGTCACCGCGAGCTGGCGGGGCATCCAGGGCTCGAGGAGGTCGACCTCGACATGCTCGAGCGGGCGATCATGCTGGCGCGGCTCGCCGCGGCGGCGGGCGAGGTGCCGGTCGGCGCGGTGGTCTACCGCGACGGCGAGGTGATCGCGGAAGCCGCGAACGATCGCGAGGCGACCGCCGACCCGACGGGGCACGCGGAACTCGTGGCGATCCGCGAGGCGGGCCGGCGGTTGCGCGGCTGGCGGCTGGCCGAGTGTTCGCTCGCGGTGACGCTCGAGCCCTGCCCGATGTGCGCGGGAGCGATCGTGAACGCCCGCGTCGGCCGGGTGATCTACGGGGCGACCGACCCGAAGGCCGGCGCGTGCGAGACGCTCTACCGCATCACCAGCGACCCGCGGCTGAACCATCGCCCCGAGATCCACGGCGGCGTGCTGCAGCGCCGCTGCGGGGCGCTCCTGAGCGAGTTCTTCCGGCGGCGGCGGGCCGAGCGGAAGGCGGGGGCGGCCGTATCTTCCCCGGCATGACTCCGCGACTGGTCGTGTTCGATCTCGGGGGCGTCGTCGTGCGGATCTGCCGCACCTTCGAGGAAGCGACGCTGGCCGCGGGCGTGCCGCTGCGCGATCGGGCGGGGCTCGAGCGGGCGGACTTCAAGCGAAACCGGGCGGCGATCGAGCGGCTGCTCGCGGCGAACACGCTCGGGCAGGTGCCGCCCGCCGAGCTCCATCGCCGCATGAGCGAGGCCCTCGACGGCCTCTACGCCCCGCACGAGGCCGCGGCGATCCACGCGGCGGTGTTGCGCGGCGAGTACCCGGGCATGGCCGAGGTCATCGCGGCGATCGGCGCCGCGGGCCTCGCGACCGCGTGCCTCTCGAACACCGACCCGCACCACTGGGAGGTCCTCGAGACGATGCCCGCGCTGCGGGCGCTGCGGCATCGCCACGCCTCGCACCTCTGGGGCCTCGCGAAGCCGGACGAGCCGATCTACCGAAGGCTCGAGGCCGAGCGCGGCGTGCGCGGCGACGAGATCCTCTTCTTCGACGACCTCGCCGAGAACATCGCGACCGCGCGGCGACTCGGCTGGGACGCGGTGCTCGTCGAGCACGCCAGCGATCCGGCGGCGCAGGTGACGGTCGCGCTGCGGGAACGCGGCATCCGGATCCGGCCCGAACCGTCGCTCACGGTCCCTTGGCCGCGTCGAGCAAGACCTGCGTCCCGTCCAGGCGGGCATCGTTGATCTGAGCCAGCGGCACCTTGACCACCCGCTTGATCGACGAGAGCCGGTCGAGCTCGAAGGTCGCGAAGTTCAGCGCGTCGATCGTCCGGAGGTAGTAGCGGTTCCGCGCCTTGTCGTTCATCCAGGTGAACTGCGTCACCTCGCTCGACACCGAATCCGCCGAGGCGCCCTCGCTGCCGGAACCCTGGTCGGTGGAGAGGTCGTAGACCCGGTCGAAGTTGTTGAGGATGTGGCCGAGGGTGATCACGGCCTGGTCCGGCGACGACGCCTTGCGGGCGTAGGTCACGTAGTAGGCCGCCTTGACGAAACGCCCCGCCGAGATCTGAATGGACGGGACGCTCGCGAGGGCGCTGCCGGCATCGGGAGCGGTGACCGCGAGCTTGCCGAAGGTGCCGCGGTTCCGGTCGACGTTCGAGAGGAACGCGTAGTTGTCGAGGTTCTTCAGGTGCCAGCCGAACTCGGGGGCGTTCGTCGCCACCCCCACCGGGTTGTCGTAGATGGTCTGCCGGCCATCGAGGTACTCGACCACGATCCCCGACCCGGTCCGGTCGAAGAACACGTAATGCAACGGCGCCTTGGCGTTGCCCATGACCGGCAGCTCGGGCAGCCAGACCCGCAGGTCCCCGCGCTCGAGGGCCTGCCGCACCTCGGCCACCGTGCGGAAGTTGCCCAGCATGTAGAGCCCGAGGTCGTTCGCGGCGAGGTACCGGGCCTCGCCTCCCGCCGGGTAGGCCGGGGTCACGGATCCGTCCATCTCGTTGCTGGACACCGACAGGCCCTGGTCGTTGATCGCCTCGGCCATGATCTCCATGCCCTGGCCGCAATCGCCGCTGATCCCGAAGACGGCGTGACGGGTCTCGAACTCGAGGG
>JBIKVN010000210.1:0-5776 GCA_044356865.1 Phycisphaerales bacterium | reverse complement strand
GCGACCGGGCAGGAGCTTGCCCGCACCATGGACCAGGTCGACGCCGCCGCGAAGGAGGCCGCGGGCCTCGCGGGCGACTCGCGAAGCGAACTGGCGGCCGCCGACGCGACCATCCGCGAGCTTTCCGACGGCACCGAATCGATCGCCGCGAAACTCGCCCGCATCAGCGAGCGGGCCGAGGCGATCAATGCGGTGGTCGCGGTGATCGCGCGGGTCGCGGACCGCACGAACCTGCTGTCGGTGAACGCCGCGATCGAGGCCGAGAAGGCCGGCGAGGAAGGCCGCGGGTTCCTCGTGGTCGCCCGCGAGATCCGGCGTCTCGCCGACCAGACCGCCGAGGCGACCGGCCAGGTCACCGGCATCGTCCGCGACACCCAGTCGGCGGTCGGGGCCGGCGTGATGGAGATGGACCGATTCGCCCAGAACGTCCGCCGCGGCGTCGAGCAGATCACGCGATCGAGCCGGCAGATGGAGGAAGTCATCGCCCGCGTCGAGGCGAACGCCGAGCGGTTCCGCACGGTGTCCGACGGCATGCAGTCGCAGGTGCAGGGCGCCGCGACGATCGCATCATCGTTGGCCGAGCTTGTGGCCACCGCGAAGCGTGCGGTCGAGAGCGCCGACGAGTTCTCCCGCACCGCGAGCGAGCTGCAGCGGGCGAGCGGAACCCTGCGGGCCTCGGTCGGCCGGTTCCGGACCTCGTGACGGAGCTCGCGGCACGGTACCGTTCAGCCATGCAGCGATCCGATGTTCCGCGCGTCCTCACCATCGCCGGTTCCGACCCGTCGGGGGGAGCGGGAGTGCAGGCCGATCTCAAGGCGTTTGCAGCCCACGGCGCCTGGGGCTGTGCGGTGATCACGGCGTTGACCGCGCAGAACACGCGGGCGGTGACGGGGGTGCACGCGGTGCCGGCGGCGTTCGTGCGCGAGCAGCTCGAGACGCTGCTTGCCGATATCGCGATCGATGCGGTGAAGATCGGCATGGTGGGTACGCGGGAGCTGGCCGGGACGGTGGCGGAGGTGCTGGCGCCGCGGACCGCGTCGTTCCGTGCGATTGTGTTCGATCCGGTCATGGTCTCGAAGGGCGGGCATGCGCTCGTCGAGGCCGACGCCGTCGTGGCGATCCGCGAGCGGCTGCTGCCGATCGCGACGGTGCTGACGCCGAATCGGTTCGAGGCCGCGCGGCTGCTGGGCTGCGAAGTGGGCGAGGATGAGGAGTCGCTGCGGGCCGCTGCGGAGGCGATCCAGGCGCTGGGGCCCGCGACGGTCTGCGTGAAGGGCGGGGCGGGCAGCGGCCCCGAAAGCGTCGATGCGGTGGCGACGCACGCCGGCACGTTCGCTCTGCGCACGCCGCGCATCGCGACGCGAAACCTGCACGGCACCGGCTGCACGTTCTCGGCGGCACTGGCGGCGATCCTGGCCAGAGGCGTCGCGATCGACGAGGCGTGCCTGCTCGCAAAGGCCTTCCTCACCGAGTCGTTGGTTGCCGCGGAACGGCTGCAGGTCGGAACGGGCTACGGACCGACGCACGCGCTGCATCGCGTGGCGCCGTGGGCTTTCGACCCGACTTCGACCCCGAAAGTCACCCGCGGTTGAGCCACCAGAACGCGCCGTTCAGCACCGTCGCGAACGAGACCCACAGGAAGTACGGCACGAGCAGCAGGCAGGCCGTGAGGTCGTGCCGCCGGAAGCGCCACGCGGTCGCCGCGATGAACGCGAGCAGGACGATGATCTCGGCGAGGGCGATGTCCGGCCGACGGAGCCCGAAGAAGAGCCCGGTCCACGCGAAGTTCAGGACCCACTGGACGAGGAAGAGCCCGAGGGCGATGCGGTCGCGCCGGAACCCGCCGACCCGCCAGACCCGCCACGCCGAGACGCCGATCATCACGTAGAGCGTCGTCCACACCGGCCCGAACAGCCAACCGGGCGGAGTCCACGACGGCCGGTTGATCCGGAAGTACCACTCGTCGACGCCCCAGAGCACGCCGGAGGTCGCGGCGAGCATCGAGAAGACGAGGAAGAGGGGGAGGGAGAGCCAGGTGCCGTCGACCGATCGTCGCCCGCGGCCGACGATGTCCGACCCGCCGGGTGCCGACATCACCATCCGACGCCCTCCGTGGTCAACACCCGCAGCATCATCCCGATCGCGAGAAGGCCGGCCAGGGCGGCCGCGATCCGGATTACGGGCTTGGGAAGATCCATCATCTCGATTACGCGAGCGAGGATGTACCCACCGATCATGATTCCGATGGCCTGGACCATGGGGGCAGAATACGGGGACGGTCAGGCGGCGGGGCGGGAAGCTTGCGGCGATCATGGCGCGAGCCGCGCAACGGTTCGGATGACGGCGATGAGAATGATCTGCGATTCACACCTTCATCTCTGGGATGCCGCCCTTCTCGCCCCGCCGTGGCTCGCGGCGGCTCCGGATCTCGCGGGCCGGTTCGACTTGGCCCGCTACCGGGCGGACGGCGGGACGGCCGGATCGCTGGTCCTCGTCGAGGCGGATTGCGCGTCCGGCGATCGCGGTCGCGAGGCGAAACTGCTCGATCGCTGGGGACGCGAGGCCGCTCGCCACGCCGTGGTGGCGGGGATCGCGCCGGGTGAACGAACCTTTGCCGACGAGTGCGCGAGGGCCGTCAAATCGCCCGCGATCCGCGGCGGCCGGCGGGTCCTGCACGGCGGGCCGTTCCACGCGACAGATGCGTTCATCGCGGATTTGAAGCAGCTCGCCGCAGCAGACCTCTCGTTCGACTTCTGCGTGCGTTCCGCGGACTTGCCTGAGGTCACGCGGTGCCTTCAGGCGGTGTCCGGGCTTCGCGCGGTCCTCGATCACCTCGGGAACCCGCCGATCCGCGCGGGCTGGAAGTCGCCGGAAGCCGAAGCCTGGCGACGCGACGTGCGCGATGTCGCGGCATGCCCGAATGCAGTCGTGAAGCTCTCGGCGATGTTCGAGAATGCCGGCGGGTCGATCGACGCCGACGCCGCGCGCCCGTGGTTCAGGTCGTGCCTCGATGCGTTCGGGGCTGATCGGATGATGTGGGGTTCAAACTGGCCGGTGTGCTTCCGGAAGGCACCGCTTGCCGCGTGGCAGGACGTGACCTTATCGCTGCTCGCGGATCTGCAGCCACCGGAACGGGACGCGATCCTCGGCGCGACGGCAGTGCGAATCTACCGGCTTGGGTGATTCACGCACTGCGGCGGACCTGTATGAATGCCGAAGTCGTACGCCCGTCGGCCGCGGGCCGACGCTCCAAGAGCGCGTCGTGCGTTCGACGTCTCGCGAGGCACATGGAGGGCCGGCCTGCGGCCGGCCATGAGGAACGCTGATGCCGTCCGCGGGTTGGGCGCGGAACGACGAGGCCATGCCTCGTCGTGGCCTTCGTGCGGGCTGCGCCGCGCGAGGGCCGTTGCCGGCGCCCACCGCCCACCCGCGTGATCTTCAGCCGCCGCGTGCTTCCGCGACGAGGCATGGCCTCGTCGTTCCGGGTGCTGGGTGGTCCGCAGTTGGTTGTGGATGTTGGACGCGACGATCGTCCGGCGGCCACCCTGGGTGGGCGTTCGCCCTCCCCCTCACATCGTCCAGCCACCATCAACCACGTGGATCGCCCCCGTCGTGTAGCTCGACTCATCACTCGCGAGGTAGACCGCAAGCGCCGCGATCTCCTCCGCCGTTCCCAGCCGTCCCATCGGCTGCCGGGCGAGGAACGCGGCCCGCGCCGCCACCGGATCCGCGTTCTGGTTGATCCGGCCCTGCAGGCTCGGCGTGTCGACCGTGCCCGGGCAGATGGCGTTGATGCGCACGCCGTGGCCCACGGTGTCGGCGGCGACGGCTTTCGTGAGGCCGATCAGCGCGGCCTTCGTCGCCGAGTAGGCCGCCCGGTTCGGCACGCCCTTCACGCTGCTGGCGACGCTGGCGATCTGGATGACGCTGCCGCGCTTTCGCGTGATCATGCCCGGCAGAAACGCATGCAGCGTGCGCCACACGCTCTTCACGTTCAGGTCGAACGAGAAGTCCCATGCCGCCTCGTCGCAGTCGAGGACGGTGCCCTGGTGGACGAATCCCGCTGCGTTCAGCAGCACATCGACGTCGCCGGCCGCGGCGGCCGCCGCCTTGACCGCGGCGAGGTCGCGCACGTCGAGCGTCCTCGTCGCGATGCCCGGGTGCTCGCGACCGAGCGACTCGAGCGCTTTCGCGTCAATATCAGTCGCCACGACCGCCGCCCCCTCGCGGGCGAACGCGATCGCTGCCGCCCGTCCGATGCCCGCGCCCGCCGCCGTCACGAACGCTCGCTTGCCCTTCAGCCTGCCGTTCATCGCGTGCCTTTCCGCGCCGCGAGGCGGCGCTGCCATTCGGGTCCGTGCGGGAAGGCGAAGGCCGCCAGCGATTCCCGCTTGATCTCGCCGGAGTAGCCCGGCTGCCGCGGGGCGAGGTAGCGCCCGCCCTTGACGACGCACGGGTCGACGAAGTGCTCGTGCAGATGGTCGACGAACTCGCAGGTGCGGCCGTCGAGCGTCGGGTTGAACCGCACGTAATCGACCATCACGAGGTGCGCGACGAGCTCGCACAGCCCGACGCCGCCCGCGTGCGGGCAGACCGGCACGCCGAAGCGGCGGGCGAGGCCCATGATGGCGAGGTTGTCGTTCACGCCGCCGACGCGACAACTGTCGAGCTGGCAGATCCGCATGCCGCCGGAAGCGAGGAACTGCTTGAACATCACGCGGTTCTGGCACTGCTCGCCGGTCGCGACGCGGATCGGCTCGATGGCCCGGGCGATCTCGGCGTGGCCGAGGACGTCGTCGGGCGAGACCGGCTCCTCGAACCAGAAGAGGTTGAACTTCGCGAGCGGGCGGATCCAGTCGATCGCCTGCCGCACGTCGAACCGCTGGTTCGCGTCGACCATGAGCACCGCGTCCGGCCCGATCTCCTCGCGAATGATCGCGGCGCGGCGCAGGTCATCCGCAAGATCCTGCCCGATCTTCATCTTGAACCAGGTGAAGCCGTCGGCGAGGGCCTCGCGGCAGCGGGCGCGGATCGTCGCGTCGGAGTAGCCGAGCCAGCCGCAGCTGGTCGTGTAGGCGGGAAAACCCTCGGCCTCCATCCGCTCGATCCGCTCGCGACGGGTCGGGTCGTTCGCACGCAGCATCGCGAGCAGCCCGTCCTCGTCGAGGGCGTCGCGGATCCCGTGCAGGTCGACGGCCGCGACCAGCTCCTCGGCGGGCATCTCGGACAGCATCTTCCACAGCGGCTTCCCGACCGCACGGGCCTCGAGATCCCACACCGCGTTCACCACCGCGGCGAGCGCGAGCTGCATGACGCCCTTCTCCGGCCCGAGCCACCGGAACTGCGAATCCTGGGCGAGCGAACGCCAGAATCCTCGGCGGTCGCGGACGATCTCGTCGAGCTTTCGGCCCGTGACCAGCGGCAGCAGCGAATCGATCGCCCGGCAGACGATCTCGTTCCCGCGGCCGATCGTGAACGTGAAGCCGTGGCCGGAAAGGCCCGCGGCACCGGTCTTCAGCGTGACGTACGCAGCCGAGTAGTCGGGATCGACATGGACGGCGTCCGATCCGTGCGCTTCCTCGGAGGTCGGGAAGCGCAGGTCAACGATCTCGCCGCCGGTGATGGTGAGGTGGCTCATGATGGTGGCGGTCCGGGCGGCCGCTCGCCGCGGGCGGCACTCGTATAGCAGGTCTCGACGAGGGCCATGGTGCGCCAGGCGTCGGTGAACTCGCTCTCGATCGCGTCGCGGCGGCCTTGGGCCAGGTCCTGCAGCGCG
>JBIKVN010000209.1:0-5838 GCA_044356865.1 Phycisphaerales bacterium | reverse complement strand
CCGTCGAAAAGCTGCTTCCCCACCGTCACCGCCGACAGCGTCTGCGGATCGAAATACATCTGCATCCGCGGGTTCTTCGCCGAGCCGTTCACCGCCACCGTGAATCCCGACGACGTCGTGCGGTACTCGCTCTGCGGCGACACCGCGACCAGCTGCGAACCCGCCGCCACCCGCACCCACGGGGAACCATCCGCGAACGTCCCCTTCGACAGCACGTTCGTCACCGTCCACGAGAAACTCGCGTGGTACGGAGTCCCCGGCTCGCCCACCGTGTACGTCGCCACCTGCGTCGTGCCGGCGGCGAAGGCGGAAGCCGCCAGGAACATTGCCCCGATCGCCACGGCGAGGGAACGGAAAGTCGAACGCGACGATCGGATTTCTCGAGCCATGATGGCCTCCGCGGAAGGAACCGCAGGGACCGACGCTCGCGGAGAAGCCCCCGAGCGACCGGCACGAACCCCCGCGGAAGACTGCTTGATATCGCGGAGTCGGTTCGACATCCCGCGCCGACCGGCACTTTCGGCCGGTCTTGGGGAGAGCACCCCACCGCCCGCGTCCCGTTCAGCCGCTGGCGGCCGCGTCGAGGATCTCGAACAGGATCTTCACCTCGCCGAGATAGCGGTCGAGGCGCGGCGCCACCACGACGTCGTGACGGCCACCGCCGGCCAGCGCCGGCGCGTGGGCCGCCGCGTTCCACCAGCGGGCCTCGAAGAAGGCGTCCGACCGCTCGGCGTCGCCGAGCCGGATCCGGATCGCCAGGTGCGAACCCTTGCCCCCGATGAGCTTGGGCGGCGACGGGAACCGGGCTCCGCGCAGCACCATCGTGGGACGGGGATTCCCGCGACCGAACGGGCCGATCCGCTCGAGCTCGCCCACCGCCTCCCGCGAGATCCACGCGGGATCGGCCTCGCGCGGGAACTCGAGATCGACGGCCAGCTCGGACCCGGACTCGGCGTTCGCGCGGCGCTGTCGCGTCTCGGCCTCGAAGGCCGCCCGGAAGGCGGGAACGTCCTCGAGTTCAAGGGTCATCCCCGCCGCGGCGGCGTGGCCGCCCCGCTTCCGCGGCCGGATCCCGGCGACGGCGATCGCGGCCTCCATCGCCTCGAGCAGCGGGAATCCCGGCGGAGCGCGGCCGGAACCCTTCGCGATCCGGACGCCGCCGTCGTCGAACTCCTCGAGAAGCAACACCGGCCGACCGTGCCGCTCGAGCAGCCGGGAGCAGACGATGCCCACCAGGCCCGAGTTCCAGCCCGGATCGGACAGGACGATGGCCGCGGAGTCGGGATCGATCCGCCCGGTCGCCTCGGCCACCGCCTTGGCCTCCAACTCCTTGCGGGCGGTGTTCATCGCGTCGAGCTCGCGGACGAGGGCGGCGCAGCGCCGCGGATCGGTCTCGACGGTCAGCAGCCGCAGCGCTGCCTCGGCGCTGCCGAGCCGTCCCGCGGCGTTCAGCCGGGGGGCAAGGCGAAAGGCGATCGCCTCGCTGGTGATGCCGGCGCCGGCGATGTCGCCGAACCGCCACAGGGCGTCGAGTCCCTCGACGCCGGTTCGCTTCGAGTTCGCCAGCCCGAACCGCACCAGCTCGCGGTTCTCGCCGACCAGCGGCATCACGTCGGCCACCGTACCGACGGCCGCGAGGGCCGACAGGCGGGCCCGCTCGCGCTTGAGCCGCTCGGGCAGGGCGTGCCGGTCGGGGCTGCCCTCGCGCCGCACGAAGAGCGTCCAGGCGAGCTTCCAGGCCAGCATCGCCCCGCAGCACTCCGGCCAGCGGTGCTCGCGACCGGGCAGGGACGGATGGACGACCGCGTCGGCCTCGGGGATCCGCCCGTCGGCCCGTACCGCGTGGTGGTCGGTCACCACCACCGTCATGCCCTCGGCCCGCGCCGCCGCGACCTCCTCGACCGCGACGATCCCGCAATCGACGGTCACCACGAGCTCGATACCCTCGGCCCGCAGCGAACGCAGGGCATCGAGGTGCAGCCCGTAGCCTTCCTGCCGCCGGTGCGGGATGTAGCAACGGGGCTCGAGCCCGGGCTCGAGTGCCCGGATCGCGTGATACAGGATGGCGGTCGCGGTCAGGCCATCGGCGTCGTAGTCGCCGTAGATCGCCAGCCGCTTCCCTTCGGCAAGACCGGCGAGGATCACGTCGGCGGCGGCAAGGAAGTCGCTCCGCAGGTAGGGCGCCTCGAGCTCGTCGAAGCGAAGGCCCGGCGCGAACCAGGTGTCGCGGCGGTCGGTCCAGCCCCGCGCCGCCAGCACCCGCTCGAACCACGATCCCGGACCGACGGCCAGCGCCGGACCGGTCCACCGGTGAAGGAGGCCGCGCCGGGGAAGCTCGATCGAGGTCGCGGTCGTCATGAGGTCGGGCCAGGAGGCGGCGAGGATCCGTCCGCGGGAAACATTCGGCAATCCCTGCGCGGCCGGATGCTACCGTCGAACCCGACGGGCCGAACGACATCCGGACCTTTTCCCGATCGCCCGCTGAAGTCCCGACCGCGGCCGGACGATCGTGAGATACTCCATTCCCGGGCCCGACATGAGCACCGCCAACCGCTACAAGACGATCCTCCTCTTCGGGGCCCCCGGCGCCGGCAAGGGAACACAAGGGAAGATCCTCGGCAAGATCCCCGGCTTCTTCCATCTCGCCTGCGGCGACGTCTTCCGCTCGCTCGACATGAGCACCGAGCTCGGCCGCAAGTTCCTCGAGTTCTCCTCGCGGGGCGAGCTGGTGCCCGACGAGCTCACCATCGAGATGTGGCGGCAGAACATGCACGCCCAGACCGTGCTCAGCCTCTACAAGCCGAACCAGGACCTGCTCATCCTCGACGGGATCCCCCGCAGCGTGGGCCAGGCCCGCGAGCTCGAGCGGTACGTCGAGGTGCTGCGGGTGATCCACCTCGTCTGCCCCGACCGCGACGCGATGGTGCAGCGGATGAAGCGACGGGCGCTGAAGGAAAACCGCCTCGACGACGCCGACGAGCGGGTGATCCGCCGGCGGTTCGACGTCTACGACCGCGAGACGGCGCCGGTCCTCGGGTTCTACCCGAAGGGGATCGTGTGCGAGGTGAACTCGATGGGTTCGCCCGCCGAGGTGCTCGAGCACGTGCTCGAGGTGGTCGTGCCGGTGCAGAACGACCACTTCCTCAATCCGCTGGCCGCCTGAGGCCGCTCACTCCCGCGGCGGGATGAGTTCGAGATAGCGGCGGGCGACTTTCGCGTACCAGGCCCGCTCCCCGGGGTCGAGCTGCGGATCCTCGCCGAGGGCCGCGAGCCGTCGCTGCGTGGCCTCGAGCGTCGCCGCCGCGGCCGCATCGTAGACCAGCAGCCCCGCGTCGACCGCCTCGCGGTAGCGGCGCAGGGCCGCGATCTCGGGATGCCGTTCGACATCGCCTTCCGCCAGCCGCGCCGCCGCGTCGCGGTCGGACGGCAGCCGCACCCGCCCGGGCCGCGGGGCCCATCGCGTGCGGACGAGCCGCGCGAGCTCGACCCGCTCGGCCGAGATCGGATCGCTGAAGAGGGTGTTCCCCTGGTCGCCCGAGCGCTCGAGTTCGCGGGTCGAGCCGAGCGGGAAGGTGACCTCGATCCGTCGCGTGACCGGCTGGCCGTCGGCGCCGACGAGGAACTTCCCGCGCTCGTCGCGGCCGGGCCGCAGGGCCTCGACCTGGACCGGATCGCCAGGTGCCTTGCCCTGCACGGTCCGGATCAGGTCCTCGCGGTCGTTCACCGCGCGGCCGTCGATGGCCACGATGAGGTCATCGGGCTCGAGATGGGCGGCCGCGGGCATGCCGGGGATGGTGGCGGTGATCCGCACGCCGAGGCCGTCGTCGCGGCCGATGTCCATCCGCACGCCGAGCGCCCCGCGGGGGCTGTTCACGATGCGCTCGATCGTCACCCCGAGCAGCCGCTGGCGGCGCTCGGGCGAGAGGCCGGGGTCGGCGAGGGCCGCGTAGAGGTCGTCGAGCTCGAGCCGGGCGTCGAGCAGCGTCCGCGTGGCCCGTTCGCGCTCGTCCCACGACGGCGCGTCGAGGGCCTCGATCGCGGCCCGGATCTCCGCGGGGATCGCGCGGGCCCGCAGCTCGGCGTCGGGAGGCAGGGCGGGCATCCGCTCGGGGGCGAAGGTCACTCGACCGAAACGACCGAACGGATCGCCGGCCGGATCCACCCGGATCGCCCCCGGCGGCAGCGCCTGGGCCCCGACGGTCGAAGCCGCCGCGAGGAAAAGCAGCGTGGCGAGCGCGGTTCGCGAGCGGCGTTCCATGTCCGCAGGGTAGCCGTTCACGCCGCCGAGATCGCCTCGGCGCGTTCCCGCACCCACCCGCACTTGCGGACCACGGTCGCGAGGAACGGCCCGGCCGGGAGGTCGGCGAACGAGCCGGTGTTCGCGATCGGGATGATCGATTCGGCCACCATCGCCTCGATCATGAGCCACGGGACCATGGCCCGTTCGGCGTCGGACAGCGGCGCGTCGGTGGCGTCGCCGTACCCGGCGAGAAACGCCTTCAGCCTCGTGCGGTCGAGCTTGGCGGGCCACTCGAGGGGCGAGACGCCGCGTTGGCCGGGTTGGGCGAACTGCATCATGCCGTTGGCGACCTCGACGATCCGCGGCTCGTGCCGGGCCGAGTCGAAGTCGAGCACCGCGACCACCCGATCGCCCGAGTACAGGAGATTCCCGGGGTGAAAGTCGCCGTGCACGGTCACCACCCGCAGGTCGGCGAAGCCCGCGGCCTCGACGCGGGCCGAAGCCTCGGCGTAGGCGACCGCAAGGGCCCGGACCAGGCCCTCGATCTCGGTGGGTTCGGCGGCGGAATCGACCGACGCGATCGAGTCGACCGCGGTGCGGAGCGCCGTGGTCACCGTCGGCGAGCGATGGAACGACGCCGGCTCGAGCCCTTCCGCCGCGTGGCCCGCGAGGAAGCGATGGAGCAGCGCCGCCGTCTCGCCCGCCCGCCGGCACGAAGCCTCGCCGCGATCGAAGCGGGATCCCTCGACGAAGCGGAAGAGCTCGTACGCCTGCCCCTCGTGGATCAACAGGGTCTCGTCGCTGCCGCGCACCGTCACGAGTCCCGCCACGGGGAAGCGAAACCGCTCGAGCGTGCGCTGCAACGACTGCCCGAAGCGGACCCGCGGCAACGGGTGCCGGGCGATCGCCCGGCGCTTGAGCAGGAACCGCCCCGCCTCGGTCTCGAGCAGCAGCTTCGGGGCCTTGCGCGAGCCCGCCGGATACTCGGTCGCCCGGCGGATCGGCCCGAGCTCGAACCGGGCGAGGACCTCGGTCACCTCGGGCAGCGTGAAGCGGGCCCGGCGGTCGCCCTGCGGTCGTTCGCGTGCGGCGGACACCGGCGGCTCACTCCGCGTTCGCGGCCTGTTCCTTGATGCGGTCGATGAGGCTCTTGATCTCGACCACGAGCTGGCTGGTCTCGGCGTCCGAGGACTTGCTCGCGATGGTGTTTGCCTCGCGCAGCATCTCCTGGGCGAGGAAGTCGAGCGTGCGGCCGACCGGCTCGTCGCCGTCGGCGGCCAGCAGGCGGTCGAACTGGTCGATGTGGGCCGAGAGCCGCGAGATCTCCTCGTGGATGTCGCTGCGCTCGGCGTAGATGGCGACCTCGCGGGCCAGATCGGCCGGCTCGAGCGCCGCCCCCGACTCCGACAGCAGCTGGTTCACCCGCTGGCGAAGCCGCTCGTGGTAGGCGGCGACCACCGCGGGGGCGCGGACCGCGACCTTCGCCAGCCTCTCGCGCATCGCCGCGCCGAACGACGAGAGCACGCCATGCAGCGACCGCCCCTCGCGGATCCGCATCTCGAGCATCCGCTCGCACGCCTCGACGAGCAGCCGCGACA
>JBIKVN010000208.1:0-5890 GCA_044356865.1 Phycisphaerales bacterium | reverse complement strand
TGGAAACGCATGCCCTCGCCCTTCAGGGCCATGAGCACGACCGGCACCCCGTCGGTGACCAGCGGCAGGTCGTCGTCCCGTTCGGCCTCGATCGACTCGATGCGGAAGGCCCCGCTGCGGCAGAGTTCGCGGGTCGCGAAGCCGGCCGAGCGCAGCGGGCGAATCTCGTCGCGGCGGACGATGCCCGGCGTGCCATCTTCCTGCGCCGCGCCGAACCGCAGGCACCCGCGGGCCTCGTCGACCTGCAGCGGTCGCGCCGGGTCGCCGCGATCCCAATCGAAGACCCGATAGGTGGTGTCGCTCGGGGTCTGGACCTCGGCGACGAGGAGACCCGCGCCGAGGGCGTGGCCGATGCCGCTCGGCAGGTAGAAGCAGTCCCCCGTTCGCGCGGGGACGGAGACCATCCGCGGCACGAGGGTTCGTCCCGAGAGATCGGAGAAGAACTCCTCCGGGGTCACTTCCGGACGGATGCCGCGATAGATCACCGCGCCCGGTGCCGCCGCCAGCACGACCCATGCCTCGGTCTTGAGGTGCGCGTCAGGGTGGCTTCTCGCGTACTCGGGACTCGGGTGGACCTGCACCGACAGGTTCTCGCCCGCGTCGAGGAACTTCACGAGCAGCGGGAAGCGACCTCGGGCCGCGAGCACGCCGAGGATGCCGGCGGGATCGAGCTCGATCAGCTCACGCAGGAACCTTCCTGCCCAGGGGCCGCGGGCCACCCGGGAGACCCCATCGGCGATCGGTGGGCCGAGGTCGGCGACTTCCCAACTCTCGCCCCAGCGGGTGCCCGGAGCGGCCGCCGGCATTCGCTTGCCCAGTGCGGCGAGGCGGTCACCCCCCCAGGCGCGGGCCTTCAGGAGCGGTTCGAGGACAAGCGGGGCGTCGGCCGGTCGCATGGGTCGACGGGGGAACCGCTCACATGATCATCCCGGTCACGGTCGATTCGAAGACCATCTTCCCGTTCACGATGCCCTGGACCCGCGAGATGAATCGTCGCGCGGTGCTCTCGAGTTCCTCGCCGAGGAGATACAGCGTGTCGCCCGGCACGACCTGGCCGCGGAAGGCGGTGTCGTCGCAACGGGTGAAGCCGAGAAAACCCTCGCGGCGGTACTTGTTCTTCTGCATGAAACTGGCAAGCTGGGCACCTGCCTCGATCATGAGGACGCCCGGAAGGAGGGGGCGCCCCGGGATGTGGCCGGGAATCCAGAACTCGTCGTGGCGGATGAGGCGCACGCCGAGGCCTTGGGAGCCGTCGGTCGAGACCCAGACGATGTGGTCGAGCATCCGCATGTCGCCGGCCTGAGGGTTGGCCCGGGCGACCGCAGCGGCGTCGGCGGCGACGGCGTTCAGGTCAATCTTGGACAGGTCGAAGAAAGGAACGTTCGGCACGGTGTCTCAGGTCGCATTTCCGGGAAGCGATGCCGAACGGGCATCCAAGCACCGGGCGAAGGGGTCGCCGGGTGTTCCCACGAGTGGTCGTCGCGAGGTCCGGCCCGCGGGCCGGCCACGGGTCGGATCAGGCCTTCTCGCCGCCGTCGGCGTTTCGGACCTCAAGCACCTGGGCGCGGAGGTCCTGCGCCGCGGAGCGAAGGTCCTGCATCGCCTTGCGGGCGCGGGTCCCGGCCGCCTTGTTGCCGCCGGCGGCCTTGCGGACATCCTCCTCGCAGTCGGCGAGGATCTTCTTCAGACGCTCATAGGTCTCGGTCACCATGCGTGAGCCTTTCCGTGAGGCTTTCCGGTTCACCCGACCCTCGAGGGACGGGACCATGGCCCCGGTGGGCCGTGTGTGGGGGGGGAGCATAGCCGCTTTTGGGGGCAGGTCCCCGGAACGGGCAAAAAGTCAGGGTGTGCTCGGGCGGCCGGGCCGGCTCGGCGGCCGGACGTCCTTGGCCAGCGGCAGGATGGCCTTGAACCGCGGGTCGGCGGCGTCGCCGACCAGTTCGTAGAGGGCTCCGAGGGTCCCGCTGAAGGTCGCTCCGGCGGCGTGCATCCGGGCGAGGGCGGGGCCGACCTGGTCGGGTTGGCCGCTCGAGATCGCGTCGGTGGCCAGGAAGACCGACCATCCCCGGGCGAGGAGATCCAGCGTGGTCTGGAGCACGCAGACCTGGGCCTCGACGCCGCAGACGAGGACGCTCGGGCGGCGGTGCTCGCGCAGGAACCGCTCGGTCTCGGGCACCACGGCGCTGAAGCGGGTCTTCTCGACGCGGGGAGTCCGGGGCGGAAGCCGCCCGGTGATCGCGGCGACGGTCGGGCCGAGGCCCTTCACGTACTGCTCGGTGACGAGGATCGGAAGCCCGAGGGCGGCGGCGCCCGCGGCGAGGAGCCCGCAGTTGTGGGCGATCGCCTCGCCGTCGGCGATGGTCGGGAGCAGTCGCTCCTGGACATCGATCACGAGCAGCGAGCAGGCATCGGGACGGAGGCGGGGGATGGGCATGGCTCAGACCCGGAGCTCGGGCTCGCCGGCGAGGGAGGCCTCGTGGCGGATGCGGATCGGGGTGACGACTTCGGCGAGGAAGCGATCGACCTGTTCGGGGGCGCGGCCGATGAAGCGGACCGGATCGGTGAGGCCGGCGAGGTCGATGCCGCGGAAGGCCGGATCGGCGGCGAGCCGCTCGAGGAGGTCGTTCGGCCGACCCTCTTCCTTCACGCGCCGCGCCGCCTCGACGCTGTGGCGCCGGATCGCCTCGTGGGCGTCCTGCCGGTCGGCGCCCCGCGCGACGGCGTCCACCAGGATCTCCTCGGTCGCCATGAACGGCATCTCGGCGGCAAGGCGGGCCGCGATCTGCCTCGGGTAGACCACGAGGCCGGCGGAGACGTTCGCCATGAGGTCGAGGGCCCCGTCGAGGGCGAGGAACGCCTCGGCGATCGCGAGGCGGCGGTTCGAGCTGTCGTCGAGGGTCCGCTCGAGCCACTGCGTCGATGCGGTCGCGAGGGCGTTGGCGGGCAGGCTGGTGACGAACCGGGCGAGGCCGCACGCCCGCTCGCAGCGCATCGGGTTCCGCTTGTAGGGCATGGCGCTCGAGCCGATCTGGTCGCGCTCGAAGGGCTCCTCGATCTCCTTCAGGTTCGCGAGGAGCCGGAGGTCGGTCGCGCACTTGTGCACCGCGGCGGCGGCGACCGCGAGGCTCGAGAGCAGCTGGGCGTCGAGGAGCCGCGGATAGGTCTGGCCGGTGACCGCGAACGAGCGATCCGCCGGCCAGCCGAGCTTCCCGAGGAACTTCCGCTCGAGCTCGTCGACGCGGGCCCCGTCGCCGCCGAGAAGTGCGAGGAACGACGCCTGCGTGCCGGTCGCCCCGCGCAGGCCGCGGATCGGGAGCGTCGCCGCCCGCTGCTCGAGCTCGGCGAGGGCGAGGGCGAAATCCTGGGCCCAGAGGCAGGCCCGCTTGCCGACGGTCACCGGCTGCGCGGGCTGGTAGTGCGTGAAGCCGAGGCAGGGGAGCGAGCGGTGCTCGGCGGCGAAGCGGCCGAGCCGGTCGACGATGCGGGCGAGCTTGCCGCAGAGGAGCCCGATCGCCTCGCGAAGAATCAGGGCGTCGGCGTTGCAGACGACATCCTGGCTCGTGGCCCCGAGGTGGATGATCGGCCGGGCCTCGGGTGCCGCGTCGCCAAGGGTGTGGACATGGGCCATCACGTCGTGGCGCAGCCGGCGCTCGTGCTCGGCGGCGGCGGCGAAGTCGATCGAGTCGAGGTTGCGGCGGATCGCCTCGACCTGCGCCGCGGTCACCGGCAGGCCGAGCTCGCGCTGCGATTCGGCGAGGGCGAGCCAGACGCGGCGCCAGCAGGTGAACTTGCGGCGTTCCGAGAAGATCGCCCGCATCGCGGCGCTGGCGTTGCGGGTCTCGAGGGGCGATCGGTAGCCGTCTTCGGCTTGGTGGCTCATGGAGGGACTTTCAGCTTTGGACTTTCGATTCCTCGCCGCGGACGAGCCGCGCGAGATTCGAGCGGTGCTTCCAGATCACGAGGAGCGAAATCGCCGAGGCGACCGCGAGCGTCGGGGTCTCGGCGACGAGCGAGGCCTTCGCGTCGTCGGAAAGCCCGATCCGCGCCGCGACGGCGAGCGGGACGGCCAGCGCCCCCGCGATGCTCGCGATCGAGACGGTGCGGGTGAGCTTCACGACCGCGAGCCAGGTCACCAGGGCGACCGCCGCGGGCACCGTGAGCGGCGTCCACATCGCCGCAAGGGCCCCGAAACCCGTCGCGACGCCCTTGCCGCCCCTGAAGCCGATCCACGGGCTGAACATGTGGCCGAGGAGCGACGCGACCGCGACCGCGAGCCACCACCAGAGGTCGGCGGCGGCGAGTTCCGACGGGCTCGTACCGAAGGTGCCGCGGAAGAGGCCCGCGAGCATCGTCGGGATCGCGCCTTTCAGGGCGTCGAGGGCGAAACACGCGATACCGAACTTCCGGCCGAGCACGCGGCCGACATTGGTCGCCCCGATGTTCCCGCTGCCGTGGGCGCGGATGTCGACGCCCTTCGCCCGGGCGATGAGCAGGCCGAAGGGGATGCTGCCGGCGAGGAACGAAAGCGCGGCCCACGCGGGCCAGGGAAGCTCCGGGATCGGCGTGGCCAGGAACGCGTTCATGGACGGGAAGTCTCCGCGATCGGCGGCCTTGCCGCCAGCAGCCGGTCGACCGCGTCAAGGACGTCGCCGAGGGCGATCCGCTCGATGCGGCAGGATTTCGCGTGCCGGTCGGCCATGCGGTCGCCGGGCAAGAATGGCTCGGCGACGAGCAGCCGCTCGGGGGCGCCGGGCAGCAGCGTCCAGCGGTGGTCGGTCGGGCCGAAGAGGGCGACGGTGGGTACCGCGAACGCCGCCGCGAGATGCCGCGGGCCGGTGTCGTTCGAGATGCAGATCCGCGCCGCCGCGACGACGCCCTTGAGGACGCCGAGGTCGACGGAGCGCTGCGAAAGGTCGTGGATCGGCACCGGCGACGCGGCGGCGAGCCGGGCGAGCAGCGGCCGCTCGCCGGGACTTCCCGTCGCGACCGACGCGAGGCCGCGGTCGGCGAGGGCCTTCGCGAGGGCCGCGAAGCGCTCGACGGGCCACCGCTTGTCGTCGCGGTTGCCGCCGGGCACCAGCAGGGCGAACGGCCGCGGCACGTCCGCGAGAAGTCGCCCGGCCGCCGCCCGGTCAGCCTCGGGATCGAGGAAGAGCTCGGGGCGGCGATCGGTGACGGGGATGCCAAGACCGCGCTCGAGCAGTTCGCAATAGCTCACGAGCGTCGGATGGGGCGAGCGCCGGTCGGGCATCGGCACGCCCGCGGTGAGCAGCAGGCCGCGAAAGTCGCGACGGAAGCCGACGCGGCTCGGGGCTCGCGACACGAACGCGGCGAGCGCCGTGCGGAACGAGTTCGGGAAGAGCACGACCTCGTCGGGGCGACGCCGGCGCAGGCGCGATCCCGTCCGGAACGGACCCGCGAGTCCGCGCATCGCGTCGACCTCGATCCGGTCGAACCAGGGGCTCGCGCCGAGCAGCCGGTCGAGGCCGGGGCGACACGTGAGCTCGATCGTCGCCCCGGGCCGTGCCGCCCGCAGCGCCCGGAACGCCGGCGTCGCCATGCACGCGTCGCCGACCCAGGACGGGGCGAGCACCGCGACGAGGTTCATGCGGGGCGGCCCGTCACCGTCAGCGACCGTCGAAGAGAAGGAGGGCGACGACCAGCCCCTGGGTCAGCAGCGCCCCGCCAAGCCACCGCGCCGACGCGAGCGGATCGGACAGTTCGAGCAGGGAAAGCGTCCCGAGCGTCAGGGTGAGGACCTGTGCCGCGATGGCCGCGATGCGGAACGCGCCGAACTCGTTCCGGCGGGCCCGCTCGACGCGGAACTCCTCGAGCAGCTCGGCGAGGGCCCGGCGCAGCGGCTCGAAGCCGGCGGTCTCGGGGCGGCCAC
>JBIKVN010000207.1:0-5895 GCA_044356865.1 Phycisphaerales bacterium | reverse complement strand
GGTCCGCCCTCGCCACCGTCCAGGACCCCGACCTTCGCAAGGACCTCGTGACCCTCGGCATGGTCAAGGAAGTCACGGTCGGACCGGACGGCGGCGTCCGGGCGACGGTCGAACTCACCACGCCCGCGTGCCCCATGAAGGACAAGATCCGCGGCGACTGCGAGGCGGCGATCCGTGGGCAGGCCCGATCGCTCGGCCTGGCCGAACCCGCCGTCACCATCACCTTCACCGCCGATGTCCGGCGGCCGAACGAGAAGGTCCGCGACGGCTCGAACCCGTTGCCGCTGGTGCGGCATGTGATCGCGGTCGGGGCGGGCAAGGGCGGCGTCGGGAAGTCGACGGTCGCGGTGAACCTCGCGGTCGGCCTCGCCCGGCACGGGGCCAGAGTCGGCCTCCTCGACGGCGATATCTATGGACCGAGCGCCCCCACCATGCTCGGGCTCGGCGGCCTGCCGACCGCGGCCGAGGGAAACCTCCTGCTGCCCTTCGAGGTCCACGGCATCCGGGCGATGACCATCGGCAAGCTCGTCGATCCCGACAAGGCCCTGGTCTGGCGCGGCCCGATGGCCCACGGGGCGTTCAAGCAACTCGCGACGCAGACCGAGTGGGGCGAGCTCGACTATCTCGTCGTCGACCTTCCGCCCGGCACCGGCGACGTGCCGCTCACGCTGGCCCAGCTCTTGCCGCTGACCGGGGCGGTCATCGTCTGCACGCCGCAGCAGGTCGCCCAGGACGATGCCCGCCGCGCGGTGCGGATGTTCCAGCAGCTCGGCGTCGAGATCCTCGGCGTGGTCGAGAACATGTCGGGCTTCGTCGGCGACGACGGGAAGACCTACGACCTCTTCGGCCGCGGCGGGGCGGAAGGCCTCGCCCGCGATCTCGGCCTGCCGTTCCTCGGGGCGATCCCGGTTCATCCTTCGCTGCGCATCCATTCCGACGCGGGCACGCCGCTCGAGAACTTCCGCGGGCCGCTCGGCGAGTCGCTCGATCGCGTGGTCAAGCAGACCGCCGCGCAAGTCTCGATCGCCAGCCTCGGCGGGAAGTTCGTGCAGCCCACGCTCAGCGTGCGGTAGGTCCGCCCGCGATCACCGCCGCCGGCGACGGCCGGTCGCCAGCAGGCCGCACGCGGCGAGGCCGGCGGCCCCGGGCAGCGGAACGACGCTCGCCGCCGAGATGGTGAAGACGCCGTCGTTGCCGGTGCTGGCGATGTTCACCACGAGATCACCGCCCGAGGTCTGGTAGGTCCGCGGGTTGAACGAGGCCGTCCCGATCCACGAGCCGGTCGTCACGAGCGAGTTCGGGAAGAGGCCGGCCTGGATCTCGATCACGCCCGCGCCATCGCCGCTCGTACCGCCCGAGGTGAAGCTTCCGAAGAAGAGCCGCACGGTGTCGGCGGCCAGCAGCGACAGGTCGAGCGAGGCGACCGCGGTGACCGGATAGGTCGTCTCGGTGAGCATGGTCACCGTGAACGGCCCGCCCGCGGCGTTGATGGTCAAGGAGACCGTCGAGGCGATGTAGCGGATCGGGAACGCCCCGAGGAACGACCCCGTGTTGAGACCGCCGGTGTCGGTCGTCGTCGACATCGAGTAGGTCGCGTTCGAGAAGCTGGTGCCCCCGAGGCTGCCGGTGATGGTGGCACTGCCGGAACTGAACGAGTAGTTCAGGAGCGCCGCGTCGGCGTGGCCGGCGGCGAAGGCGGCGAGGGCGGCGGCGAGGGCGGTGCGGCGGGCGAGCGAGGCCGAGGTCATGATCAGTTCTCCTCCGGAATGCCGATCGTAAGTCGTTGCTTGGCAACGAGATCGGGAGCATCCCGACCGGAGCGAACCTAGCCCGGTTCCCGGTTCCGGCAAGTCGGATCATGCGGTTTGGCGCGGGGCGAACGAGTTTTTCGTTCTCGCACCGTGGTTTGCGGACGCTTCCGACTTGGGCTCAGCGACGCCGCCGCCGGCCGACGAGCCCGGCCAGCCCCAGGAGGGCCGCCGCGCCCGGGGCGGGCACGATCCGCACCAGCTGGTCCTGGGCCGTCGGGTGCGTCCAGCCGCGGATCTCGGCCGCCAGCCATCCGCCCGAGCCGAGCGAGCTGAACATCTCGTCGTAGGCCGCCAGCACCCCGGTCGTGAGATTGGCCCGGAACGCTCCCGTCGAGAGGCTCATCTGGCCGAGGACGCCCTCCCGAGTGGTCGCGGTGATCGACTCGTGCGTGAGTTCCCACAACAGGACCGAGAACGCCGCAGCCCGGTCGTTGGTCTCGGCCAGGGTGGTACCGGGCAGGATCGAGCCGTCGAGGTCGGTCCAGCGGAACATGGCGTCGGCCGCGACCTCCGCCCGGGTCAGGCCCATCGGGCCGGGATGCGACAGCCCCGACGGGGCGTCGGCCGCCGCGACCTCGAGGAACCCGTAGGTGCTGCCGATGGTGAGCGACTGGTAGAGCTGGATGCACCACGAGGTCGTCGTGCCGTCCGAACTCGCCCACAGGTGCTCACGGGCCTTGAGGGTGTAGAACGGCCCGGTCGGCACGGCGTTCCAGGCGGCACCCGGGGCATACGCGACCGACTGGTTGCTGCCCGCCCCGATGGCCGAGTAGGTCGCGGTGATGACCGCGGCATTCGCCGAGGCGCACAGGCCGGCCACGATCGCGTTCGAGATGACAAGACGAACCATCTTCGACTCTCCCCGGAAAGGGCATTCGCCGGACGGGAGCAGGCGACGCCTGCGAAAGCCCGTGCCGAGACCGCTCCGCCGGAGGAACATGGCGTGTGAATGCCGCCGCGGCCGTCGAGGGCCGTGATCCTGCACAAGATCGAACCGCGGGAGTTCCGCCTGTGTGACCTGCGCCGGCCGCGCGGCGCGGCAGGCGTCAGAACTCGAGCTTGAGCCGCCCGAGCGCCGCCCCGAGCGCGTCGAGGTGCCGCTTCTCGTGCCCCGCCGAGATCTGGACGCGGAGCCGGGCGTGCCCCTCGGGCACGACCGGGTAGCCGAAGCCGATCACGTAGACGCCGAGCTCGAGCAGCCGCTTGCTCATCGCGATCGCCTTGGCCGTGTCGTGCACGATGATCGGGCAGATCGCGGTCGGGCTCTCGAGGACCTCGAAGCCGGCGGCGCGGATCGCCGCCCGGGCGTAGGCCACGTTGTCGCGGAGCTTCGCGACCCGCTGCGGCTCGCGCATCAGGATCTCGATCGCCTTGTCGGCCGAGCACGCGACGGTCGCGGGCAGGGCGTTCGAGAAGAGCGTCGGCCGGCCTCGCTGCAGCAACAGGTCGATCCCCTCGCGACTGCCGACGATGTAGCCGCCCGCCGCCCCGCCCAAGGCCTTCCCGAGCGTCCCGGTGAAGAAGTCGACCTGCGAGCCCGGCATGTTCCAGTGCTCGTGGATGCCGCGGCCGGTCCGGCCCATCACGCCGGTCCCGTGGCTGTCGTCGACGACGAGCGAAGCCCCGAACTCGTCGCAGACCCTGCGGATCGCCGGAAGGTCGGGAATGTCGCCCTCCATCGAGAAGACGCCGTCGGTGATGACCCAGATCGCCCCGGTGACCTCGGGATTGGCCCGCGCGGCCGCGAGCTTCACCCGAAGGTCCGCGAGGTCGCTGTGCTTGTAGACGCCCTTGTGGACGCCCTTCTTGATCACGGTGGCGAGCCGGATGCCGTCGATGATCGAGGCGTGATTCAGCTCGTCCGAGATGAGGAGGTCGCCCGGTTCGGCGAGCGTCGGGAAAATCGCCTCGTTCGCGTTCCAGCAGCTCGTGAAGGTGTACGCCGCCTCATGGCCGTAGAGCTCGGCGAGGCGCGATTCGATCCGCTCATGGCACTCGAAAGTCCCGCAGATGAAGCGGACGCTGGCGGTGCCGGCGCCGTACTTCCGCAGGCCGGCGATGCCCGCCTCGACGACCTCGGGGTGGTTCGCGAGGCCGAGGTAATTGTTCGAGCAGAAGCAGGCGACCTCGCCGTATCCGCGGAGCGTGACCGTCGCGTCCATCGGGCCTTCGAGGACCTGCAGCCGCTTGAGCTGGCCGGAATCCGAGAGTTGCTTGAGGATCGCGTCGGTGCGGCGCTCGAAGACGACGGGGCTCGGGGCGATGGTGGTCATCGGATGTCCTTGGGGAAGTCCTCAGGAAATGCGGGCGTTCAGGCCTTGCTCGCGTAGCGGGCGCGGATCCGCGGCAGGAGATACTCGGCGAACGCCCGATCGGCGTCGTGGGCGGGCTTCCAGTCCCAATCGCGGCGAGCCGCGGAATCGTCGACATCCGGCGGCCAGCTGTCGACGATGGCCTGGCGGGCGAGATCGGGGGCGAAGGTCGTCTCCGCGTTCGGGAAGGCTTGCTTGACCCGCTCGGCGAACTCGGCCGCCGAGAGGCTGAACGCCCCGATGTTGTAGACCTGCCGCGTGAGCTTCTCGGCCGGGGCCTCGGCCAGCGACAGCAGCGCCTCGATCGCGTCGGGCATGGTCATGAACGGAATGGTGCTGTCGGGCCGCACGAAGCACGCGTACGCCTTGCCGGCCGCCGCGGCGTGGAGCATCTCGGGCCCGTAGTCGCTCGTCCCGCCGCTCGGCACGGTGTCGGCCGAGATGATGCCGGGGAAGCGGATCGAGCGGAAGTCGATCGGGTTCTTCACGCGGTCCTTCGCGAGGGCCCGGTAGTGGCGGGCGAAGTAGCGGCCGAGATGCTCGCCCTCGAGCTTGTTCACGCCGTACATCGTCTGCGGCTCGAGGAACTGGTCTTCGCGCACGCGACCCGCCTTCGCCTTCGTCGCCAGGTCGGCGATGCCGTAGGCGGCGATCGACGAGGGGAAGAGGAAGCGGACGGGCTTCCCGTGCGAGCGGCTTTCCTCGGCGGCCAGACGGAGGAGGTTGACGGTGCCGACGACGTTCACCGCGTGGGCGGTCTCGGGGGCGAACTCGCCGCGGGTCGACAGGAGGGCCGCGAGATGGAAGACCTCGTGGATCTCGTACTGGGCGAGGAGCCGCTCGAGGAGGCTCCGGTCGCAGATGTCGCCGACGATCGACTGCTCGCAGACCGCCCGGGTGTCGGCGGGCAGCTCGCGGACGTCCATGGCGACCAATCGCTGCCCGCGGGTCGCGGCCCGCTTGGCGAGGCGTTCGAGGAGGCCATGGCCCATCTCGCCGCCGGCCCCGGTGACGAGGATGGCGGCCTGGCGACTGGTTCCGGCGGGGGCGGGCGAGGTGGTCATGGGGGGAAGGGTCGAGGGACGGGGCGAAGGGCGGAGATGGTACGCGAGGGGGGGTCCGGGGCCCCCGCTACGCTCCGCCCCATGACCGATCCCGCTGCCGCTCCCACCACCCCCGCCGACCTCATCCGCCGCCTCGGCCTCGAGCCCCACCCCGAAGGCGGCTGGTACCGCGAGACTTGGCGAGACGGCGACGGCCAGACCCGAGGATCCGGCACGGCGATCTACTTCCTGCTCGAGGCCGGGCAGCGCTCGGCGTGGCACCGCGTCGATGCCGCCGAGATCTGGCACCACTACGCGGGCGGGGCGCTGCGGCTTTCGATCGCGGAGGAAGGCAAGCCGGTTCGCGTCGAGCGGCTCGGCAAGGATTTCGGCCGCGGCGAAGAGCCGCAACGCATCGTGCCGCCGCACGCGTGGCAGAAGGCGGAACCGGACGGAGGCTGGACGCTGGTCGGGTGCACGGTCTCGCCGGCGTTCGAGTTCGCGGGGTTCGAGATGGCGAAGCGAGGGTGGGAGCCGGGGTGAGGCGGTAGGTGACGGCGGAGGCGCCGACCCGCGCGAATGGCCGCCGACCACGCGACGCGCATGGAGCGTCGGCCCGCGGCCGACGCGTGACGGGGACGGCGAACGCATGCTTGCCCTACCGGCGAATGGCCTGGGCCTTCATCCGCGCCGGCCAAGGCCGGCGTTCCAAGGCTGGTGCGAGAAACG
>JBIKVN010000206.1:0-5992 GCA_044356865.1 Phycisphaerales bacterium | reverse complement strand
CGCCGCCGCGATCGACGCCGAGTTCGCCCGCGATTCGGCCCCGACCTCGACGCGGGCCGAGAAGGCGTTCGTGGCCCGCGCCGCCGCCGACCTCGTCGAGCTCGCACGCTTCGCGAACTGGCTCGGCCTCGGGGCCCTCGTCGCGGTCTTCGCCCTCGTCGCGAACGCGATCGCGGCGTCGATCGCCGACCGCAGCCGCGATCTCGCCATCCTCCAGGCGCTCGGGTTCCGGCCCGGGCTCGTCACCTCGCTCGTCGTCGCGGAAGGCGCCCTGCTCGGCCTCGCCGGCGGGGCGATCGGCGCGGGCGCCGCGTTCGCGACGCTGCGCCTCGGCCGCTTCGGGCTCACCACCGAGGGCCTGACCATCGAGTTCGACGCGGGCCCCGGGCCGCTGCTGATCGGCCTTCTCGCGGCGATCGCGGCCGGTGCGTTCGCCAGCCTCTTGCCCGCGGCCCGCGCCGGCTCGCGCGACATCGTCCCCGCCCTGAGGAGCGCCTGAGATGCGGACGCTTCCCCTCGATCACGCGGTGCGGAACCTCGGGCGATCGCCGCTGCGGACCTCGCTCGCGATCGCGGCGGCGACGCTCGTCGCGCTTCTGGCCGCGGGCGGCGTCGGCTTCTCGCGCGGCATGTCCGGGTCGCTCGGCGCGAGCGGGCTCGCGACGAACGTGATCCTGCTCGGCACCGGCAGCGAGGAGTCGCTCGAGCGCAGCGAGATCCCGCCCGGCGTCGCCGAGATCGTCGCCGCCTCGGTCGACGGCCTCGCCCGCCGCCGCGAGCAGGCGTTCGTCTCGCCTGAAGTGCATGCGGCGCTGCCGATCGGCCGGGACGAAGGGGCGGGCGACGGGGCGGGCCCGGTCGCGATCGTGCGCGGGGTGACCGCCGCGGCGTTTCTCGTGCATCCCCAGGTCCGCGTGATCGCGGGCCGCGCTCCCGAGCCCGGCGCCGACGAGGCCATGGTCGGCGGGGCCGCGGCGGCGATGCTCGCCGCGGCGGGGCTCGAGGCGGCGCCGGGCTCGACGCTCGTGATCGCCGGCCGCCCGTTCGCCGTCACCGGTTCCTTCGCCGCCCCCGGCACCGTCCTCGACGGCGAGATCTGGGTGCCGCTCGCCGCGCTCAAGACGCTCACGCAGCGCGCGACCGATTCCGCGGTCATCGTCGGGCTCGACACCGCCGAGCGCGCCGACCTCGAGACTTTTGCGGCGATCCGCACCGACCTCGAGCTCGCGGCGATCGGCGAGGCCGACTACTACGCCGAGCTCTCTCGCTTCCTCGCCCCCGTGCGCTGGCTCGTCGCCGCGACCGCAATTCTCGTCTCGCTCGGCGGCCTGCTCGCCGGGCTCGGCACGCTCGATGCGACCTTCGCCGCCCGCGTCCGCGAGTTCGGCACGCTGCAGGCCCTCGGCTTTCGCCGCCGGGCGATCGCCCTCTCGATGCTCGCCGAGTCGCTGCTCGTCGCGAGCCTCGGCGGGCTGCTCGCCGGGGCGATCGCCGTCGTCGCCCTCGACGGCCTCGCGGTCCGCTCGCAGATGGGCTCGTTCGCCGTCGAGATCGGCCCCGCCGCCCTCGCGACCGGCCTCCTCGCCGCCCTCGTCCTCGCCGTGCTCGGCACCGCCTTGCCGGCGTTCCGCTGCCTCCGTCGCCCCGTTCCCGAGGCCCTCAAGGCCGCGGGCTGAAACGTCGATCGAAACTCCATCCGAAGGAATCCCGCCATGCTCACGATGACCTGCCTCGCCCTCGCCCTCCTCGCCTCGCCCGCCCCGACCTCCGCGTCGACAGCTCCGGCCGCCCTCGCCGCCGACGCCCTGCCCGCGAACCTCTTCCTCGCCGAGCGGCCGAAGGACGCGAAAGAGCTGCGCGACGCGAAAGCCGCCGCGAAGAAGGGCGAACGCATCACCTTCGTCGCCCGCATCGGCGGCCGCGCCGCGCCGTTCGTGAAGGACCGCGCCCTCTGCACGATCATCGACACGCGGCTCCGTTCGTGCGACGAGATCCCCGGCGACACCTGCCCGAAGCCCTGGGATTACTGCTGCGAGCCCAAGGAATCGCTCAAGGCGAACGTCGCCTCGCTGCAGGTGGTCGGGGCCGACGGGAAGCCGCTGAAGGTCGCGATCGAGGGCGCGAACGGGCTGAAGCCGCTCTCGCGGATCACGGTGACGGGAACGGTCGCGGAGGCCGCGGACGGCATGCTGGTCGTGAACGCCGAGGGGATCTTCATCGAGAGATCCCCGGCGAAGTGATCGCTTGACCGCGGCGGTCCGGCGGGCGAACCTTTGCGCATGATCCTCCTCGGCATCGACGTCGGCACGAGCGGCACGAAGGCGATCGCGATCGACGGCGAGGGCCGCACGCTGGCGGCGGCCATGGTCGAGCATCCGCTGTCGACGCCGCGGCCGGGCCACTCCGAGCAGGATCCCGAGGACTGGTGGACGAGCGCTTGCGCCGCGATCCGCCGCACGCTCGCGGCCGACGCGATGCGGGGCCGCACCGTCGACGCGATCGGCCTCGGCGGGCAGATGCACGGCCTGGTGATGCTCGACGGCGAGGGCCGGACCATACGCCCGTGCATCCTCTGGAACGACCAGCGCTCGGCCCCGCAGTGCGAGCGGCTCGAACGCGAGCTCGGCATCCCGCGGCTCGTCGAGCTCACCGGCAACCGCCTGCTGCCCGGCTTCACGCTGCCGAAGATCCTCTGGTGCCGCGAGCACGAGCCCGAGGCCGAGCGGCGGGCGGCGAAGCACCTGCTGCCCAAGGACTGGCTGCGCTTCCGGCTCTCGGGCGGCACCTACGCGACCGAGGTCTCGGATGCGAGCGGCACGCTGCTTTTCGATTGCGGCCGCCGGCGCTGGTCGGACGAGATGCTCGCGATCGCCAAGATCCGCCGCGAGACGCTGCCCGACTGCAGCGAATCGCCGGATATCACCTCGCACCTCGGCCGCGACGCGGCCAGGGCCACCGGCCTCGCCGAGGGCACGCCGATCGTCGGCGGCGGCGGTGACCAGGCGGCCGGTGCGGTCGGCGCCGGCATAGTGCGGCCCGGCCGCGTCTCGTGCACGATCGGGACTTCCGGTGTCGTCTTCGCCTCGAAGTCCGAGTGGCGGCCGACCGCCGACGGGTCGCTGCACGCCTTCTGCCACGCGGTGCCCGGAGCCTGGCACGTGATGGGCGTGATGCTCTCGGCCGCCGGCAGCTTCCGCTGGTACCGCGACACGATCGCCCGCGAGCCCTACGACTCGCTCACCGCCGAGGCCGCGACGGTCGCCCCCGGCTGCGACGGGCTCACCTTCCTCCCCTATCTCACCGGCGAGCGGTGCCCGCATCCCGACGCCCACGCCCGCGGGGCCCTCGTCGGAATCGCGGCCGCCCACGGCCGCCCGCACCTCACGCGGGCGGTGCTCGAGGGCATCACGATGGGCCTCCTCGACAACGTCGATCTCGTCCGTTCGCTCGGCATCCCCGTCGATCGCGTCCGGCTCGCGGGTGGCGGGGCCCGCAGCGGGTTCTGGCGGCAGATGTGCGCCGACCTCTTCAACGTCCCGGTCGCGACCCTGAACAGCGAAGAGGGCGGCGTGGCGTACGGCGCGGCCCTGCTCGCCGGCGTCGGCGTCGGGGCGTGGAAGTCGGTTCCCGAGGCGAGCGACGCGTGCGTCCGCGAGACGACCGAGACCCGTCCCGGTCCCGACGCCGCCCGCTACGCTCCGGCCGTCGCCCGCTTTCGCGCCCTGTACCCTCGGCTCGCCCCGATCTTCCGCGACGCCTCCGGAGCCCGCCCGTGAGCCTCCTCGCCGCCAGCCTCGTCGATGTCGCCACCTGGCTCCTCTGCGTCGCGGGCATGGCCGCCCTCGGCGTCTTCACCTGGAAACTCCTGCAGAAGCAGGAGTCGAAGGACCCTGCGTTCCTGAAGAAGCTCGACGACGACGACCGCCGGGCCGGGCAGGCCTGAACCGTCAGCAGAACCCGTCGGGCCGGACCTGCTCGACGTGCGACTGGAGCTTCCGTCCGGGACATGCCGTCTTCGCGCCGGCCCACTCCCGGTGCGTCTTGATCCGCGTCGCGGGAATCCGGTACTTGAGCATGAGCGAGCGGAGATGCCGGTCGAGGGCCGTCTCCTGCGCCGCGGTCGGGGCCTGCTCCTCGAAGTTCCCGAGGCACATCACCCCGATGTTGTGCTCGTTGTGGTTCTTGACGTGCGCCCCCTGCCACTGCAGCGAACGGCCTTCCCACACGCGGCCCGCCCGGTCGATCACGAAGTGGTAGCCGATGTCGGCGTAGCCTCCGCCCTTCGCGTTCAGGTGGCCGACGCGGACCTGGTCCATGCGGGCCATTGTCTCGTTGAAGTCGGTCGACCAGAACGGATCCCAGCCCTCGTGGTGCACCGTGATGTACTTCGGCGGCAGCATCGGGTTGAGCTGGCTGCGGACCGGCTGGCCCTTCGCCCACTGGCTGCGGCGGATGATGCCGGTCGGGACCTCGACGCGGGCCTCGGCGAGGGCAGCGCCGGACTTCGTCGGGCACGGGCCCGGATCGGGCAGGTCAAGCGGCGGATCGCGGTCGAGGCCCGGAGCGATCGCCCCGTCGGGCAGCTTCGCGGTGCGGCGCGAGGGACCGCCGGTGGTGCAGCCGGCGAGGAACGCCAGGCCCGCCGCCAGCAGGAACTCGCGGCGCGGGACATAGATCCACGGGCCGCGACCGGGGTTCGGTTCGGAGGGGTTCGGCGTCGACGGGCTGTCCATGGGAGGTCGATCGTCATCGGCCGGAACGGCCGAAAGGCGGCAGATTTCGCGGGCCTTGGGGTGATCGCTTCCGGTCCGAAAACCGCCGGTCACGCCACGACGACGACCTCGCCCCGCATCGCCGTGAACCGTTCCTGCAGGTTCCGGCCGGGACAGAGCGTGGTCGCGCCCGGCCACTCGCGGTGACTGACGACCTGCGACCACGGCACGTTCCAGTACGCCCGCGCCGCCGCGAGATGGCGATCGAGGGCGGCGAGCTGCGCCTCGGTGGGCCGCTGGATCTCGAAGTTCCCCATCACCAGGATCCCGACGTTGCCGGGGTTCCGGTCCTTGACGTGGGCCCCCTGCCAGTCGATCGGTCGGGCCGCCCAGACGCGTCCGGCCCGGTCGATCGCGAAGTGGTAGCCGATGTCGGCCCAGCCGCGACCGCGATGGCCGCGACGGTAGAGCTCGATGCGGGCGGCGGTGGCGGCGAGGTCATCGGTCTCGAAGAGCGCCTCGAGCCCGTCATGGTGGATCGTGAGGTGATGGACCGGCACCATCGGGTCCATGAGGGCGAAGTCCGGGACCTCGCGGGTCCAGCTCTCGCGCGGCAGGACCGGGCCGAGCGGCGAGGCCCGCTCGACGGGCGCGGCGACGCTCGCGGGCTCGCCCGGCGGCGACGGGACTTCGGGCCAGCCGCCCGCGGGCACGGCCTTCGCCTGCGAGGGCGTCCGGCACCCGGCGATCCCGCCCAGCGCGACCAGTCCGGCGGCGCGAAGGAAATCCCGCCGTCCCGGGATGGGGAACGGCCTCGTTCCGGCGGAAGAAACTGGTCCGATGCGGGAATCCATCGCGATCCGTCGCGAAGCGGCCAAGGGGCCGCGATCGTGCGGCCTCCGGCCGCGGGCCGCGAGTATACGGAGCGGCCTCGGAAACCGCCCGAAAAAAGCTCGGGGACGGGGCAGCCGGACGGGCGTGCGGATATGATGCGGGTCCGGCCCGGAACCCGGATTTTCCCGCGAAAAACCAGCCTCCGCCGCCGCCCCGCCCCGCCTCCAGGACCCCCATGGCCCCACCCGAGCCCACCCTTGCCAAGCCCCCCGTCGAAACCATCGGGAACGGCGGCGTCACCGGCGAGTACACCAGCGAGTCGATCCAGGTCCTCGAGGGCCTCGAGGCGATCCGCAAGCGGCCCGGCATGTACGTCGGCGGGACGGGCCTGAACGCCCTTCACCACCTCGTCTACGAGTGCGTCGACAACTCGATCGACGAGGTCA
>JBIKVN010000205.1:0-5995 GCA_044356865.1 Phycisphaerales bacterium | reverse complement strand
ATGGGCATGCTGGCCTGCGCGTTCATCATCGCGACCGGCCTCACCACCGCGGTGAGCGAGCAGCAGCGGGAGCTCGCGATCGCCCGCTGCATCGGGGCGGGACGCGGGCAGATCATGGGCGGGCAGCTCCTCGTCGGCCTGGTGATCGCCGGGCTCGGCGTGGCGCTCGGCGTGCCGCTCGGCCTCGGGCTCGCGGCGGCGCTCGTCTGGTGGTTCGGTGAGTTCCTGCCGGCGGGCCTCGTCATCCCGCCCGAGGGCATCGCGATCGCCGTCGCGGGAAGCCTCGGCTCGGGGCTGCTCGGGGCGGCCTTCCCGGCGTTCCTCGCCTCGCGGGTCACGCCGCTCGCGGCGCTCGTGGTGCGCTCGCGGCCGCCGCGGCGCTCGACCTTCGTCGCGGTGACCGCCGCAGGCGTCGCGTGCCTGGCGGCGCAGGCGATCGTCGTGCTGCCGGCGAGCGATCCGCAGCTTCGCTTCTGGCTCCACTCGCTGGTCGGCATCCCCCTGCTCTTCGTGGGCTGGTTCCTGCTGTCGCCGGCGATCCTGCGGGCCGCGGCGCGGCTCCTCGGGCCCGCGACCGGCCGGCTGCTCGGGCTGCCCGCGGGCGTCCTCGAGCGGTCGCTCGCCGCGATGCCCTACCGCTTCGGATTCACCGCCGGCGCCCTCATGGCGGGCATGGCGATCCTCGCGAGCACCGCCAGCAACGGCACGGCGATCCTCGAGGATTTCCGCGAGAAGATCCGCTTCGCCGACGCGTTCGTCTTCCGCACCTCGGGGCTCTCGCCCGAGCAGCAGGAAGCGATCGCGGCGATGCCCGGCGTGCTCGCGGCGGCGCCGGTCGGCTACCTGCCGGTGCGGCTCGCGGAAGACGACCGCCTCGGCGTCGAGGGCTTCGGGCCGACTTCGGTGATCTGCGTGGGCTTCACGCCGCGGGAGTTCCTGCGGCTCAACCGGCTCGAGTTTCTCCAGGGCGATCCCGAGACCGCGATCGCACGGCTGGAAGGAGGCGACGCGGTGCTGGTGGCCGAGCAGTTCTTGACCGCCCGCGGGCTCGGCGTCGGCGACACCATCGGCCTCGGCGGCACCGACGGCGACGTGCGCTTCGAGATCGCGGGCGTGGTCGGGGCCGCCGGTCTCGACATGGCGACCCAGATGTTCGGGATCCGCAACGCCTACATGGAACACGCGGTCTCGTGCGTCTTCATGGACTTCGCCGCGGTCGAGCGGCACTTCGGCACCCGCGAGGCCCTTCTCATGCAGGTGAGCCTCGCCGAGGACCCGACGGGCGACCCGGGCTCCGTCGAGCGCGGCATCGAGAAGGCGGTCGCCGAATCGATCCCCGGCGCGGTCTTCGCGTCGGGCCGGTCGATCCGGAAGACGATCGACGAGGTGGGCCGGACGATGGAACGCGTGAGCTCGGGCGTGGCGACGATGGCCCTGCTGCTTTCCTGCTTCGGCGTCGGGAACGTGGTCGCGGCGGGCGTCGCGGCGCGGCGGCACGAGTTCGGCGTGCTGCGGGCGGTCGGCGGCGACCGCGGCCTGGTCCCGCGCCTGGTGCTGGCCGAGGCGGGGCTCGTCGCGGTCGCGGGCTCGATCGCGGGACTCTGCCTCGGGATGACCATCGCGGCGATCGCGACGATCCTCTATCGCGAGCTCGCGGGGCTCGAGCTGGGCCTGCCGTTCCCGTTCGCGGCGGCGGCGATGGGCCTCGGGATCACCCTGTTCCTCACGCTGCTCGCGGCGCTGCCCGCGGCGATTCCCCTCTTCCGCACGCCGCCGCGGGCCCTGCTGGCCTCACGAGGATGACCATGGCCGTCCCGAAGGCGAACTTCACGCTCACGAGCGGTTTCGCCCCGACCGGCGACCAGCCGCAGGCGATCCGCGAGCTCGTCGGCGGGCTCGCGGGCGGGCGGAAGCACCAGGTGCTGCTCGGGGCGACCGGCACCGGCAAGACCTTCACGATGGCGAACGTCATCGCCGCCGCGGGCCGGCCGACGCTCATCGTGAGCCACAACAAGACACTCGCGGCCCAGCTCTACGAGGAGATGCGCGAGCTCTTCCCGAAGAACGCCGTCAGCTACTTCGTCAGCTACTACGACTACTACCAGCCCGAGGCGTACATCCCGCAGCGGGACATCTACATCGAGAAGGACGCGTCCCGCAACGCCGACCTCGACCGGCTGCGGCTCGCGGCGACGAGCAACCTGCTGTCCCGCGACGACTGCATCGTGGTGGCGAGCGTCTCGTGCCTCTACGGCCTCGGCAGCCCGGCGGAGTACGCGAAGAAGACGCTCATGGTCGAGGTCGGGCGGCCGATCGACCGGCGGGCGTTCCTGCTCGGGCTCTCGGCGATGCAGTACCGGCGCAACGACACCGCCCCGGAGCGCGGGCAGTACCGCGTGCGCGGCGACTCGATCGAGGTCTATCCCGCGTACGAGCAGCACGCGATGCGGCTGTCTCTCTTCGGCGACGAGGTCGAGTCGATCGAGCTCGTCGACCCGATCTCGGGCGAGCTGCTCGCGAACGAGCGGCGGGCGTTCATCTTCCCCGCGGTGCACTACGTGATGCCCGAGGAGGAACGCGGCCGGGCCCTCGTCGGCATCCGTGACGAACTCGACGCCCGCGTGATCGAACTCAAGTCGCAGGGAAGGCTGCTCGAGGCGCAGCGGCTGCTCGCCCGCACCCGGCACGACCTCGAGCTGCTCGAGGAGACGGGCTTCTGTCCGGGCATCGAGAACTACGCGCGGCATTTCGACGGCCGGAGGCCGGGGGAGCGCAGCTGGACGCTTTTCGATTACTTCCGCCAGATGCCGAACCGCGGCGTCGACGACTGGCTGGTGTTCGTCGACGAGAGCCATGTGACGCTGCCGCAGATCCGCGGCATGTATTTCGGGGACCGGCGGCGGAAGGAGACGCTCGTCGAGCACGGCTTCCGCCTGCCGAGCGCCCTCGACAACCGCCCGCTCAAGTTCGACGAGTGGGAGGAGCTCATCCCGCAGGCGATCTACGTCTCGGCGACGCCGGGGCCGCACGAGCTCGAACGGGCGGGCGGCGAGGTCGTCGAGCAGGTGATCCGGCCGACTGGCCTCGTCGACCCGCCGGTCTCGGTGCGGCCGGCGCGGGGCCAGGTGCCGGATCTCGTCACCGAGTGCCGCCGGGTCGCGGCCCGCGGCGAGCGGGCCCTGGTCACGGCGCTCACCAAGCGGCTCTGCGAGGACCTCACGACCTTCCTCGACCGCGAGGGGATCCGCGTTCGCTACCTGCACAGCGAGATCGAGACGCTCGAGCGGCTCGAGATCCTGCGCGAGCTGCGCGAGGGCGCCTTCGACGTCCTCGTCGGCGTGAATCTCCTGCGGGAAGGCCTCGACCTGCCCGAGGTCTCGCTGGTGTGCATCCTCGACGCCGACAGCCAGGGTTTCCTGCGCAGCCAGTCGAGCCTCATCCAGATCATGGGCCGCGCCGCCCGCAACGCGAACTCGATCGCGATCCTCTACGCCGACTCGGTCACGCCCGAGATGCAGGCCGCGATCGACGAGGTCGAACGGCGCCGCGCCAAGCAGCTCGCCTACAACGAGGCGAACGGCATCACGCCGCAGACCATCGTGAAGGCGATCCGCCGCGGCATCGAGCACGAGCTCGCTGCCGGCAAGACCGCCCGCGCCGCCGCCGGCAAGCGCGAGGTCGAGGAGTTCGACCGCGACGAGCTCATCCGGCAGGTCGAGGAGGAGATGCTCGCGGCCGCCGAGCGGCTCGAGTTCGAGAAGGCGGCGCGGTTGCGCGACGAGGTCGGGCGGCTGAAAGCCCTGCCGATCGGCTCGAAAGTCACGATGGGCGACGAGGAGGAAGCGAAGGACCGGCCGAAGGCCGGTATGCCGGGGACGCGGGCGGGCCGGAGGGGCAAGGGCAAGCGGTAGGCGAAGCCGGCGGCTGCGGCGGGCTCACCGCAACCGGATCGAAGCCGCGAGTTCCGCCAGCCGCGACTCGGTCATGGCCGGCGCGGCATCGTCCCGCGACCGCTCGAGCCGCGCTTCGATCTCGATGACCCGGTCGGGCGCGAGCCCGGCGATGGGCGGGTTCGCCGGGACGGTTCGGATAACGGGGGTGACCGAGGCGGGCGTCATGGGGCCGCCCATTCTTCGGCATGACCGCAAAATCCGGCGCACTTCCCCGTGGAATTCCTCGCGATCGCGTTATCGGGGCGCTCGGGCCTATCCTCCCCGCTTCCGGTTTTCGCCCCGCCGCCCCTTCCCATGCTCACCCCCCTTCCCGACCCCGCCCACGCCATCCGGATCCGGGGGGCCCGCGAGCACAACCTGAAGGCGGTCGACCTCGACATCCCGCGCGATCGCCTCGTCGTGATGACCGGGGTCTCGGGCAGCGGGAAGAGCTCGCTCGCCTTCGACACCGTCTTCGCCGAGGGGCAGCGGAAGTACATGGAGTCGCTCTCCGCGTACGCCCGGCAGTTCCTCGACCAGATGCAGAAGCCCGACGTCGAGGCGATCGAGGGGCTGCCGCCGACGATCGCCATCGAGCAGCGTTCGGGCGGGCACTCGCCGCGATCGACGGTGGCGACGACGACCGAGATCTACGACTACCTGCGGCTGCTTTTTGCCCGCTGCGGCCAGCCGACCTGCTGGGCGGTGACCGGCAAGTCGAAGGACGGCCGCGAGAAGGTCTGCGGCCGGCCGATCACGGCGTCGAGCGCGTCGCAGATCGTCGAGACGCTGCTGAGGAACTTCGACGGGAAGCGGGCGATGGTCCTCGCCCCGGTCGTCCGCGGCAAGAAGGGCTTCCACCGCGAGACGCTGGAAGGCATCCAGCGGCAGGGACTCGTGCGGGCCCGCGTCGACGGGAAGGTCGTCGACCTGCGCGAGGCCCTGAAGCAGGGCGGCGACAACCCGCTCGGGCTCGGCCGCTACGAGACGCACGACGTCGAGGCGGTCGTCGATCGCGTGGCGATCAACGCCGAAGGCCGGCAGCGGCTCGCGGAGAGCGTCGAGACGGCGCTCAAGCTCGCCGAGGGGTCGCTCGCGATCCTCGTCGAGGAGGGCGAGGCGTGGACCGAGCACCGCTTCAGCGAGAAGTTCGCCTGCCCCGAGCATCCGGAGTGCAGCCTGGAAGAACTCGAGCCGCGGCTCTTCTCGTTCAACTCGCCGCACGGGGCGTGCCCGGAGTGCGCGGGCCTCGGCACGGTGAACGAGTTCGACGAGGCCCTGGTGGTGCCCGAACCCGACCGCGGCGTCGCCGACGGGGCGATCGTGCCGTGGCGGAAGAACGGCCGGCGGATGAACATCTGGTATGCCCGGCAGCTGCGGCGATTCTGCGAGGCCGCGGGCGTGACCGCGGGGACGCCGTTCTCGAGCCTTTCGGCGAAGCTCCGGCGGATCCTGATGCACGGGGCGGGCGAGGCCGAGGCGGAGTCGTTCGGCATCGAGTGGGAAGGCGTGCTGCCGAACCTGCGGCGGCGCTATCGCGAGACGGAAAGCGAGTTCGTCAAGCAACGCCTCGTCGAGTACATGAGCGACGCCCCCTGCGAGGCGTGCGCCGGCAGGCGGCTGCGGCCGTCGTCGCTCGCGGTGCGGGTGAAATCGGGCGGGGCCCGCGACGGCAGCTTCCTGAACATCGCCGAATGTTGCGCGCTGAACGTCGAGCGGGCGACGGGGTTCTTCGCGACGCTTTCGCTCGACGCGGAACGGGCGAAGATCGCCGAGCCGATCCTGCGGGAGGTTCATGCCCGGCTCGGCTTCCTCGCCTCGGTCGGGCTCGGGTACCTGACGCTCGACCGCACGAGCTCGACGCTGTCGGGCGGCGAGGCCCAGCGGATCCGCCTCGCGACGCAGGTCGGTTCCGGCCTCGTCGGCACCTGCTACGTGCTCGACGAGCCGACCATCGGCCTGCACCAGCGCGACAACGACCGGCTCATCGCGACGCTGCGGCGGCTCTGCGACATCGGGAACACCGTGCTCGTCGTCGAGCACGACGAGGACCTGATCCGGGC
>JBIKVN010000028.1:0-20088 GCA_044356865.1 Phycisphaerales bacterium | reverse complement strand
CCCATGCTCCAGATCCGCCGCCTCGTGACCGCGCTCGCCGCCGTCACCCTCAGCCTCACCATCCTTCCCGCGTGCACGACGATGTCTCGGCCGGCCGAGACCGATGCCGAGCGAGCCCAGCGGAAGTTCCGCGAGGACCAGGCCGCCGTCGACTTCTTCATCGAGTCCCACCAGCGCATGCTCAAGCGGCTGGTCGAGGACTCCGAAAGCAAGGGCACCTTCGATGTGCTCATCCTCTCGGGCGGCGGCGATTTCGGGGCCTTCGGCGCCGGGTTCCTGCTCGGTTGGGCCCAGTGCACCGACCCGTCGCTCAAGCGGCCCGAGTTCGACTTCGTCGCCGGCACCAGCACCGGCTCGATCCTCGCCCCGCTCGCCTTCGTCGGTACCGACGACGCGATCGGGATCGGGGCGAAGTTCTACTCCGACCCGCCGAAGAACCTCATCAAGCCCCGTGGGCTCATCCCGATCTGGCCCTGGAACTCCTCGCTCGCCGACCCGTCGGGGCTGCGGGCGACCCTCGAGTCCCAGCTCGACCCGAAGCTCCTCGACTCGATCCGCGAGGGCGACCGGCAGGGCCGCGTGCTCGCGTGCGCCTCGACGAACATCGACTTCGGCACGTTCCGCCCGTTCAACCTGCTCGGCGGCGTGAAGCTTCCGGACGACGAGTACCGGCAGTACCTCGTCGACCGCATGATGGCCTCGGCGGCGATCCCCGGCGTCTTCCCGCCGGTCCTCATCGACGGCTCGCTCTTCGTCGACGGCGGCGTGACCGAGAACGCCTGGACGCTGCGCGACCAGCGGATGCCCGAATCGGCCCTGTCCCGGTGGCGGGACCGGAACCCCGGCAAGCCGCTCCCCAAGATCCGCCTCTGGTACCTCGTGAACAACCAGCTCTTCCCGCCGGGTGAGACGGTCACTCCCGAGTGGATGGATGTCGCGGGCCGCGGCCTCAGCACCGCGATCCGCTCGGCCCTCATCAAGGACCTCCTCATCGGCTCGTACGTCGCGAAGCTGACCAACACCGTGGTCGAGGGCGAGGTCGAGTTCCGGTTCGTCGCGATCCCCGACGACTGGACCGCGCCGGTGCCCGGGAACTTCAAGCCCGAGACGATGCGGGCCCTCGTCGAGCTCGGCAAGAGTATGGGCCGCGACCCGACCTCGTGGCGGACCACGGTGCCGCACCTCGACGGCGTCGGCGGCTGGACGCCCTACACCGAGCCGCTGCGGCGGCCCGACGGCTCGGTCTTCACGCCGTCGGAGTGACGCATCAACGCTTCTCGTGGTGGCCGCCGAAGAGCGACCGCTGCGCGGAGAGCACCTTGTTCGCGAACTCGGCGTGGCCGCGGCTCTCGAAGCGGTCGAAGAGGGCGGCGCTGAGGGTATGGATCGGCACGCCGAGCTCGATCGCGGCGGCCGCCGTCCAGCGGCCCTCGCCCGAGTCGCTGACCGTGCCGGCGAAGTTCGCGAGATCGGCATCCTCGGCCAGGGCCTGCGCCGTGAGGTCCAGGAGCCACGAGCCGATCACCGAGCCGCGCCGCCAGAGTTCGGCGATCGCCGCGAGGTCGAGGTCGAACCGGTAGAGCGTCGGGTCGCGCAGCGGCGCGGTCTCGGCGTCGGCGGAGCGATGCCCGGCGGCGCCGTCGTTGGCGTGCCGCAGGAGATTGAACCCCTCGGCGTACGCGGCCATCAGGGCGTACTCGATGCCGTTGTGGACCATCTTCACGAAGTGGCCGGCGCCCGGGCCGCCGCAGAGGAGGTAGCCGCGGTCGGCGGTGTCGGCGAGGTCGGGGTTGGCGCCGCGGGCCGGATTCGGCGGGGCGAGGTCGCGGCTCGGGGCGAGCGTCCGGAGCGCCGGCTCGAGCCGGGCGAACGCCGCGGGCTCGCCGCCGACCATCAGGCAGTAACCGCGCTCGCGGCCCCACACGCCGCCCGAGACGCCGATGTCCATGTAGCGGATGCCGCGGGCGGCGAGGTGGTTGGCCCGCCGGAGGTCGTCTTGGAAGTGCGAGTTCCCGCCGTCGATGAGCAGGTCGTCGGCTGAAAGCAGCGGAGCGAGCTCGCCGATCGTCGCGTCGACGAGGGCGGCGGGCAGCATGAGCCAGACGGCGCGGGGCCCGGGCAGTTTCGCCACGAGGTCGGCGAGGTCGCGGGCGGCGATCGCGCCCTCTTTCGCGAGGGCCTCGACCGTCGCCGGATCGCGGTCGAACACCACGCACTCGTGCCCGCCGGCGATCAGCCGCCGGACCATGTTTCCGCCCATCCGACCGAGTCCGATCATCGCGAGGCGCATGAGGTTTCCTTTCGGGCCGCCAGGAGCCGGCCCGCCAGCCAGCGGGCGAAGTCCCGCTTGTCGATCGCGCCGGCCGCGGCCCGTTCCTCGCGGCCGTCGCGCCAGACGAGCGTCCCGTCGATCGAGCCGCTTTCCATGGTCGCAAGCGGATTCGCGACCACCGCGTCGAGGTCCTTCGCGACCAGCTTGGTCCGGGCCCGCTCGCCGAGCCGCGCCGGCTCCTCGAGGGCGAAGCCGATCCGCATCGCGCCCGGCCGTCGCGGCAGGCCCGCCAGCAGGTCGGGCACCGGCTCGAGCCGAAGCTCGAGCGACCCGCCGCGGGCGATCTTGCCCTCGAGGGTCCGGGCGGGACGGAAGTCGGCGACGGCGGCGTTCATCACGAGCATGTCGTGCGCCGGCCAGGCCGCGGCGAGTTCGGCGGCAAGTTCCGCCGCGGTCCGGAACCGGCGGCAGACGATCCGCGAATGGACCGGAGCGTCCCCCCGGACCGGCCCGAGCAGGAGCGTGACCTCGCACCCCGCGTCCGCGAAGGCCCGGGCCAGTTCCACGCCCATGCGACCGGACGAGCGGTTGCCGATGTAGCGGACCGCGTCGATCGGTTCCTCGGTCGGACCGGCGGTCACCAGGACCCGCCCGATCCGGGCGAGGGCGTCGGGCATGGCCGGTGGGTCGCTGGGCATCGTTGAAGGGCGGTCGAAACGGTCGGGTTCGGGAGGTCGGGAAGGGCGGGCGCCGGCCGCACCCGTTGCCACGGGCGACGGGCCGACGCATACTACAGGGCTCGCCCCGCGCGTCGCGGCGCAGACGGAGGTCCGGTTGGCTCGGAAGATCCGCAAGAAAATCGGTGAGATCCTTCTCGAAAAGGGCAAGGTCAAGCCCGAGCAGCTCGAGGCCGCGATCGAGCAGGCCCGGGCGACCGGCAAGCGCACCGGCGAGCTCCTCGTCGAGATGTCGGCCACCACCGAGGAGGCGGTGGCCGAGGCCCTCGCCGAGCAGTTCGGCCTCGAGTTCCTCAACCTCGAGCGGGCCGAGCACGCCAACCGGATCGACGCGAAGCTCATCCCCGACGACCTCGTCAAGAAGCACCTGATCCTGCCCCTCACGAAGTCGGGCGGCCGGCTCAAGCTCCTGATCCACGACCCGATGGATCTCGAGCTGCTCGACCTGCTTCGCTTCCGCCTCAACTGCGAGATCGACACCGCGCTGGCGAGCAAGGGCCAGATCCGCCTCTTCATCGAGGGGGCCGGCAGCGGCAAGAGCCAGCTCTCGACCACCAGCCTCGTCACCGACTCGATCGACAAGTCGGTCGACCGTTCGGTCGACCGCTCGGTCGACCGGTCGGTCGACGCCTCGATCGACCAGGATGTCGAGAGCGCCCCGATCATCCGGCTTTGCCAGCGGCTCATCATCGAGGCGGTGAAGGGCCGGGCGAGCGACATCCACATCGAGCCCAAGAAGGACGGCGTCATCGTCCGCTACCGGATCGACGGCGCGTGCATCGTCCGCGACACCCTCCCGAAGAAGATGCAGAGCGCGGTCCTCGCCCGCCTCAAGCTGATGGCCGGCGTGAACATCGCCGAGCGGCGGGTGCCGCAGGACGGCCGCATCAAGCTGATGGTCGACGGCGTGCAGATCGACTTCCGCGTCTCGTGCTGCCCCGCCTACCACGGCGAGAGCGTGGTGCTGCGGATCCTCCGGCCCGATTCGGTCCGCATCGGCCTCGTGAACCTCGGGTTCGAGCCCGACCAGCTCGAGGTCTTCAACAAGGTCATCCGCCGCCCGAACGGCATCTTCCTCGTGACCGGCCCGACCGGCTCGGGCAAGACCACCACGCTCTACTCGGCCCTCGACATCCTCAACCGGCCCGACAAGAAGATCATCACCGCCGAGGACCCGGTCGAATACAACTTCAAGGGCATCAACCAGGTCCAGGTCCGCGACTCGATCGGCCTGACCTTCCCGATCATCCTGAAGTCGATGCTCCGGCAGGCCCCGAACATCGTGCTCGTCGGCGAGATCCGCGACCGCGAGGTGGCCGACATCGCGATCCAGGCGGCGCTCACCGGCCACCTGGTCTTCTCGACGCTGCACACCAACGACGCCCCGTCGGCCATCACCCGCCTCGTCGACATGGGCGTGAAGCCCTTCCTCGTGGCGAGCGCCATCCAGGCGGTCATGGCCCAGCGGCTGGTGCGGATCCTCTGCGAGAAGTGCCGGCAGCCCGATCCCGATCCGGATCGCAAGGCCCTCGCCCTCGTCGGCATCACGCCGTCGGAGATGGAAGCCGGCAACATCTGCAAGCCCGGCCGCTGCGACGCGTGCGGCTCCGTCGGGTTCCGCGGCCGGAAGGCGATCTTCGAGATGATGATCATGAACAGCGAGATCCGCGAGCTCGCCTTCAACCGCGCCACCGTCGGCCGCATCCGCCAGGCCGCGATCCGCAACGGCATGCGCAGCCTCCTCGGCGACGGCAAGATCAAGATCCTCAAGGGCGTCACCACCCCCGACGAGGTCGCGAAGTTCGCCCAGATCGAGGGCTTCAACCCGAACGAGATCTCGGCGGCCTGACCGCCGCCGCCCGCTTTCCCACGGCCACCACCCATGTCCACCATGCAGATCGACCGCCTGCTCGACACCGTCGTCAAGCAGGGAGCCTCCGACCTCCACCTCTCCGAGGGTCGCGAGCCGACCGTCCGCCTCCACGGCGGCCTGGTCCGGCTGAAGACCAAGGTCCTCGACAAGGACGACCTCGTCACGCTGATGAAGTCGATCACCCCGGAGAAGAACCAGGCCGAGGTCGCCGAGGTCGGCGGCACCGACTTCGGCTTCGCCTACGGCACCGCGGCCCGCTTCCGGGTCTCGGTCTTCCGGCAGCGCGGGGCCATCACGATGGTCCTGCGGCTCATCCCGAACAAGCTGCTGACCTTCGAGCAGATCGGCATCCCGCCGATCTGCCGCGAACTGGTCCGTCGCCCCCGCGGCCTCTTCCTCGTGACCGGTCCGACCGGTTCGGGCAAGTCGACCACGCTGGCCACGATGATCGACTACATCAACACCGACTTCGACCGGCACATCGTCACGGTCGAGGACCCGATCGAGTACTACCACTACCACAAGAAGAGCGTGGTGAACCAGCGGCAGGTCGGCGACGATGTCCCGACATTTTCCGAGGCCCTCCGCCGCGTGCTGCGATCGGATCCCGACGTGATCCTCGTGGGCGAGATGCGCGACCTCGAGACGATCGAGGCGGCGATCCGGGCGGCCGAGACGGGCCACCTCGTCTTCGGGACCCTCCACACCACCGGGGCGTCGGGCACGATCAACCGCATCATCGACGCCTTCCCGGTCAGCCAGCAGGCCCAGGTCCGGGTCCAGCTCTCGACCTCGCTCATCGCCGTGCTCAGCCAGGCGCTCCTGCCGACCATCGACCGGCCGGGCCGGGTGGCGGCCTACGAGTTCCTCGTGGTCACCCCGGCCATCGCCAACCTGATCCGCGAGAACAAGACCTTTCGCATCGACTCGGCGATCCAGACCGGCAAGAAGTTCGGCATGCAGCTTCTCGACGACCACCTTTGGCAGCTCTGGGAAGGTGGCCGGATCTCGCCCGAGGAGGCGGCCGATAAGTCGCGCGACCCGGGTGCCATGAGCAGCAAGTTCCGTTCGCGGGGCATCGCCACCGGTCGACAGGAGCTCGACGAGAAGAGCGAAGCGGTCGAATGACCGGAGTTCGGGCGACAAGGTCCCGACCCGGTTCTCGACGCTTCGGTGCATCGCGCGAATCCAAGTGTCCGTATGAAAAGCGGGTTGGCGGCGCCGGATGCCCGCCACCTCATCCGCGAATCTAGCCCCGAGATTCCCCCATGGCCGACTCCGTTTCACCCGACGAACTCAAGGGCCGACGCTTCGGCCGCGTGCTTGCCAAGCTGGGCAAGGCGACCCGGGAACAGGTCCACGAGGCCCTGACCCTCCAGCAGGGGAGCCACAAGGGAACCCCGGTCGGGAAGATCCTGGTCGAGCTCGGCTACATCACCGAGGAGGACATCCTCGCCACCCTGGCCGGGCAGCAGGGGATGTCCTTCGTCCACCTCGAAGAGGGGGCGATCCCCGAGGCGGCGTTCGCCGCGGTCCCCCCCGAGACGGCCAACACCTACGGGATCGTGCCGATCGAGTTCGACCCGGCCACCAAGCGGCTGACGGTGGCCATGAAGGACCCGTCGAACTTCAAGGCCGTCGACGACCTCCGGATGCTCATGAACTTCAAGGTCACGGCGGTGGTGGCGCCGGCGGCCGAGATCGACCGGATCCTGCAGTCGCGGTACGCCCAGAAGGCGACCGGCCTGCAGTCGGTCATGGCCGAGGCGGCCGCCTCCGACGCGGTGCAGGCGATGGCCGGCCGCGGCGACTCGATCGACCTGAACGACATGACGAGCGCGGCGAACGACAACAAGGTCGTCCAGCTGCTCAACGCCGTGCTCATGCAGGCGATCCGCGACAAGGCCAGCGACATCCACTTCGAGCCCTTCGAGGACGAGTTCAAGATGCGCTACCGCATCGACGGCGTCCTCTACGAGATGGTCCCGCCGCCGAAGCAGCTCGCCCTGCCGATCGTCAGCCGCGTGAAGGTCATGTCGAAGCTGAACATCGCCGAGCGGCGGCTGCCCCAGGACGGCCGCATCGAGCTCCACATCGGCGGGGCCCCGGTCGACCTCCGCGTCGCGGTGCTGCCCACCATGTTCGGCGAATCGGTGGTCCTGCGGGTCCTCGACCGCTCCAACGTTCAGCTCTCGCTCGACCGGATCGGCCTGCGCGACGACGAGCTCGCCGACCTGAGGGCGATCATCTCGCGTCCGAACGGCATCGTGGTGGTCACCGGCCCCACCGGCTCGGGCAAGACCACCACGCTCTACGCGGCCCTCAACGAGCTGAACGAGCCCGAGGTCAAGATCCTCACCGCCGAGGATCCGGTCGAGTACGACATCGAGGGGCTCATCCAGTGCCAGGTGAATGTCGAGCAGGAACTGACCTTCGGGCGGCTCCTCCGCAGCTTCCTCCGGCAGGACCCCGACATCATCCTCGTCGGCGAGATCCGCGACCTCGAGACGGCGCAGATCGCGATCCAGGCCTCGCTCACCGGCCACCTGGTGTTCACCACGCTGCACACCAACGACGCCCCGAGCTCGATCCTGCGCCTCGTGGACCTCGGCGTCGAGACCTTCCTCCTGACCGCGACGGTCGAGGCCATCGTGGCCCAGCGGCTGGTGCGGCGGATCTGCCAGGGCTGCAAGGAGACCTACCTGCCGACCGAGGAGCAGCTCATGGAGCTCGCGCTCAAGCCGCAGGATGTCGAGGGCCGGACCTTCTGCCGCGGCCGCGGCTGCGACAAGTGCAACCGCACGGGCTACAAGGGCCGCATGGCCATCTTCGAGATCATGCGGTTCGACGACGAGCTGCGGGAGATGATCATGCAGCAGGCCAGCACCGCGGTGCTGCGGGTCGAGGCCCGCAAGCGCGGCATGCGGACCCTGCGCGAGAGCGGCCTGCTGGGCATCTACGAGGGGCAGACCACCATCGACGAGGTGGTGCGGGAGACGATCGTCGAGGATTGAACGGCGTCACGACCGGAGCTTGACCATGGCGACCTACGCGTACGAGGCGATGAATTCCGCGGGCAAGGTGCAGAAGGGCACGATCGAGGCCGACTCGAGCGAGGACGCCCTCAAGAAGATCAAGGGCCAGGGCTTCTTCCCCACCTCGGTCCGCGAGCAGCGGATCAAGGGCGGCGGCGAAGGCAAGGCCGCGAAGGCCAAGGCCGCGGGCCCGAAGAAGAAGGGCAAGGGCTTCAACTTCTCGATCGGCGGCGTGCCGCTCAAGCGGATGACGCTGTTCACCCGGCAGCTCTCGACCCTGCAGGACGCGGGCCTGCCGCTCCTGAGGTCGCTGCAGATCCTCGAGCAGCAGCAGAAGCCCGGCCTCCTCAAGAACATCCTCGGCGGAGTCTGCGAGGATGTCGAGAGCGGCAGCACCCTCTCCGACGCCCTCGGCAAGCACCCGAAGGCCTTCGACCGGCTCTACACCAAGATGGTGGCCGCGGGCGAGATCGGCGGCGTGCTCGACGTGATCCTCCAGCGTCTCGCCGACTTCATGGAGAAGAACCAGCGGCTGAAGCGGCGCATCAAGGGTGCCCTCATCTACCCGACGGTGGTCATCTGCATCGCGGTGGCGATCGTGACGGGCATCATGTACTTCGTCATCCCGAAGTTCCAGGAGATCTTCAACGACTTCGACGTGCAGCTGCCGAAGCTCACGATCTTCCTCGTCGGCGCCAGCAAGTGGGTCGCGGGCCAGAACCCGGGCCAGCGGATCCCCGGCGCGGTGTGGATCATCGCCTCGCCGTTCCTGCTGTTCATCTTCTTCAAGCTCATCCGCAAGACCGCTTTCGGGAAGGCCTGGACCGACATCATCATCACCAAGATCCCGGTCATCGGGCAGCTGGTGCGGAAGACCGCGGTGGCCCGGTTCACGCGGACGCTCGGCACGCTGATCAGCGCCGGCGTGCCGATCCTCGAGGCGATCAACATCACCAAGGAGACCTCGGGCAACTTCGTCTTCGAGCGGGCCCTCGGCAAGGTGCACGACTCGATCCGCGAGGGCGAGACCTTCGCGGGGCCGCTCCGCGAGTCGAAGGTCTGCGACGCGATCGTGGTGAACATGATCGACGTCGGCGAGGAGACCGGCGACCTCGACGTGATGCTCATGAAGGTCGCCGACAACTACGACGAGGAGGTCGATGTGGCGGTGGCCAGTCTCCTGTCGCTGCTCGAGCCGTTCATGGTGGTGATCCTCGGCGGCATCGTCGGCACCATCGTGCTCGCCCTCTTCCTTCCCCTCGTGTCGATGATCGAGAGCGTCTCGAGCTCGAAGGTCTGACGGACGCCCTTCCGCCCCGATACCGGAGATCCCGTGACGGCAACCGCCCGCAGCAACCCTCGCCCGAGCCCCCGCGGCTTCTCGATCGTCGAGCTGCTCGTCGTCATCGGGATCATCGTGGCGCTCTTGGGCATCCTCGTGGTGGCCCTCAACATCGCCTCGCGGCGGGCCCAGTCGGCGAAGACGCAGTTCCTGCTGACGACGCTCGTCCAGGGCACGGCGAAGTTCAAGATCGACATCGGGTACGACCCGCCGGTGCTCGGGCGGGGGCAGGGAGCGGGGGCGTCACCGCAGGCTCCTGGCCTTCTGCGGGATCTGATCAGGCCGCCGGTCAGGTGGGAGGTTGGGGCTGACGGCGAACCCAACGCCCAGTCGGTCGCGGACTGGCAGCAGTGGTACTCGATCACGAGCCTGCCCGAATACCTCCTCGGATACTCCGATCGCAGCGTCGACGGCTATGGGGTGTTCGGGTCGCTCTCGTCGGCGGGAAACACGCCTGGTGCGAAGGAGTCGCCGCCGCTCGGCTTCCGCTCTCCCGGCGAGGACGGGGTCTGGGGGGCGCTCCTGAACCCGCGGGGCGGGGAGCAGGGTAACGGTCGGTTCGATTTTCGAAATCCATTTGGTAGCTTGAGTGCCGCCGAGTATTCGAACTCGAACCGCAACAGCAATATCCTCGAGGGCAAGGTCTTCGGTCCCTACATCGACCTGAAGGACACCTCGATCCTCGGCGGCATCAAGGGGCTCGACGCGACGGGGGCCCCGATCATCGTCGCGAGCGACGACCCGCAATTCGATTCGCTGCCCAAGGTCTTCGTCGACTATTGGGGCACGCCGATCCGCTACTACCGCCGGGCGTACGCGACCGGCGACCTCAAGGGGCCCGATCCCGTGACGCTCCTCGGGGCGAACGCACGGCGTCGCGACCTCGGCGACATCTTCTGCCTGCGGCCCTTCGAGTTCCGGCAGGGCGAGGACGTCGAGGGCGTCGCCGACGCGACCGGCGATGCGGGCACGCTGCCGCGGCTCAAGTCGGCCCGGGTGGGGATCTTCTCGGTCGGGCCCGACAAGCGGGTCGACGAGAACGCCCGACGCGACGCGGGCGGTTTCAACCAGGACAACCTGCTGGAGATCGGCCAATGAGGACGCGCACGCGACCGGCGGCGGGCTTCAGCCTGCTCGAGCTCACCATCGTCATCGGGATCATCCTGCTGCTCGCGGCCCTCGTGGTCGCGGTCTCGACCGCGGTGATCGCCGCCAACGAGAAGCGGAACACCCAGAACACCCTCGCGGTGCTCGACGCGGCGATGAAGGAGTGGGAGCGGCAGGTCGACCGGCCGGTGAGTTTCCAGAACGCGACCGGAGAGACCGGGACCTGGGACATCGTCCCCGACCCGACCATCGCGTCCCTCGGCATTCCCGCGGCGGTGTTGCAATACAACGGGTCGGGCGACCTGCAGAAGCACCGCCGCCGCACCGTGGCCTTGATCGAGCTCATCGCGAAGCAGCCCGATGTCGAGTCGATGCTGGCTCGCCTGCCGGACGACACCCTGAGAAGGATCCGCACCCAGACCACACCGGTGCAGTACGCGAACGTAAAGGAAGTCGTCGACGCGTGGGGCAACCCGATCGTGGCGATCTTCCCCGGACGGGCGTTCCGCACCGGCGAGTCCGGCACCCCGGAGATCGACGGGTCGATCCGCACCGTGTCCGAGTCGACCGGCCCGCGATCGTGCCGGAACCGGCAGGTGCTGTTCGTGAGCGGCGGGCCGGACGGCATCCTCGTCGACAACGGGTCGACCGGCGGCATCGACGAGAGCGCCGACAATCTCTACTCCTACGGCGAGGAGGGCCAGTGACGCCTCGCGCCTCCGCCGCCCGGGCCTTCTCGCTGGCCGAGTTGCTCGTCGTGATCGGCGTGATCGCGATCCTCGGGACGCTGACCGTGATCAGCGTGCAGCGGATCTCCCGCGACACCCGGACCGCGACCGCGACGAACACCGTCACGAACGCCCTCGCCGCGGCCCGGGCCCACGCGATCAAGACGAACAACCTGGTCATGGTCGTGTTCCGCCCGGTCTGGAACCCGAACCAGCGGCAGACGCCGCAGCAGACCGAGGTGGTGATCGCGGAGTGGACGGGGACCTCCTATGAGTTCCCCCCGCCATCGCCGCCGGGGCAACTGGCGGATATCTACGTGCCCGCGAACGGTTTCCAGCCGCTGAGGCTCGCCCCGGGCGTGAAGGTTGCCGGGCCGCTGTACGAGGTTGGCGGAAGCGATTCGCTGTGGATCACCCAAGCGGAGTTGCCGCGGATCCTGAGCGTGGGTGGCGGTCCTCCTTGTTCAGAGACCAATCGGTACTACCAGCAGGTTGGCGTGATGTTCGGCCCGGACGGTTCTCGATTGAGCCGTAACCCGCAGGGGGCTTCGTCCGACAACAAGTCGTTCGTGGATTTCATTCGCAATGGACAGCAAGATGGGACTTCCAGTTCCACGCCGTGTGCCAACGGCTTCTTTCCCGGATCTCGCTTTTTCCTGCAAGACGAGCTCGAGGACGAGTGCAACGTCGCGCTCGTGCCGTTCCTCGCCGTCTACGACGACCGCGTGGCCCGCGAGCGGCGACTGTCGGACTGGACGAGCGACGAGGCCATGATCCGGGACCTCGTCGGCCTCCAGGGCTACATCACGACGAACAGCGACCGCATCCACTTCAACCGCTACACCGGCGTGGCGGAGGTGATCGCGCCATGACTCGCGTCTCTCGCCCTTCGCGCGGCTTCTCGCTCGTCGAGCTGTTGCTGGCGATCTTCATCCTCGGCATCGGGGTCATCTCGGTCGCCGCGGTCTTCCCCGCGGGCATAGCCCTGCAGCGGCAGACCAACGACGACACCCTCGGGCCGCTCGTCGCACAGCACGCGATGAGCGTGCTGAGGTCGCGGCTGAAGCAGGAGGACTTCGGGAGCTTTTCGCAGTTCAACGCGAACGCGTGGCCCTACACCGTCGAGGCCGCAGGAGCCCCCTTCGACATCTTCACGATCCAGGGCGACTGGCCCTGGATGCGTCCGGGTTTCATCTTCGATAACCCGGCGACCGCCTTCGACGAGGGGGCGATCGACGTCTTCTCGCTCGTCAAGACCCGGCAGGACGCGGGCTTCACCCCGCTGCCCGGGACGCAGGACCTCGTATCGCTCGACAAGGCGAGCGAACTGCCCGACGGCTGGGGCGGAACCGCGTTGCGGGGCATTCCCTTCAACCCGTCCCGCCTCTCGGTGCTGAACGCGGCCGGGGTCGGCAGTTTCACGCGTCCCTTGCCCGAACCGCTGGTGCTGGTTTCGCAAAGGGAACGGGCCTGGCCGATGGAGAGCGAGTTCGGCGCCGGGAATCCGGCCGACCGGCCGCAGTACCACTGGGAGGTCATGTTCCGGCGCTTCCAGGGACGGGTCCTCGCGGCGGTGTTCGTCTACCGCGTCGGGTTTCCCGGCGGCCAGCCGCGGCCGTACTCGGTGGCGCCGGCGGATGTGACTCTGAACAGTTCCGATTGTCCACAATCGCCCACGCGATCACCTTTGCCGTTGCTCCTGAATGCGCCATCGAGCGCAACCTATCGATGGATTTCGGGTGCGGTACCGAATGATCCAAGTGCGATCGGCGGGACGCTTCCCACCGGACCTGCCGGCAGTCCTTGGCTGCCTTTCGATCTCTCCAGGCCTCGCCAAATGTGGCAGGTACCGGGCCAGTGGATCCTCGACCAGAACAACTTCGTGCACCGGGTGCTCAACGGACGGCGGAACGTCTCCGAGGGGCCCGTGCGACTCGCCCGCCCCATTCCCGCGGCGCCGCCCTCGGTCGTCTACGGCGGGGCTTTCCCGCCGGGACCCGGCGGGGTTTCGACGGCCCCACCCGATCTCGGGCCGAATCTGCTTGACTCCGAAGGCGTCGCGACCGCCTGGTACCTCCCGATCCGCGACGCCCGGGGCGCGGTGCTGACGCCGGTCTACATCCTCGTGGAGGAACTGTGATGCGCCGCCCCTCCCTCGTGCGGGCCTTCACGCTGACCGAGCTGCTCGTCGCGGTCGCGGTGCTCATCGTGATCATCCTCGCCACCGCCCGCATCTTCGGCACCGTGAGCAAGGTGACCGGGGCGGGCGAGGCGAACGCCGACATCCTGCAGACCGCGGCGGCGATCGAGAAGCAGGTGCGGGCGGATCTCGAGCGGATCTCGCGCGACGGGTTCCTCGTGATCCAGTCGGTCGAGGTGCCGAACAACGTGAACGGGAACGGCGTGCCGCTCCTGAACAGCGCCCTGCCGCCGACCGCGACGGTCCGGTGCGACCAGCTCGTCTTCTTCACGGCGGCGCCGCAGGTCTCGACGGCGTTCACGAGCACCGACTCCAGCGGAAACCCCTACATCAACGCCAAGCAGTCGACGATCTCGCGGGTGTACTGGGGCCACGCGGTCCAGCTTCGCAACGCGGCCAAGGAGGCCGATCCCTTTACGGTGCCGAACTTCGGCTGGCAGACCGAGAACGGGGCGGCCCTCGTGCCGTGGCTTGGCCTGACGAGTTCCGGGCCCGACCGCATCGCCACCGTCAACTGGGCGACCGGCCAGACGATCGGCGAGGTGACCGCGACCCAGCCCGGGGCCCGCGAGTGGATCCTCGCCCGGCAGGCGATGCTCATCGCCGACGACGGGGGAAGCGCTGTTTTCTACCACGTTCCGCCGCCGCCGGGCGAACCGCCGCAGCCACCGCGTCCAGAGCTCAAGAACTCGACCCGCGACATCTGGGCGGTGCCGTCGAACGTCGTGACCGGCGCGAATCGCGATCCCGGCGTCCTCTCGTCGCGGATCGACTTCTCGTTCCAGCTCGCCAACTCGATCCGCCGCACCGTGCTCGGGTTTCCCGCCGACGCGTCGGCACCGCTGAATGACCAAGCCACCCGTCGCAACCAGATGCTGCGGGCGGTCGGCGCCGGCGGCAACGGCTTCACCGCCCGCTGGCCGCGGGCCGAGAAGGTCGCCCCGAGCATGGCCCGGGCCGACCAGATGCTGACCAACCCGGTGATCGCCGGGCAGTGCTCGTCGTTCGCCGTCGAGTGGACCTGGGAGGACCGCACCGGCCGGCAGGTCGATGCCCAGGGGAACGCCCTGGTGGTCAACAACCAGCCGATGGTCGGCCTCGTGGTGCGGGGCGACACCTCGGCCCCGTGGTTCGGGATGCCGAACGCCGAGCGGGGGACGCAGACGCTTTCTCAAGTCATCTCCAGTGATCCCGAGATCAGGAGGCAGGGCAGCTTGCCCTGCGTCGGTGCCAACTGGCTTGAGCAATGGGGCTGCGTGGGCTTGCCTATCGACCCGAGAGCGATTGAAGGCAATGAAGGAACCGAGGACCCGCAAGGTAACTTCTATCCAGCGGTGCAGTCCTTCACCGGCGGCATCCTCTCGGGCGTGCGGCTGTATCGGGCCACTTTCGGCTACAACACGACGCAGGCCCTGAACGCCGCGGGCGCGCCCGATCTCGAGCTCGGCTACACGCCCTGGCCGACCGCCCTTCGCTTCACCTTCACCCTGCACGATCCCGAGCAGCGGTTCACCGACGGACGGACCTTCCAGTTCGTCGTCGAGCTTCCGCGCCGCTGACGGAGGATTCGCCATGAGCTTCCCGAACCGAACGACCGTGCCGCCCCGCGGGAACACCATGATCCTGGTGACCGCGATCCTCGTGCTGCTCGTGATCATCGCGACCGCGTTCCTCTCGCGCACGCAGGCGGCCCGGCAGGTCTCGGCGGCGCAGCAGCAGGCGGGGCAGCGCGACGACCGGGCCCTCGGCGTCGCGAACGAGCTGGCCGACCTCATCGGGCAGTCACTCTTTCCGCAGCCGGTCGATCCGGGGACGGCGTTCCGGAGCAGCGCCGCCGACCCGCTCGGCGTCCAGAGCGCCGTCAGTTCGTGGCCTCGTCTCGCGACCCCGGGCGACGCGCGGCGATACGGCATCGACCGGGATGTCTTCATCAACGGCACGAACCCGCCGCAGGCGGGCTCGGATGCGATCCCCGACGTCATCTACAACGCCGCGACCTACGCGGTCTCGCCGTGGACGAACTGGCCCGACTTCCTGAGCAACCAGTTCCCCCGCGGCCCGGGCCAGCCCGACGGCATCATCCTGAACGCGGCCAACACGCCCATCGGCGACGGCAACCCCTACGGCAATCCCGGCTTCGGCGACACGCGGTGGCTCCGCTCGACCGAGCCGGTCCGGGTCGACTCGAACGGCGACGGCGTTCCGGACACCTTCAGCCACTGGGCCCACCTGTCGTGGATCCCCACCGCGAACAACGGCTGGAGGGTGGTCAAGGATCTGTCGGACATTACGGGCACGGTTCTGACCAACACGGTCGAAGAACTGAGTTCCCCGCAGCCGTTTGCCCTCGGCATGCCCTACGAGCAGTGGCTGCCCAACATCTTCCCGGCCGCGACTAACCCGACGAACTTCATCCAGCGTCGCGACGCCTGGTTCGGCCTGCCGACGCAGTACGCGCAGGTCTACTCGACGAACAACGCCCTGCCGAACTTCTTCAAGCTGAGCCTGCTCTCGGCGAATCCGGTGGACGAGTTCGTGCCGGGCAACCCCCGCAACGTCGTCTCCCGCACCTTCACCGACACCGACGGCGACGGCTTCACCGACTCGTTCTGGTTCCTCGCCCCGACGAGCGTCGAGCGCGGCGTGCGGACGGTGGTGGGCGTGTCGATCGTCGACAACTCGGGGCTCCTGAACGTGAATGCCGCGACGCGGTTTGACCGGACGAACACCGCGGGGACGACGCCGGGGGATCTGGCGCTGGTGTCGGATGTCGGAGTCGGGTTCATCGACACGCCGACGAACTCGATGGAAGGCGCCGGCTCGGCTTTTACGCTCTGGCCGCCGAACGGGGAACAGCTCTATCCCCCGGTCAAAGTGAACTGGAAGCCAAACTACTTTGGCGACAACGACGACGATTCCCAGCTCATGCAACGAGGCCTGACCTTCCTGCAGGCCGTGGGAATGAAGAGCCCAAGCCCGATCAATGGCGTGGTAGGGGTGCCGAATTCATATCTTGCCGATGCCGCGTTCCCAGCGGGTCGCCAAGGCGAGTTCTTCTCGCCGCTCGAGCGGCTCGGGTACTTCCGTTCGCTCGTGAACCCGCTCGAGCCGCAGTACGGGCTCACGCCCTTCGGCACCGCCGAGGAGCTCGAGCTGAGGATGTACCACGGGAACAACCATCCGTTCCTGATGAGCCGATTTGAGTCGGCTATCAATGGCAATGATTCACCGCAGGGCCCCACCGGACCGTGGGTGTTCAACTGGTTCCTCCGCAGCTCGCCCGCCCGCGCCGAGACGAGCGAATACCTCGACCAGCTGAACGCCCAGCAGCTCCTCCTCGACAACCGCCGCAAGCTCACGATGTTCTCGGGGGCCCGCAACGACCTCCTGCCGCCGTGGCTCTGGCCGTCACCCTTCTTCAACGTGACCATCGACTACAACCGCGACAACGCGGTGACCGTCGATCCCAATACCGGCGCCGAGAATCCGGACGCGACGGCCGGCGACCTCGCCGCCTACGAGCGTCAGCTCCGCAAGCTTGACCTCCGCCGTGCCATGGACGACGCCGGCCTCGGGCAGGCCCCGCCCAGCTTCGCCCAGGTCGAGGAGAACCGCCGCCAGTGGCGGATCGACCTCAACCGGATCCTCGAGCGAACGCTGACCCGCACCTGGGGCGAAGGCGCCGACGCCCAGTACCAGAGCTACCTCGGGCCACGCGACGAGACGAACGTCCAGGACCAGCGCACGGCCTTCCAGAAGACGCGATCGATGGTCGCGTCGCTCACCGCGAACATCGACCAGGCCCGCGACCGGGGCGAGGTGACGATCGCGAACGTCGTCGTCGACCAGCCGATCCACCCGGTGCTCGGGATCCGCGATCCGATCGATCCCGACCTCGTCTACATCGGCCAGGAGAAGCAGCCCTTCATCATGGAGGTCTTCTTCGCGCTGGTCTACCCGAAGAGCAAGATCTCGCTGCCGCTCAAGCAGGCCCTGCAGGCCGCGGGGCTTCCGGTGCCCTCGAGCGATTTCGACATCCCGAGCATCTTCGACGACGGCGGCGAGAACTTCGTCGACTCGAGCAGCAAGCCGATCCCGGTGATCGCGGTCCAGATCGCCAACCCCTACGACACGCCCATAAACCTCGCCGACTTCCGGCTTCGGGTCTTCGGCAAGGTCTACAACTTCAACGCGACGCCGCAGCCCGACCCGTCGAACCCGTCGCCCTTCGAGAGCTACGGAATCGGTCCGGTGCTCGGCCCCGCGACCCGGAGCGGCCCGTCGACGGCCATCGTCTACGCGATGAAGGCTCCGACGACCGAGCAGCTCAACTCCTTCCCGACCGGCTGGAATGCGGTCACCTTCAAGGAGAAGTGGCGGGACTTCCTCGACATCGACGACCTCGCCCTCTTCAACTCCGGCGATCCGACGCGGCGGACGCTGCGGTTCGACGCGAGCGTGGTGTGGACTTCCGAGGACACCCCGAGCCCGGCCGCGTCGCCCGCGAGCGGCTTCAACGACGACGACGCCCACTCGGTCGAGCTCGTGCGGAACGTGGTCGGCCAGCCCGGCCCGGGCGCGCCGACGCCGGTGCCGGTCGTGGTCGATCGGTTCGACAACTACACCACCGCCGACGGGCTTCGCTTCGCCGAGTCGGTGGCGCGGCTTTTCACCGACGAGCGGCTCTATCCGCCGGTCCAGGACTTCGAGCTGAACCAGAGCGACCCCGACCGGAGCTGGATGAACGGCATCCGCCTCGCCGACGACGACTTCTATGTCTCGTGGACCCGGGCCTCGCGGCTCTGGAGCTGGGATGTCCCGAAGGATATCGACGGCGACGGTGCGGTCACGCTCGAGGAGACCGACGGGCTGATCACGCCCGACGAGGAGAATCCCCGCTGGATCTTCTCGTTCGCGTCGAAGCCGGTGCGGCCGACCGGCGCGGTGCGGGCCCATGTGAGCGGCGCCGACCGCGACAACCTCGGCAACACCGTCCGCGGCAACCAGCTGCCCGACCCGCCGAGCCCCGACCAGCTCTGGATTTCGTTCACCTACCGGAACATCTTCGGCGCCACCCGCCGCGGCAAGCCGGTCTTCTTCTCGACTCAGGTGGTTCAGCCCGAGGGGGCCACCCAGGACGGCGAGAACGCCTACGGCGGCGGTTTCGCGGCGCCGGACCTCGACGGGAACTATCCCGGCAACGTGGTCTTCGGCGACAAGGGCTTCCAGGAGGAGGACTGGCGGGAGGCGCTCAAGCGGCTTTCGCTGCGATCGCCGCTGCAAATGCTGCACAAGGACGCCGACTTCGCCCAGGCCGGCGAGGTGCTCAATGTCTTCTGCTGGGGACCGGTGATCGATCTCGGGAACGGTCCGCCGGAGACCGAGAAGACCTTCTCCGAGATCATGCTGCAGGAGGGTGACGACGAGGACCAGCCGGTCGGACGCGGCATCTTCGTCAACCGGCTGCGGATGATTCCCTATCTTGATCCCGTGATCGAGGCGGAGGCGGCCCTGCGGAACGACCCGCAGGCGACCGACGGCCCGACCGCGGTGCTCGGCACGCCGCCGAACGCCCCGTACGTGCCGGCGCTGCCCGCGGGCTCGGCGCTCTTCGACGCCCTCGTCTGCGACGATCGCGGCCTGAACCAGCGGCTCGACGGGCTCGACGGGTCGGTGCCGAACGGCCTGATCTCGCAGTCGGAACTGAACGCCGCCGAACGGTTCCGGCCGCGGAACGCGGTGGCCTTCTCGGGCCGTTCGACGCCGGGGCTGATCAACCTGAACACGGCCCTGCCCGAGGTGATGCGGGCGATGCCGCAGATGCATTTCCTCGTGAACAACCCGACGAACTTCGGGACACAGGCGGCGCCGGATGCGGCGGTGATCGATCCCTTGCAGGAACAGGGGAAGTACATCCGCGTCGTCGACAGCATCCTTCGGTACCGCGACCGGACCCTCGCTCTCCAGCCCGGCGTGATCATCCCCGGCCAGATGGACGCGAACGCGGTGCCCGGGTACGCCGACCGCGGCATCGGGGCGGACGACCTGCCCGGTTCGGGCCTCGCCGGCTTCCTCGGCCCCATCTACGACGGGAACGAACTGGTCGCCCAGGGCATGCGGAACGAGCGGGGGATCCAGAGCATCGGCGAGCTCATGTTGCTGCAGCGGGTCGCGCCGCCTGATGCCAACAATCTTTGGAGCCAGCAGCAGTCGTTCAGCATGCAGTACTTCGGACTGGATCCGTACCGGAGCAGCGTCGATGACCCCGCTTCCAGCGGCTTCGCCTACGCGAACGGCTTCACGCCGCGGCTCTCGACCGACCTCCAGAACGGCCAGATCGGAACCGGCACGAACCAGCGGGTCGTTCCCGACCGCGTCGCCGGCGACGCCGAGGACCGGAACCTGCTCTTCTCGGGCATCTCGAACCTGCTGACCACCCGCAGCGACGTCTTCACCGTCTACTTCCGCGTGCGCTCGGTGCGGCAGGACCCGGTGACGCTCAAGTGGGACGGCACCAATCCCGACCTGATCGTCGACGACAGCCGCTACGTGATGACGGTCGACCGCGGCGGCGTGGATCGACCCGGCCAGCGGCCGAAGATCCTGATGCTCGAGAAGTGCCCGGACTGATCGCGCGGCCGGCGCCTGACGAGGAGGGAGCACTCCTCTCGCCCAGCCATCGAATGGCCGCTGCGTTCATCGCTGCCGGCCGCAGGCCGGCACTCCATGCGCCCGGACCGGGACGGGGCCGTTCGCGCTATCCGCCGCCGACGCGTGACGAGGAGGACGCACCC
>JBIKVN010000027.1:0-20093 GCA_044356865.1 Phycisphaerales bacterium | reverse complement strand
CCCATGCCGTGGTCGTGACCATGGCCGTGGCCGTGGCCGCCCTCGTCCTTCGGCTTGGGAGTCTCGGTGACGGCGCAGTCGGTGGTGAGCAGCAGGCCGGCCACGCTGGCCGCGTTCTGCAGGGCGGCACGATCGACCTTCGCCGGCGTGATGATGCCGGACTTCACGAGGTCGCCGTACTCGAGGCTCAGGGCGTTGAAGCCCTCGTCGCCCTTCATCTCGGTGACCTTCGCGACGACGACCGTGCCCTTCTCGCCGGCGTTGTCGGCGATGGTGCGGAGCGGGACGGCGAGGGCCTCGGCGACCACGTCGACGCCGTGGCGCTCGTCGCCGGTGCACGACTCGCGCACCGCCTTGAGGCCCTTGATCGAGCGGATGTACGAGACGCCGCCGCCCGCGACGACGCCCTCGGCGACCGCAGCGCGGGTCGCGTGCAGGGCGTCCTCGACGCGGGCCTTCTTCTCCTTGAGCTCGGCCTCGGAGCCGGCCCCGACGTTGATCTGGGCGACGCCGCCGGCGAGCTTCGCGAGGCGCTCCTGGAGCTTCTCGCGGTCGTAGTCGCTGTCGGTCCGCTCGATCTCGGCGCGGATCTGCTCGATGCGGCCCTTGATGGCCGCGCTCGAGCCGGCGCCCTCGACGATCGTGGTGCGGTCGGAGTCGATCTCGACCTTCTTGACCTGCCCGAGCTGGGCGATGGTCACCTTGTCGAGCTCGATGCCGAGGTCCTTCATGATCGCGGTCGCGCCGGTGAGGATCGCGAGGTCCTCGAGCATGGCCTTGCGGCGGTCGCCGTAGCCGGGGGCCTTCACCGCGCAGACGTTCAGCACGCCGCGGAGCTTGTTGATGACCAGCGTCGACAGGGCCTCGCCGGTCACGTCCTCGGCGATGATCACGAGCGGCCGCTTGGTCGCCATGACCTTCTCGAGGAAGGGCACGAGCTTCGCGACGCCGTCGATCTTGTCCTCGAAGACGAGGACGAGGGCCTTGCTGAACTCGCAGGTCATGTCGTCGACGTTGGTGACGAAGTTCGCGCTCAGGTAGCCGCGGTCGAACTGCATGCCTTCGACGACATCGACGGAGGTCTCGAGGCCCTTGCCCTCCTCGACGGTGATGACGCCGTCCTTGCCGACCCGCTTGAAGGCGTCCGCCATGATCCGGCCGACGGTGGGATCGTTGTTCGCCGAGATCGTCGCCACCTTCTCGATGCCGCCGTCGACCTTGTCGACCGGCCGGGCCATCGACCCGATGTTCGCGACGACCGAGTCGACCGCCTTCCGCATGCCGCGGACGAGGGCGTTGGGTTCGACACCCGCCGCGAGCCGCTTCGCGCCGGCCTTGAACAGGGCCTCGGCGAGGACCGTGGCGGTGGTGGTGCCGTCGCCGGCGTCGTCGGAGGTCTTCGAGGCGGCTTCCTTGACGAGCTTCGCGCCGAGATTCTCGACCTTGTTCCGCAACTCGATCTCTTCCGCCACCGAGACGCCGTCCTTGGTGACGGTCGGCCCGCCCCAGCTCTTGTCGAGGACGGCGTTGCGGCCGCGGGGTCCGAGGGTGCTCTTGACGGCCGAGGCGAGCTTCGCGACGCCCGCAAGCAGCGACTGCCGGGCGTCGGTGTCGAAGGTGAGGTCCTTCACTGCCATGTCTCTGATCTCCAGGTACCGGGTACTGAGGGGGCCGGGGAATTCCGGCGTGACTTCGAAGAAGGGAGGGATCGGAACCGCCGAGGCGGCACCGAACCCGGTGAGACCGCGACTCCGCGGGGGAGAAGGCCGTTACAAACGCCGCGCCAAAACACCCGCCGGAGCCCGCCGGAGTTGCAATCGCGTTCTGGTCGAGATCCGGCCGTACCGCGTCACGGGAGGGGGTGTTTCGGAGTGCGCCGGGGAGTCGAAGGGGCGCGTCGAGGCGATCGTCTCGAGGAACGGGCTCGGCCCGCGGAATCGCCTAAGAAGTTGGCCGAAATGGGTTTGGGATCGTTGCGGGGGCTTCGTTCGTTCCCGGCGATGACAGTTCGAGAGGGTGTCGTTCCCCCTCGGCGGGCGGCCCCGATCGTGTCCGGGCGGCGATGATCGCTGCCAACTCGGCAGGTCAGGATGATCGGGTCGGATCGGAGTTGGGATCGGAGTTGGCCTGTCCAGGCCGGTGCCCAAGCAGATGCCGGGGATCGATCGCCGGCTCGCCGAGGGAACGGGCGATCACCATCGAGTTCGCCGTGAGGTAGACCAATCCGAGGCAGGTCAGCCCGCCGGCGATCCGTTCGATCACGGAGATCGCGTACACCCAATCGCTCGAGGAAGGGCCCAACCGGTCGCCGAGGAGCCACTGGACCGACCCGGCGATTCCCGCGATCGCAGCAGAGCCGGCGAGCGCACCGATCCGCTGCCGGCCCGGACCCTGCCGAAGGAACCGGACGCTTCGTCGGCCGAGGTCCTCCATCGGTCGGCCGAGCGACCAGATGAGGATCGCCGCCGACATCATCGGCACGCCAACCGGCAGCGATGGCCAGCGCCACCACGCGAGGACCGCCACGCTCCAGCCCGCGGCGGCGAGCTGGAGGACGCGTCGGCTCGTCCTCCTGCGGGATCCGAAGCGGCGGGCGAGGACGAGCGAGGCGAGGAACGTCGTCACCGAGCTGCCCGCGGCGATCGCCCGTGCCCCGTCGCCTCCCGGCAGATCCGGGACGACGCCCTGGACCACCGGCAGGATCGCGCCGAGCGCCAGCGACGCGACCAGCGTCGCGAGCGCCGCTCCCGCCGCCGCCGGCCGGTCGAGGGGCGGAAGGCTTGCCGCCGTCTCGTCGGTGTGGTCGAGGACGCTCTGCAGCGCCGGGGCCCCGCACTCCGGACACCGCCCGTCGGCGGCGATCCCGCGGAGGTCGTAACCGCACGACCGGCACGCGAGATCGATGTCGATGCGGGGCAGCGTCACGAGGCGAGGTCGGGCGGGAAAGTCGCCCTCCGCGTGGACCATATACTCCGCCCGCGTTTCCCGTGCGGGCGAACGCGTTCCCATGCACGAGGCCCTCGACCGACTCCGCCGCAACGTGACCGCCGTCTACCTCGGCAACGCCCAGGCGGTCGACCGGATGATCCTCTGCCTCCTCGCCCGCGGGCACGCCCTGATCGAGGACGTTCCCGGCGTCGGGAAGACCGTCCTCGCGAACGCCATCGCCCGCAGCGTGCGGGGCTCGTTCGCCCGGATCCAGTGCACGCCCGACCTCCTGCCGTCGGACATCACCGGGGTGACCGTCTACCACCGCGAGACCGGCGAGTTCGAGTTCCGCCGCGGGCCGATCTTCGCGAACGTGGTCCTCGCCGACGAGGTGAACCGGACCACGCCGCGGACCCAGTCGGCGATGCTCGAGGCGATGAGCGACGCGACGGTCTCGGCGGAAGGGCAGGTCTTCGCCCTGCCGCAGCCGTTCATGGTGATCGCGACGCAGAATCCCTACGAGTTCGAGGGGACCTATTTCCTGCCCGAAAACCAGCTCGATCGCTTCCTCATGCGGATCCATCTCGGCTACCCCTCGCCCGACGACGAGCGGCGGATCCTCTCGCTGCAGCCGGCCCGGACCGCCCTCAGGGACCTGCAGCCGGTGATGGACGCCGAGGAGGTCCTTGCCCTCCAGGCGGCGACCGACCGCGTGCGGCTCGAGGACTCGCTGGCGAACTACGTCATCGCCATCGCCGCCGCCACCCGCGAGCACGAGGAGCTGCAGGTCGGGCTCAGCCCGCGCGGGTCGCTCGCCCTCGCCCAGGCCGCCCGGGCCGCGGCCATCCTGGCCGGCCGCGAATACTGCGTTCCCGAGGACATCGTGCAGAACGTGCTCCCGGTCTGCGCCCACCGCGTCATCGCCCGCTCGGCGATGCACTCCGGCGACACGCAGACCACCCGTCGCATCATGCAGCGGGTCCTCGAGACGGTCCCGAGCCCGGCGTGAGCCGCGACGCCCCGAGGCCGAGGGCGGTGGTGCTCGTCTCGGGCGGCATGGATTCCGCGGTGACCCTGGCCGAGGCGGTCGCCGCGGGTTTCGAGGCGAACGCGTTGAGCTTCGACTACGGCCAGCGGCATCGGGTCGAGCTCGAGGCGGCGGCGAGGGTCGCGAGGAGCCTCGGGGCGCGGCGGCACGTCACGCTGGAGATCGACCTCCGGGCCTTCGGCGGCTCGGCCCTCACCGCCGACATCGCGGTGCCGAAGGACCGGATCGGGCCAGGGGACGCGGCGGGGATTCCCGTCACCTACGTCCCCGCCCGCAACACGATCTTCCTCTCGTTCGCCCTCGCGTGGGCCGAGACGCTCGGGGCGCACGACCTCTTCATCGGGGTGAACGCGATCGACTACTCGGGCTATCCCGACTGCCGGCCCGAGTTCGTCGCGGCGTTCGAGCGGCTGGCGAACCTCGCGACCCGCGAGGGCGTCGAGGGGCGGCGGTTCACGGTCCACACGCCGCTCCTGCGGCTCGGCAAGGCCGACATCGTGCGTCGCGGCGCCGAGCTCGGGGTCGATTTCGGGCTCACGTTCACCTGCTACGACCCGCGGGTCGAGGCGGGCCGGGCCCGGCCGTGCGGGCATTGCGACGCGTGCCTGCTGCGGGCCGAGGGATTTCGGCAGGCGGGACGGCCGGATCCCGCGCTCGTGTGAGGTCGCCCTCGGGCCTTGAGCCGGGGATGCGAATTCCCTAGGCTGCGGCAATGCGAAGCGGGATCCTCGTCGCGATGATCGCCTGCGGGCTGGCCGGGCTTCCGGCCATCGCCGCCCGGCCGCACGCCCTCGCCCGCTCCGGGAACCTCCTCATGGCCACCACCTTCTTCGAGGGCGCCGGCACGTCGACGGCGCTGTTCAACCTCTCGGGCGGGAAGTTCTGCCGCGGCGCGGGCGGGGGGTCGGCGCTGGCCAACCTCTCGGGCGGCCGGCTGTACGACGGCGCCGGCTCGTCGCGGCAGGTCGGGAACGTGTCGGGCGGGAAGCTCTACGAGGGCGCCGGCAGTGCGAAGGTCCTGTTCAGCCGCAGCGGCGTCACGATCTACCGCGGCGCGGGCGGCGGGTCGGTCGCCTTCAACGTCCGCGGCTCGACGCTCTTCGAGGGCGCCGGCGGGTCGAAGGCCGTCCTCAACTGGAACGGCGGATCGCTCGACGACGCCGAGCTCCTCGCGGTGGTCTGGCTGCTGGAAAATCGCGTCTGACTCGCGGGCTGGCCGACAAAGCCGCGGGCCGGCTCCGAGCCGTACCGAGGAGTCCCGATGCCATCCCCGTTCCGCCTGCCGCTTGTCGCCGCCGCGATCGCCGCGATCCCGCTCACCTACGCCATCGCCCGGGCCGGCGTCGATCCGCCGGCGGCGCAGCCCGCCGCCGAAGCGGAGGCGGGCGCCCCGAAGCCGCGCTTCGCCCGCGTCGATCTCCGCTCGATCGTGGGCCACGCCCCGTTCCGCGAGGCCCAGCTCGAGCGGCAGCGGGAGATCCTCGATCGCCACCGGGCCACGATCGACTCGTGCCGGCAGGAGATGGATTCGATCGCCGACGAGTGGGAGAAGCTGCCCGAGCACGACGAGATCCCGCCGCAGCTCGAGGACCGCACCGAGGAGACGATCGCCCGCTGGAACAAGGCCCGCACGGCCCTGATCGAGGAAAGCCTGAAGTTCGCCGACGAGGAGGCCAAGCCGCTGCGGGCGCGGCTCAAGACGCTGCTCGAGGATTTCGCCCGTCGCGGCGGTTACGAGGCGATCTTCCAGCTGCCCCGCGAGGGCGGCGGGGCCACCTGGGGCATCGACGGCGCCGACGATCCGGACTTCGGCGAGACGCAGGCGGTGGTCTGGTGCCGCGACTGTCCCGACCTGACCGATGAGCTTGCCGAGGTCGTCGGCCTTTCCGACGACGCGTGGGTCGAGGACTCGGCGTTCCGCCGTGCCGCGATCGACTTCATGCGCGACTTCGAGTCGTACGCCGAGCCGCCGCCGTGGGAATGGTCGCTCGCCCCCGATGCGGAGGAGGACGCCGAATGAGGCTTCCGCACCGGTTCGCCCTGCCCGCGGCTTTCGCGGCGGGCGTCGCCCTCACGCTGGCCCTGGCCGCCGCCTCGCCGCGCGGCGAGGCCCCGCGCCGCTGCGTCGGGATGTTCGTCGACGCCGAGCGGAAGCGGAACTTCATCGGTCGCCCGAACGACCTCGAGCTGGTCGACCTCGCCCGGATTCCCTGCCGCGAGAACGTCCTCGGTTGGGCCGGACAGGGCATCTTCCGGGTCTTCGACGACGGCACTGTCGAGACCCTCGCCACGCCGCTGCCGCCGTGTCCCGCGGGCGATTTCTTCGTGTGGATCCGATATCCGGGTTGAGTGTCGGGTGGTGGTCGTGCGGGGGTGAGTGGATGGGGTATGTCCGGTCACGAAGGTGACCCTTCGGACCGGGCACATCGGCGACTGGTGGCAAGGATCACGCCGACGCGATCCGTTCCCCTCGAACACTCCTCCTTCCTGGAAGTGCGACGACACCCCGCGCACCCGCGAAGCCGAAAACCCGGCTGGATCGCGCCCGCCGGCGGATTCTGATCCTGGGAGTGCCTTGACCGGCACCGGTCGGCGAACCCGTCAGACCGTCGCGGGTACGTCGGGCAACCGACGTGCGGACCGTCTGCCGTGCGATCCCGCGCGTCCGGCCACCTCCGAGATCCCGGTGCTCTGGCGGACCGGCTGCATCCAAGTTTCAGGGGGTCAGGTTCGTTCCGACGCGCCGCGGGTTTCCCTCGAAGGCATACGCCCAAGGTCTCCGCAGCCCGTTGGAACTGTCGCCCATGAGCCTGCGCGCGGGGTTGACCCATGTGGTCGGGATGTACCCCGTGAGAAAGCCCCCCCGAAGGATCGGGTACGGAACCGGAATCGGCCGGGAAAGGACCGCCGCTACTCGTTCCAAGCTTCGGCGCTCAATGGCAGCGCGTTGAGTTCGGACCTCGCCTCCCGCCAGTGCGGATAGTGCCGATCCATCAACGCCATGAACCGGTCGCTGTGCTTCGGCTCGATCAGGTGCATCAGCTCGTGCGCGATCACGTACTCAAGAAGGTCCTTCGGCTTCTTCACAAGCTCCGTGTTCAGGCGGATGTTCCGGTCACGGTGATTGCATGCTCCCCACTTGGTCTTCATCCGCTGCAGGAAATAGGCGGATGCCTTCACGCCAAGCGTGGCCTGCCACTTGGCGAGGAGGGGACCGACTGCCTCGTGAAGCAGCTGCTTGTGCCACTCATGCATGACCTCGGCACGCTTCGCCTTGGATGCGCCTGGACGCACCGTCAGGACGATCCTCCGATTCTTCGCGACCACGGAGGGGCGTTCCTCGGCCTCGCGTACGGAGAGCAGGTACCGTCGCCCCCAGAGGAAATGACTTTCGCGAGTCACGAACTCGCGGGCCGTCTCTCGCGGCTGAGCGCGCAGCTGCAGCCGCTGCCCCTTGATCCACCGCAGCTTCGAGATCGCATACGCGCGGGCTGCCGCAAGCCGAGTGGCCATCGGGACGACCATCGTCACGCGCCCATCCGGGGGGTGCACCGACAGGTGCACATGCTTGACCCGCTTGCGGTTCAGGCCGATCGAGATGTCGCCAAGAACGATCTGTTCCACCGTCAGTAGCCCGCCTGGTGCTTGATGATCTCAAACAGCGCCCGCGTTGCCTCGCGGTCGCTGGAGAGAAGCGGAAAGATCGCGTTCAGCACCTGCGCCTCACGCGCCTGATCGCCTCTCCAGCCCGCCGGAGCTCGCTCGCGGAGGGTCACGTCGATCTGGTTTGCGAGTACCGCGCGTGCCTCGGGGTCCTGGGGACACACGAAGGACGTCGCAGGAAGAGAGGCGAGGTTGTTGAAGAGGACGGTCGCCTCCCGCCTGCCATGAAGGACCGCCGGTGCACCCTGCACCGGATCTTGCGCGGCCAGCCGCCGGACGAGCTCCTCCGCCTTCTTGAGGAAGTCCTCGTACTCGGCCGTGTCCGACCGGCGCTGCTTGATCAGGTCGTCGAGGAGCTTGGACATCTGCTCGTAGAAGCGCGGATCGGTCAGGCGCTCTCGAATGATCGTCTTCCGGACGTTGTTGACGATCGTCTCGGCAATGGCATCCTTCGACAGCCTTCCCTTCTCATTGAGCTTTCGCGCGATTGCGTCGTGGATGCCCGTCTTGATGATCAGGTCGGTCAACGACAGGTCGGCGAGACTGGCCAGGCCCTGGGCCGGATCCGCCTGGACATACGTGTTGATGAGATGCCGCATGTCCGCCTCGAAGGGCTTCGTGTCGAGTTCTTCGCAGGCACACTGCTTGATCGAAGCCCTGACGTCGCTGTAGTAGGCGACCTCGCGCCGAATCGCCTCGGCGTCGACCTGGCTGTAGCCGGCGGCGTCCATGTCCGACGAGATCTCGGCAAACGCCCGGACGAACGTCGCGACTTCCTTGTAGAAGGCCACTCGCAGGTCCTCGGTTGCGGCAAGGGCCTCCGGATTCTTCGAATCGCCGCAGAAGTACCGAAGGAACTGCTCGACCTCCCGCGGAGCCTCCACCGGCTCGCACAGGTGGCGGAGCGCCTCGCGCGCATCGCCGAGCCGTTCCTTTCCTTCCTTGAGCCAATCCTTGAGGTGCACGTTGTTCTCGGCATCGCCGCCGTCGTCGAGATCGAGCTCGTCGGAGCTGTAGACGGCGATCGCTTCCTGGACGTCGCCGAACAGCTCCTTGAAGTCGACGATGTGCCCGTAGTCCTTGTCCTCGCCATCGAGACGGTTCGTGCGGCAGATGGCCTGGAAGAGGTTGTGGTCGCGCAGCTCGTTGTCCAGGTAGATGTAGGTGCAGCTCGGGGCGTCGAAGCCCGTCAGGAGCTTGCTGACCACGATCAGCAGCTTCATGTTGGCGGGTTCCTCGATGAGCCGACGCCTCGCCTCATCCTCATACACCCTTGTTCGCTGGCCGGCGGCGAGCACATGTTGCGTGTACGTGTCGAACTTGTATCGCTCGTCGCTGTGTGGGGGTTCGGTGCTGATCTCCGTCGCATTCGGTTGGTACGAGGTGACGATGGCGCAGTGCGCCCCGAAGGGCGTGCTCCGGAAGAGCCGGTAGTAGTGGCAGGCTTCGTAGATCGAGGCCGCCACCAGGATCGCGGTCCCCCGGTCACTGTTCAGCCGTGGCCGGAGTGCAAAGTCCTCGATGATGCTGGCGATGATGCGCTGCTTGCGCTCGCCCGCGCTCATCAGTTCTTCCATGGTGGCCCACCGCCTGCGCAGCACGGCCTTCTGGAAGTTGTTGAGGTTCCGCGTCTTCTGCTCAAACCATGCGTCGATCTGTGCACGAGACGAAAGCCGCTGGGGAACGTGCCTCGCCTCGTACTTCAGGTCGAGCACGACCTTGTCGGCCACCGCCTGGTGAAACTTGTACGTGTGGATGTAGGTTCCGAAGACGTCCCGGGTCATCACCTTGTCCTTGCGGAGGAGAGGCGTGCCGGTGAAGCCGATGAAGATCGCGCTCGAGAGCCACCGCTTCATCTGCCGGTTCATGTCGCCGCCCTGGGTCCGGTGGCACTCGTCCACGAACACGTAGAAGCGGCCTGAAACCGGAGGGCACGGCCCCGAGAGGTCGGCGGCATCGAACTTGTGCAGCAGCGCGCAGAGCAGGCGTGGCGCGGGAGCCGCCAGCTTCGCGACGAGCTCGGCCCGCGTGGTGATGCGCGGCGATGGCGCCTCTTGTCCCACGACACCAGCGTTCCGCATCACGCCGACGATCTGCTTGTCGAGCTCGTCGCGGTCGGTCACGACGAGGATCCGCGCCTCGGCGTCGTGCTCGAGGATCCACTTCGCGAGCAGCACCATGAGGATGCTCTTGCCGCTGCCCTGCGTGTGCCAGATCACGCCGCCCTCTCGCTTGGCAAGTCGTGCCTGCGCGGCCTTGACCCCGTGATACTGATGCTGCCGAGGCACCTTCTTGATGCCGTTGTCGAAGATCACGCAGTTCCGGACGAGGTCGAGGAAGCGCTCCTTGTCGAGCAGGTCACGAAGGGGGTTGTCCAGCCGCGCACCCACCGTGGCGACATCTGCCGCGGACGACTTCCACTCGACGAAGAACTCCTCCCGCGTCGTGACCGTTCCGTACCGAAGCCCCTGGCTGTCGTTGCCCGCGAGGACAAGCTGCACGGTCGAGAAGAACCCCTTGTTGAAGATCTCCTCTTGGTTCGTGATGAGTTGGCGGATCCCGTCGGCCAGGTCGACCGAGCCGCGCTTGAGCTCAAGCACGGCCACCGCGATCCCATTCACGTAGACGACGATGTCTGGTCGCCGCTCGTGGCCCCCGCGAAGGGTCACCTCCTCGGCGACGGCGAAGTCGTTCCGCTCCGGTTGTTCCCAGTCGATCAGGTGCACCGTCTCGTGGGCTGCGCTGGGCGACGTCTGGACCTGCACCCCGTAGCGAAGGAGCTGATAGGTGCGAAGGTTGGCTTGGTACAGCGTGATGCCGGTGGAATCCGCAGCGGTCTCGAGCCGCTGCATGGCCGCAGAGATCTGTGCATCGGAGTACCCGCGCGCCTTGAGGCTGTCGCGCAGCACGTCCGCCTCCACAGGGCGGTTGTTGGCACGATCGCGCCAGTCGCCGAGGTATCGGTAGCCAAGGCCTCCAGCCGCGATCGACTGGGTCAGCAGGTCGATGACCCGCTTGTGGGTCCGGTGTTCGGAACGTGGTCGTTCAGGCATGGGCGGCCTCCGGTGCGACGAGTCGGGTCTTGCCGGTGAGAAGTTCCTGCATCATCGCGTGCTTCAGCGACTGGACCTTCTCGCGGCGGGCTTCGAGGACTTCGAGTTCAGCGTCCATGTCGGAGAGGACGGCGGCTATAGCGTGCTGCTCCACTTGGTTGCCCGGTAGTAACACCTCGAGCGTGCCTAGTTGGGCCTTTCCAATCTCAAGGAAGGTGCTACCTGCACAAAGGGCAAGCAGTCGTGACCTCTGTGTCGTCATGAGGTAGTACAAAAACTCGACATCTATGTGCGGCGCCGGGACGATGTTCTTGAAGCCCTGATTCGTTGTTATCTGGTTCAGATTGATCGCACACTCTCCCACCGTGGCCCGGGAAGTCAAAATCAGGGATCGCGGCGGAACGATCTCGGCGGCACTTGCGGCGAGACCCGCTGCGGAGATCGTACGGACCGTCCCTGTCAGATACTTGCGGCCGCGGAGGCCAGTGATGTCCGTTGGCGTACACCACGGTATGCCCCCGTCCCAGAGGTGCCTCTGCGTGGTGCTCGGAGTGCCTCCGCCCTTGATCGCTCCTAACTCCCCCAACCGCATCGTCTCCCACTTCCCGCTGAAGCCAGGCAGCCTCGTCTTCCCGGTGAGGAGCTGCTGCATCGTGGCCTGCTTGAGGTCGCGCTTCTTCGCGATGAGCCGGTCGAGGCCGTCGAGCAGCGCGTCGGCGTCGCTCAGCGCTTCGGCGATAGCGCGCTGTTCTGGGAGAGATGGAAGCGGAATAGGAAGCTGTGCATACTCATTGCCGTTGATCCCAGGTTGACCGCTTCGCATCGACATGAGTCGAACCCAGCGCCAATACGCACCAGTTTTTAGGTACGCAGAAGCAAACTCGGGTTCGAGTCGGGCCGCATTGGGGCTCACGCGAATCAAGAAGCCCGCGTACACCAGTGGACCATCTTCATTCCGGTACTTGTAGGACTTTCCGACACTCGCGCCAGTTCGAGCGAGGACGATGTCCCCATCTTCCAAGTAATACTGGCCCGACATCGCTGAGCGGACCGAAGCACGTAAGGGCGGAACGAATCGGCCATCTTCCGAGATGTCCGTGATGCGAATGTAGGTGGGAAGTCGATCGGAGTACGCGACCGCAGGTGCGTTGATTCCATAGCTCGGTCGCCGCGCCAAACAGTCACCGAGACGAGCAACCTGCCAATCCGACGGAATGACCCCAATCTCACTCTGTTTGTACCCGTGCTTCAGTTCCATGACGCCCCCATCCTCTTGAGATGCGCATCGACCCGCGCCGACAGCGAGGCAACTTCGTCGACCAGCCGCGGGAGCGGCGTTGCATAGCGCTCGGCGAGCTCGCGGATTCGCCCGGTGAGGGTCTGCGAGACACGCTCGAGTTCGCCTTGGACGGCAGCCGTCAGCCGTGCCATCCACTTGTCTTCGATGACGAGCGTCTTGATCTCCGCCTCGGTGAGCTTGGGGTACTTCTCACAGGCCAGCTTGTCGAGCGCCGCGTCCATCTCCTTGACGGAGCGCTTCAATGAGGACTCCGCTTCCGAAAGGTCGAGCCAGCGCTTGAGCACATCCGCCTCGTCCTTGGCCTCCTTGTCACCCTTGATCTCCTTGAAGCGAGCGGACACCTCGGCCTTGGCGATCTTGTCGAGCGACCCGAGTGCGCCTTCCTCGCCGCCGTGCTCCTCCTCCAGCTCCGCGAGACTCGCAGTCGCCGCGTCCAGTTCGGCCTGCTTTGCGTCGAGCTCGGCCTGCTCCTTGGCGAAGTAGCGGGCAACGATCAACGGCTTGGGAACCAGGTCGCAGGTCCAGCCCTTGTCCTTGGACTTCCCCTTCTTGTCCGTCTCGATGATGCGCGAGGTCTTGGTGACCCAGCCGTCCGCGGAGATGAGGTAGCAGTCGTCCTGCATGGCCTCAGCCCAGAAGTCCATCAAGTGCTGGTAGACGTCGTAGGCGTTCAGCAGCGGCGTCTTGCGGAAATCCGCGAGGAGATCCTCGGCGATCGTCTCGATGAGCTGCTTGGGGTGTCCATCCTTGCCAAAGGACTGCAGGCGAGGGGTCGTCGACTTGCGCCAGCCCTCGAAGGTCTTGCCTGCCTGCTGCTGGAACGCAGCGAACTCCGCATGGCCCACGATGGCTGGCTTGACCTCCGCGATCGGAAGCTTGAGCCGGGAGTAGCTTGGGCGTCCAGCCGACTCGAAGAGGGTCGTTCGGATGCTGGGCATCACTTCCCAGTACGCGGCGAGCGGACTCTCGGCGGAAGTCAGGTCGCGCTCGGGGATGCCGCCGCGAAGGTGCCCATCGATGTCCTGCAGGTCTTCGGCCTCGCTGCTGTCGATGTAGCGAGGCAGGTTGAGATTGAAGTCGTTCTTGGGGTCGGCGATCTCCGAGAACGGCACCATCCGCGCGTAGTGCGGGATGTCCACCTGCTTTGCGAAGGTGTCGACGATCCGGTGGATGTCCTGCTCGCGGAGGCGGTTCTTGTTGCCGTCCTTGATGAAGCCCTTCGCGGCATCGATCATGAACACGCCCTTGCGTGCCTGCGCGTTCTCCTTGTCGAGGACTACGATGCAGGCAGGGATTCCCGTGCCGTAGAACAGATTTGCGGGCAGGCCGATGATCCCCTTGAGGAACCCCGACTCGACGAGCTTGCGCCGGATCACAGCCTCGGCGTTGCCACGGAAGAGCACGCCGTGCGGAAGGATGCAGGCGCCCTTGCCGGTCGCCTTGATCGACCGGATGATGTGCAGAAGAAAGGCGTAGTCGCCTTGCTTCGCTGGCGGAGTGCCCCACGCAAAGCGCTGGTAGGGATCTGCGGCGGGATCAACGCCGACCATCCACGTCTTCACCGAGAAGGGCGGGTTGGCGACCACGAAGTCGTACTGCCGGAGCTTCTCGCCGTCCTTGAACTTCGGGGCGGCCAGCGTGTTGCCGGTCATCACGATCGCGCCCGGGAAGTCGTGCAGGATCATGTTCATGCGGGCAAGGCCCGCCGTGGCCACGTCCATCTCCTGGCCCTCGAGCGTGATCTGCTTGCCCGCTTCGGCCGCAACCTTGAGGAGCAACGAGCCAGACCCGCAGGTCGGGTCGTAGGCGGTCGTGGCGGCCTTCGTGTTGGCCGCGGAGATCCCGATGACCTTCGCCAGGATTCGGCTGACCTCGGCCGGGGTGTAGAACTGACCCTTGCTCTTGCCACTCTCGGTGGCGAAGTGCCTCATCAGGTACTCGTACGCATCTCCGAGGATGTCGTCCTGGTCGGCGCGGTTCTGCGAGAAGTCGAGGTGCGGGCTCTCGAAGATCGCGATGAGGCCCGTCAGGCGATCCACCATGGCCTGGCCTTCGCCGAGCTTGTTGGGGTCGTTGAAGTCAGGGAAGTCGCTGCGGGCGAGTCGGTCATTCGCATCGATCAGCGGCTGGATGACCTGCGTGTTGATCTTGTCGCCGATGTCGCTCTTTCCCTTGAGCGCCACCATGTCCTTGAAGCTCGCGCCCTTCGGGATCTTGACCGGCGGCGCGAAGTCGGAGCTGTTCCCGTACTTGTCGCTGACGTACTTGATGAACAGCATGAACAGGACGTAGTCCTTGTACTGGCTGGCATCCATGCCTCCGCGCAGCGCGTCGCAAGAGGCCCACAGCGAGGAGTAGAGGTCGGACTTCTTGATTGGCATCGGAACCCTTCGTAGGGACGGTCAAAGTCCCGGCACACGGTCGCGGGGGGGAGGAAGCCCTGCTGGTTCGTGCCTTGGGGTGCCCGATACCGGCGGGTGCGGTCTGGCAATCTACGGGATCGCCGTCGTCCCGGGTGCCCTGCATGCCGCCGGTAACCTCCTGGCGAAGAACCCTATCCGCGCCAGGCAGCAAGCCGTGCCGGCGGACTTCGGGCTACCCGTGACCGGGTCGCTCGCATCAGTTCGCCGATGGCGAGAGTCTCGATAAGGTAACGATCGATACTCCGCCTCTCGGAAGGGCGGCGAGCCCACGCCAAGTTGCCGGAGAATTCTTCTGATCCCGCCGGCCGCGAGAGGTTTCCGCGAGGGGGCGCTGTTCAGCGCATCCCGGCCAAAGGAACGAGCGGATCGCCCGAAGCGACCCCACCCCTCACACATCCAAACTCTTCACCTCGACCGCGTGCTTCTCGATGGAGGCCCGGCGTTCCTCGACGTTCTCGCCCATGAGGATCGTGAAGAGCTGGTCAGCCTCGCTCGCGCTGTCCCAGGTGACCCGCAGCAGGGTGCGGTTGGCGGGGTTCATCGTCGTCTCCCAGAGCTGTTCGGCGTCCATCTCGCCAAGGCCCTTGAAGCGCTTCACCTCGATGCCGCGGCGGCCGACCTCGTGGAGTTGCTTCAGGATCGAGGGGATGCTCGGGCACTCGACCATTTCCGATTTCGGTTCCGGCCTGGCTTCGGCCTTCGACTCGGCCTCGCCCTCGTCGCCGTCCGCCGCGTCGGCGGTCTTCGCCTTGCCGCGGCCCTCGACGATCCAGCCGTAGCGCGTCGACCGCTTCTCGCCGGTGACCGTCTCCTCCTGGACCGTCGACCAGTCGTCGATCGCGAGGCCTGCGGCGGCAGTCTCGCGGAAAAGCCGCTCAAGCTCGCGGTTGTCGTGCAGCGCGCGCAGGGCCGCCAGCCGCAGCCGGTCGCCCGCGGTGACCGACGCGCCGCCGCGGTTTTCAGGCCTCGAGAAGGCCCTCGCGACGCCCGGCGTCGAGGTGCGGCTCTTCGGCAAGCCCTCGACGCGGAAGCACCGCCGCATGGGCATGGTGCTGGCCCACGGCAAGACGGCGGGCGAGGCGCGAAAGATCGCGACGAGGGCGGCGGCGGTGGAGGTCGTGCGGGGCTGAGGGGTCCGCGGAAAGGCAGCCGCTCACCCGGCCGGCCGCGTCGTCCGGACCTCGGCGAGTCGGGCAAGGTGCCCCCGCGCCTCCCCGAAGAGCCACGACGCGTGTCCGAGCGCCTGGAAGGGCAGGGTCGTGATCGAGCTCAGTCCGTACCCCGCGGAGATGCCGTCGCGAACCGACCGCGCGGACACCAGGGCCAGCGTCGCGGGCGTGGCCAGCAGTTGAAGGAGCGACTTGCCCTTCGACCATCCGTACCAGTCGGCGCGCGTCCGGGCGAACTCCTTCCCCCGCGTCAACCGCTCGCGGGCGAAGCGGCCCGCGGTCTGCCCGTGGTGGTGCCGGACGACCGCGTCCGGCACGAAGTCGATGCGGAATCCGGCCCGCCTCGCCTGCCACGCCAGAAGCGAATCGCCGCAGAAGAGGTCGGCGTTGAACGGGCCGGCCTGCCGCCAGACTTCCCGGGTGATGCACGCGTTCGCCGTCGCGATGTCGGACCGCTCGCCCGCGGGGGCGCCGGCGAGGCACCAATGGAACTTCTGCAGGTGGATGCCGGTTTCCCGCCAGGTGGGCTCGATGATGCCCATGCCGCCGAGCGCGATCCCGCATCCGCGGTCCATGGCCGCGACGAGCTTCTCGAGCCAATCCGTCGCCGCGATGCAGTCGGGATCGGTGAACGCGAGCAGTTCCCCGGCGGCATCCGCGAGGCCGCGGTTGCGGGCCGCGTGCGGATAGAGGCGGACCGGCGACTGGACGAACTTCACCGCGGGAAATCGCGCGGTGACCAGCTCCTGCGTCCTCGTCTCCGGCGAGCTGTTCACCACGATGATCTCGAAATCGCGGTAGGTCTGGGCCTCGAGCGCCCGCAGCGACGCCTCGATGGTGTCGTACGAGTGGTACGCGGGGCAGACCACGCTGACCCGCGGCGGCGTTCGCGGATCAACGGTCGGCATCGCCGCCCTCCAGCCGTTCGACCTCCACCTCCCAGTGGAAGAGGCGTGCGGATGCGGATCCGGCCCCGGACCAGTAGCCGAGGGCTTCTCCGAACGAGACGACCTCGAACACGACCACGAGGTGCGGAAGCGACTTCAGGCAGAGTAGGAAGGCCTGGCCGGGATCGGGGCGAAAGCGAAGGCTCGCGAACAGCCGACCGAGGCGGACCGGCGTCGAGACCACGGGCGTGCCCACCGTGTAGACCAGCCGCTTGAGCGAGCCCCAACGCTCACGGGTGCGACGATGGGAGGCGAGCAGCCGCGCGTACGCGAAGTTCGCGCCGATCGTCTTGCCCACACGCTCGAAGTTCTGGTGGGACGCCACCGCGTCGGCGGCCGTGAAGAGCGTCTCGCCCCGCGAGGTGAGGGCCTGGTGGAGGTTGTAATCGGTCTCGAGCAGTTCTCCGAGGGCGTCACCGAAGACCTCGACGCGGTCCTTGCGGTACGCGACGTTGTTCCCGGGAAGGGCCGAGACGGTTCGCGACTCGGCCGGCACCAGCCACGGCCCGTAGTCGACCAGCATGCCCACGCGACTGAGGGTCGACCGGGGATTGGCGTTGGCGAAGCCGTATCCGACCGCCGCATGGCCAGCCCGGAATCCCTCGACGATCGCCGCGGCCCAGCCCGGGCTCGCGAAGCAATGGTCCTCGATGAACGCGACGAGCGGCGCGGTCGCGTGCTTCAGGCCGTGGTGCCGGCACTTTCCCCAACCGAGCTCCGCGGAGAACCTGAGGTAGACCGTCCGGACCGCCTCGGGCACCACCAGGTCGGGATGGCGGATCGGATCGGTGGTGTCGACGACGACCAGCTCCATGCGGTCGGCGATCGTCTGGGCGACGAGCGCATCGATCGCCGCCTGCGCCCTTCGGCGTCGCGTGCCGACCACGACCACGGCGGAAAGTTCCGGACCGGCAGGGATCTGCGGCACGAACCCCGTCGCGGTCGTTTCGGATCCCGTCGGGTTCATGGCAGGTCCGGCTCAGACGTCGAGGTTCTTCACCTCGACCGCGTGTCGCTCGATGTAGGCCCGCCGCTCCTCGACGTTCTCGCCCATGAGGATCGTGAAGAGCTGGTCAGCCTCGCTCGCGCTGTCCCAGGTGACCCGCAGCAGGGTGCGATTGGCCGGGTTCATCGTCGTCTCCCAGAGCTGCTCGGCGTCCATCTCGCCGAGGCCCTTGAAACGCTTGACCTCGATGCCCCGGCGGCCGACCTCGTGCAGCTGCTTGAGGATCGAGGGGACATTGGGGCACTCGACCATTTCCGTCTTCGTTTCGGCCTTGGGTTCGGCCTTGGGTTCGGCCTTGGGTTCGGCCTTCCCCTCGCCCTCGCCGTCGTCGCCGTCGCTCGCCTCGGCGGCCTTCGCGCGGCCGCGGCCCTCGACGATCCAGCCGTAGCGGGTCGACTTCTTCTCGCCGGTGACCGTCTCTTCCTGCACCCTCGACCAGTCGTCGATCACGAGCGATGCGGCCGAGATCTCGCGGAACAGCCGCTCGAGCTCGCGGTTCTCGTGCAGTTCGCGGAGCGAAGCGAGCCGCAGGCGATCGCCCGCGGTGACCGAGCCGCCCATCTCGTCCAGCAGGAGGTCCTTCGCCTGCACGTGGGCCCGGGCGTCGGTCTCGCTCCAGAAGAAGGCATCGCCGCCCGGCCAGCTCACGTGCCACGAGGGCAGCCGCCGCCCGCCGGTCGGGTCGCCGGCGCGGGCGTCGAGCAGCTTCTGGAAGGGAATGCCGCGCCGCTGCGAGACGCCGACGAGTTCGTCGAGGCGGTGCAGGGTCTGGATGAGCCGCCGCAGTTCGGGGCCCTCGACGGTGCGCTCGGGCTTCCCGGCCGCGTCGCGGATCGCGAGGCGGGCATGGCCGAGGGCCATCTCGACGAGGGCGTCGCTCATCGCCCGGTCGTTCAGCACGTACTGGCTCTTCTTGCCTCGCATGACCTGGTAGAGCGGCGGCTGGGCGATGAAGATCTTGCCGCGACGCACGAGCTCGGGCATCTGGCGGAAGAAGAACGTCAGCAGCAGCGTGCGGATGTGGCTGCCGTCGACGTCGGCGTCGGTCATGATCACCACGCGGCCGTAGCGCAGCTTCGCGAGGTCGAAATCCTCGCCGATGCCGCACTGCAGGGCCTGGATGAGGATGCGGATCTCCTCGAACCCGAGCACCTTGTCGAGCCGGGCCTTCTCGACGTTCAGCAGCTTGCCCCGAAGCGGCAGGATCGCCTGCGTGACGTGGTCGCGGCCGCCCTTGGCGCTGCCGCCGGCGCTGTCACCCTCGACGATGAAGAGCTCGGTCCTCTCGACGTCGTTCGACGAGCAGTCGGCGAGCTTGTGCGGCATGCCGCCCGACTCGAGCGAGCCCTTCCGCTTGATGAGCTCGCGGGCCTTGCGGGCCGCCTCGCGGGCCTCGGCGGCGAGTACCGCCCGCTGGCACATTTCCTTCGCTTCCTTCGGATGTTCCTCGAGCCAGGCCTTGAGCCTCTCGCCGAGGGTCTGCGAGACGAAACCCTCGATCTCGGGGTTGAGGAGCTTCTCCTTGGTCTGGTTGTTGAACTGCGGGTTCGGCAGTTTCACCGAGATCACCGCGGTCAGGCCCTCGCGCAGGTCCTCGCCGGTCGGCACGAGGTCCTTGAGGATGCCGTTCTCCTTCGCGTAGCCGTTGACGACGCGGGTGAGCGCCGTCTTGAAGCCCGCGAAGTGCGTGCCGCCGTCGCCGTTGCGGATGTTGTTGCCGAAGCAGAGGATGTTCTCGGCGGTGGCGTCGGTGTACTGCATCGCGATGTCGGCCCTGATTCCGGATCCGCCGCCGGCGGCCTCGTCCTCGCCGCTGAAGGCGATGACCGGGCCCTGCAGCGTCTTCGCGGTGTTCAGGTGCCGCACGTACGCGGCGAGGCCGTCGCGGTCGAAGAACTCGTCCTCGCGGCGGTTCCCGTGCCGGTCGACCCGCTCGTCGATGAGGCGGATGCGGACGCCCGCGTTCAGGTACGCGAGCTCGCGGAGCCGCCACGCCAGCGTGTCGTAGAGGAAGTGGACGTCGGGGAAGATCTCGCGGTCGGGCAGGAAACGGATCGAGGTGCCGGTGGTGCGGGTCGCGCCCGCGGCGACCGGGCCGACCACGGTGAGCGGCTTGGTGACCTTGCCGCGCTCGAAGGCGATCTCGTGGATCTGCCCCGAGCGCAGCACCTCGACCTGCGTCCACTCGCTGAGGGCGTTCACGCACTTGACGCCGACGCCGTGGAGGCCGCCCGAGACCTTGTACGCGTTGTCGCCGAACTTCCCGCCGGCGTGGACCTCGGTCAGGATCACCTCGACCGCCGGGCGCCCGTTGATCGCGGGGTTCTCGTGCCGCATCGGGTCGACGGGCATGCCGCGGCCGTCGTCGATCACCTCGCACGAGCCGTCGACGTCGATCCGGACGGTCACCGCGCTCGCGTGGCCGGCCATGACCTCGTCGATCGAGTTGTCGACGCACTCGTAGACGAGGTGGTGAAGGGCGTTCAGGCCCGTCCCGCCGACGTACATGCCGGGCCGCTTGCGGATCGCCTCGAGGCCCTCGAGGACCTGGATCGA
>JBIKVN010000204.1:0-6018 GCA_044356865.1 Phycisphaerales bacterium | reverse complement strand
TTCATGGCGGCCTACGAGTTGCGCGGCACGCTGAAGCAGACCGAATCGATGGACGACGCGGCGGCCGTCGCGGTCTACCGGGTCGGGCTTCGCATGCTCGAGGAAGTGGTGCCGCTGGAGCGCGGCGGCATGGTGATCATGGGCGACGAGCAGTCGAACGACCGCACGGTGCTGCGCGACCGCCTGCGGGCGCGGATCGACGACCTCGACCGCGTGTGGTACGCCAGGTTCATGAAGGGCAGCCCGCCGACCACGAGTCTCGCGGAACCGGTTCGGGTCGACGCCCCGCCCGCGCCTCCGGCGGCGGCCGCCCCGGCGGAACCGGCGAAACCCGCGAAAGATGGAACCGAGAGCCCCGCCCGCGTCGAGGCCCCGGCGCCCGCCCCGAAGCCGGAACCCGACCGGGCGCCGGCATCCCTCGACTGGTGCGAGGTCCTCGAGAAGGACGTCGATGCGAAGGTCGTGACGGACGCCGCGCTGCGGGAGGCGATCGTGCGCACCGGACTGCCGTGGCGGGTGCGCGACCAGGCCTCGGGCATCGAGATGCTGCTGGTGCCGCCCGGGCAGTTCATGATGGGGAAGAGCGCCGGCGACGCCGAGGCGCTCGCGAACGAGGTGCCGGCCCACCCGGTGACGATCAGCCGGCCCTACTACCTCGGTCGCTACGAGGTGACGAGGGAGCAGTGGACCAAGGTGCTCGGCGACGATGCCCGCACCGGAGCGGAGCCCGTCACGCCCGGCGTGCAGGGTGTCCAGGTCGATGCCGGAGGCGGCCGGACCATCATCGTGAGCGGCGGCTACGAGCTCGTTGACTCGAAGGGCAACCCCGTGCCCACCCGGCAGACGGCGGAAGCCGGCCCGGACGGGACCATCGTCTTCACCACGACTCCCGCCGCAGCCGGCCCTGCGAAGGCGCCGGACCCCCGCAGCGGCCTTCCCGTGACCGCCGGCTGGTCGAAGACGGCCGAGTTCTGCCGCGCGGCAGGCCTGCGCCTTCCCACCGAGGCCGAGTGGGAGTACGCGTGCCGCGCCGGCGTTCCGGCCCCGCGCTACGGCGAGCTCGACGCCATCGCCTGGCACCTCGGGAACTCCGGGGGCCGCAAGCACCCCGTGGGCACGAAGGCCGCGAACGCCCTCGGGTTCCACGACATGATCGGCAACGCCTGGGAGTGGGTAAGCGACCGGTACGGCGACTACACGCGAAGCGCCAAGACCGATCCGACCGGTCCCGAGACCGGCACGTCGCGCATCGCACGCGGCAGCTTCTTCGACTTCGAGGACGGCTTCTGCCGGGCGTCGCGACGGTACGAGATCCAGACCCTCGACTTCGGCGGCGGCACGGGGTTCCGGGTGGCACGGAACCCGTGAGTCGACGGGGCCCGGCCGCCCGGTGATGTTCATCCCCGCCGGCTGCGGTCGATCTCGAGATCGGAACGATCGGCGGCGTGTCTTGGGCACTCCGCATCTGCGATACTTCCGCACGAGGCCGACGCGTGTCCATCACGATCTCCCTCGATCCCGCCCGCCAGGACCTCGACGCCATCCACGGCATGCTGGCCGGGACCTACTGGTCTCCGAACATCCGCCGCGAGGTGGTGGCCGAGGCGCTCCGCAACAGCATCACGGCGGTTGCGCTCGACGACGCCACGGGCGCGACGGTGGGACTGGCCCGCGTCGTCACCGATCGTGCGACGTTCGCCTGGCTCTGCGACGTGTGCGTTCAGGAAGGCCGGCGCGGGCAAGGCATCTCGCGCCGCATGCTCGAGGCGCTCGAGCGTCACCCCGATCTCCAGACCGTGCGACGGTGGTGCCTTGCCACCCGCGACGCCCACGGTCTCTACGAGAAGTTCGGCTACCTTCCCGTGCCCGCCGGCCGCTGGATGGAGAAGCCGTGCCCGAAGGAGCGTTGGCAGGCCGGTAGCGCATGAATCGAACCGACAGCCAAGGACATCCGATGGACATCCTCTTCCTGCTCACTCCGGGATTCACCGACAGCGCCCGCGACCACGAAGGCAAGCGATACTACTGCCCCGACTGCGCGTTCCTCGAGGGCGTGCTGGGTTGCTGTCCCGAGCTGCGCACTCGCCTCGACATCCGGTACGTCGACTACCCAAGGCCGAGGCGGCCGATCGTCGAGCTCGTCGGCGACGCGCACCAGGGCTGCCCGAACCTCGTCCTGGATCCGGTGAACCACGGATTCGTGGACGCGAGCAGGTTCCACAAGGCGGGCGATCGGCTGCACGCCACCGACACGCGGGTGATCGTCGAGTACCTCGCCGACCGATACGGCGCGATGGTCCCCCACTTCTAGGTTCTGTCTGATGGATCGCCGAAGGCCCGAGATCCGATCCGGCGCCCGGCAGGCAAGGAGGCGAGACGACGCTGTATCCGCAGCGATACAGCGAGTCGAAGCCGACGCCGCCAGCCGGGATGCCGGGCGGATCGAAGCCCGGCGGATCCGTCATTCATGACCTAGAGTACATGGGTGGTCATCGCTGCAGCCCCGTCGATCTCGATACGGTCCACCATGCCTTCCACGCTGCGGCCCGGCAGCTCCGACGACATCGAGAGCCATCGAATCGAGGCCGCATGGCTCGAATCCCCATGGTGGCTGCGCAGCCAGCGGTTCCGGCTCGCCTGGTCGACGCGCACCTCGCGCGCCGACGGCCGATCCCGATCGGTCGGAGCACTCTCATGAAGTGGGTCTCACGCGGTTCCCTCGTCGTCCTGTTCGCGCTGCTTTGCCGCTGTACGGCGAGATCTCCTGCGGTCCCGACGCCCCCCCTGCAGCAGCGACTGCCCTTCACCTATGAAGCCGGGCAGAACGGGATGCACAACGGCGGCGTGCGGGCGATCCTGCAGGACCGGAGCGGGAACTACTGGTTCGGCAGCCATTTCGAGGGAGTCTGCCGGTTCGACGGCGAGCGATTCCAGTGCTTCACCACCGCAGACGGCCTGAGCGACAACCAGGTGCGCTCGATCCAGGAGGATGCGCGCGGAACGATCTGGTTCGACAACGGCGTCGGCATCAGCAACTACTCCGGAGGCGCGGTCGCCACGAGCACCGCCCGCCGCTACGACGCGACGGATGCGTGGACGCTCGACCCGAGTGACCTCTGGTTCAAGAGCGACGGGGTCCATGGTTTCAACCAGTTCGAGCTCGCCCCCGGCGTCTACCGCTTCGACGGCGAGGGCTTGACCTACCTGACGTTCCCGCCGCTGCGCGAGGGCGCGGCCGACGACGGCTACTCCCTCACCGGGATCTGCAGGGGAAAGGGCGGGCGTGTGTGGCTCGCGACCTATGAGGCGGTGTTCGGGTTCGACGGCCGGACACTCACGACCATCGACGGCGAACGCATGGGGCTGCGGAAGGTGGACGGCGCACCGCACGTGCGCTGCGTGTTCGAGGACCGCTCGGGTCGGCTGTGGATCGGGAACAACGGCGTCGGCGTGGTCATGGTCGAGGGCGCACGGACGGCGCTGCTGGCGGACCTGTGCGCTGACGCGGCGGATGCCGACCGGTCGCTGCTCCGCGTGTTCTCGATCGGCGAGGACCGCGAGGGATGCATCTGGATCGGCACCATCGGCGGAGGCGCGTGGCGCTACGACGGCCGCACGCTGCGCTAGTTCGGCGAGCGCGACGGCCTGACCACGCGGGACGTCATGGCGATCTACCGGGACCGCGCGGGCGACCTCTGGGTCGGGGGCAAGGGCGTGTTCCGGTTCAACGGGACATCGTTCGACCGCATGTATTGACGCGGTTTGTCGCAGTTCGCTCAGTGGAGGGACAGGCCGCCGCATCGACTTGGCCGTCGTTCCGATCTCCTCCCCTGATCTCGACAGCGTGTCCAACGGGCCAGGAAACAGCCGGGAGCCTGGCCGCGGCGGGACGGCTTGACGACCGACCGCCGGGAGCGCAGCGAAAGACCCCGCCGCGACCGCGACGGGGTCCTCTGAAGCTCCCTGATCGAAACGGCTTCGAACTCGAGATGGCGTTCTGAGCTTCCCAGAGGGAGTGCAGGGCGATTCCTTCGCGACGTGGGAGCGGGGTGAGGATCGGAACGGGCGGGCAGCGCACCATCAAGGCAGCTCGTCCACAGCCTTCCGAACCCAACCCGCACGCACTCAGGCCGCGGGTCTGCAGGTGGGCTCAACAGGCTCCCCATGCCGCGAGGAGCATCCCCAGGTCCGCAGCACCCACCGAGCCGTTGCCGTCGAGGTCCGACGCGGAGTCCGCAGAGCCCCAGGCGGCGAGGAGCTGACCAAGATCCGTGCCATCGATGTTGCCGTCCCCGCTGATGTCCGCGGGACAGGGCGTGCACCCAGTCTCTGCAGACACGATCTGCGAGAAGAAACGGTTCCAGACGAGATCCGCGGCGCCCGGTTGGTACACGTGACCGGTACCCTGGACTTCCGTGAACCATACCGGCGCCGTGCCGTCGAACCGCGCGGTGATGTAGATGCGCGGCACTGCGTAGGTCAACTGCTCGATGGTCGTTGTCTGGTAGGTGGCGCCGTTGTGCGCCACCCAGAACGCGCGCTGCTCCTGATCCTGCACATCGCGAGGGCGCGCGTTCTTGCCCGTCCCGGTCGTGAAGGTCTCGTTGCTCCCCCGCCAGATCCACGTCGGCACCGGCCGGACCGGGGAGAGCTGCGACTCTCTTCCACCGTACGCGGTGATCCAGCCGCCGGAGACGGGCGCGATCGCCGCGATCCTGTCGGCGTGCAGCGCCGCGAAGGTGTTCGTCATCATCGCCCCGGCCGAGAATCCGGTCATGTAGACCCGGCATGCAGCGATGCCGAAGTCCGCCTGCAATCGGTCGATGAGCGCGGCGAGAAACCCGCTGTCATCGGGTGCGGCACCCGTCAACTCCCAGGTGTTCCAGACCCTTCCGCCGTTCGCCCCGGCCGGCAGCCCGCCGTCGGGGTAGGCGACCACCACCCCATGCGCGTCACTCACGACGTCCCATCCGGAGGTCATTTGAAGCTGCGCTCCCGTCGTACCCGTAGGGTGGAGGGCAATCACGAGCGGAGCTTGCACTTCCGCCGAGAAGCCCGGAGGCAGGTGCACGATGTAGGAGCGGGTCAGCCCTCCATGCTCCATCGTCGCATGGATGTTGGTTTGCGCCGCCGCGTGTGACCCGCACAGCGTCACGAACAGGGCGGCGGCGGCCGGATGTGTCTGCATGCTCATCGAACTGTACTCCGAGGATCGAACGCGGACCGGACGTGGTCATTGCCTCGCGCGGACTGCAGGCGGGCCGTTCAAGTCCGCACGGCCGAGACACCGTCCGTGCCGCTTGGTGAAGGACTCATAACCGGCCCGTCGGGTCCATGGCTGCCACCGGAGTCGGCCGAGCGGGGCGCCGGTCTGCAACGTTCAAAGTCGCGCAGGCACGCTTGCGCAGGCCGAGGTTCCTCGGGCGCACGCTCATGGGGCCTCCTCGGTCGCGCCCTGATGTCTTCCGCCTGTTGACCCGTTCGGAGAGCGTGTGAGAGCGGGCCGGCAACACTACCGCTTGCCCCCCGTTCGGAACAGACGCTTCCGCTCCTTCCGCAAACCCGAGAGCACGGAGCCCCCGACACGACACGCCATGGGGGCGATCTGCCCACCCGCCTGAAGACAAGCCAGTCGACTGCGAAGGGGTTCGACGGGTTGAAACGCCCCCGGCGACACGACGCGCCGCCCGCGTCCTACCTCGGAGTCGCGTCGCGCTCGCGCAGCGCCTGGATCGCAACCTCGATCGCACGCGCGCCGCCGTCGTCGTCGGGGACGAGGATGTCGGGCTCGACGGGCCCGCCGTTCTCGGGGTTACCCGCGGCGCCGACGAAGTAGGCCGTGCAGAAGCTGACGATGAGGCCGCTGTTGGGCAACTGGGCGAAGCCGCATTCGCCGATCGAATTGACCGGCTCGCCGGTCGGCCGCCCGACCAACAGCGCCATCTTGTAGCTCTTCGCCATGTCCGCCGTCATGTTCGCGGAAGAGAATGTCCCCGGCCCGACCAGCAAGGCGACCGG
>JBIKVN010000203.1:0-6026 GCA_044356865.1 Phycisphaerales bacterium | reverse complement strand
TTCCGGCGCGCAGCCGAGGTGCGTCGCGTTCATGAGCATCGTCGTGCCCGGCGGAAGCCGCACGGGCGAGCTCCACGCCTGCCACTCGCACGCGACGCCGGAGCCCCGCCGCACGCGGTCGGCCACCTCGCGGCCCTGCTCCTCGCGGCGCGTGACCAGCGTCAGGTGCGCGGCGCCGGCCCAGGCGATCTCCATCGCCATCGCGCGTCCCGCGCCGCCGGCCCCGAGCATGACCACGCGTTGACCCGCGATCGGCGCCACCTTCGCGATGGCCTTCACCACGCCCTTGCCGTCGTTGTTGTGGCCCACCAGGCGACCGTCGTGGATGGTCATGTAGTTGGCGGCGCCGATGGCCCGCACGTCGTCGTCGACCTCGTCGAGCAGCGGGATGACCGCCACCTTCCACGGCACGGTGATGCACATGCCGCGGTAGCCGAGCGGCCGGAGCGCCCGGACCGCGAGCGCCAGGTCGGCCTCGGTGGCGATGTCGTTCTTCCAGAACTGCCAGTGAAGGCCGTGGTGGGCGTAGACCGCGTCGAACATGCGATCGATCGGGTTCTCGGCCACGGGGTGCCCGAGCATCCCGGTCATCTGCTTCTGGGGGGCGATCATCGGGCGTTGAGCATACGGGTTTGGCCCGGGGGCCCTCGCGACGGCCGCGGCCAGGGCCGTCGCCTCCCGGCCCGCACGGAGGGGACGTCGCACGAGAGGAGCGTGCCGCTCGCCTGCCATCGCGGTCGGGTGCTGGGGCCCAGGATCGGCCCATGGCTCCGCTCCGGTCGCGGCGGGCGCATGGCGGCGCTCCTCGGCACGACGCCGATCGCGATCCCGCTGACCTCGATGGCGAACGAGGCGCCGCTTGCCGCGTGGGCGAGGCGGGTCACCCTCGACCGGGTGTAGGGTCCAGCCCCACCGCTCCGCGAGGATTATGGGGTTCTGACCCGTCGCAAGCCCGTCCATCCTGTGCATCGATCGAGCGACAAGGGGGCGAAAGTCCGCAAAGGGAGCGACCGAACGGACTTGCTCGTTCCCGGGTGATGCAGGATCCCGTATCTCTAGACTGCGAACGGTCGTGCCTTCGGTCTCGTGGCACGGACCCCCTCGCCTCCGAGCACCCCATCGAGGAACCCGCCGATGTCCGACTTCGCGTTCCGAGCCATTGCCGCCGCATCTGCGGGCCTCGCACTCACGCTCGCGTCGTCCGCGCACGCGCAAGGCGGATGCGATGCCGATACGAACGACGACGGGGTCGTCAACGGTGCCGACCTCACGGTGGTGTTGTCGCAATGGGGGCCATGCCCGCGCGGGACGGAGTGCGCCGGCGATATCGATGCGGACGGCTCGGTCGACGGCGCGGACCTGACCGCGCTGCTGGCGGGGTGGGGTCCGTGCGTCACCGTGCCCGCGTGGGCGAGCATGATCGAGGCGTATCCGGACCCCGCGATCGTGCACGATGCGACCCTGCGTGAGGCGATCACCGCGACGGGGCTGGCGTGGCGCGTGCGCGACGACGACACTCAGATCGAGCTCGTGCTGATTCCGCCGGGGACGTTCCAGATGGGATGCTCGGTGTCCCTCGCGTACCTCTGCAGCAGCAACGAGGGGCCGATCCATACGGTCACGTTGACGAGCGCGTTCTATCTCGGCCGCTACGAGGTCACGCAGGCCCAGTGGCAGGCACGCATGGGATCCAACCCGTCGCTGTGGCGAAACCCGAGCCCTCAGGTCCCGGCGTCGGAGGTGCCCAACCGGCCGGTGGACACGGTCAGCTGGGACACCATCCAGGCGTTCCTCAACGCCAACAGCGTGAAAGGTTCCGGCGGCACCTCGGACCTGCGGCTTCCCACGGAAGCGGAGTGGGAGTTCGCATGCCGCGCCGGCACGACCGCCGCGTACCACTCCCTTCCGGGGCACCCCGACGGAACGAACGACGACCAACTCGCGAACGAGATTGCATGGTGGGGATCGTGCCCCCCGTGCGGCGGGAACTCCGGACACCAGACGCATCCGGTCGGGCGCAAGGCGGGCAATGGATTCGGATTGCATGACATGGCCGGCAATGCCTACGAGTGGGTGAACGACTTCACGGGCCCGTACCCCGCGGGACCGGTGGTGGATCCCACGGGACCCGGCTCCGGGACGACGCGCATCCTGCGCGGCGGATCGTTCTTCGACGAGCGCACCAACCTGCGTTCATCGAAGCGGATGTGGTCTCCACCCAACCACCTGAGCCACCGGTATGGATTCCGCATCGCGCGGAACCCATGATCGTCCGCGGCAGCCCGCCTTCCACCGAGATCGCCCGTCACGGTGCGGTGAAGGCTCTTGCGAGGGGACGCACCGATGAGCACCTCGTTCGTGATCCATGCGCCCCATCTCATGGAAGCGCTCAACGATGACGGCGCTGCCGAGATCCTGCGGCAGATGCAGACGCACGCCCGGCCGCTGAGCCTCAAGGCCTTGTCCGAACTGGCTGCGCGGCCGGCGGCATGGGTACAGGCGAAGATCAATCTCCTGAGCGCGGCACGGCTCGTGCGCGCGGTCCGTGCCGGTGGGGGGCATCGATCGATCCGCTACGCCGCGGTGCCGCCGCCGCTCCGGATCCGGTTTCGGGGAGGCGATCCCGAGGATGCGCGGCGCCTCGCCGAGTTCGTCCGTACGGTCCGCGCCCGCGTCGAGCGGAGGATCGCGGACGCCGGCGTTGCCGAACCGCCGGGCGGCCCGGCGTGGTCCTTCGACTCGCTCTACCTGCCGGTGATCTCGGCGAACGAGCGGGACGAGCTGATCGCACGGGTCCGGCGGGTGACCGACTTCCTCGGCATGCTCGAACAGCGTCGGGCGTCGCGGAAGTCCGCCCGTCGACCGACCGGCGAGCGGGCCGAGCCGTCGACCCAGCACGTCGTGGAACTGCGGGTACGACCGCTCCCGTCGGCCCTTCCGGCCGAGCTGGCCGTCGAGTTCTTCGCGAGCAAGTCGGGGATCGGAAAGACGCCGGTCCCCGCCGCCTCGACCGCATCGCTCGCGCCCCGCGAACTGCAAGTCGCCCGCGCTCTGGCCGATGGACTCTCGAGACCTCAGATCGCGACACTGCTCGGCGTGTCTCCGCATACCGTGGTGACGCTTTCCACGCGCGTCTACCGCAAGCTCGGCGTGCGCAGCCGGGCGCAGCTGACGCGGACGATGTTCGCCGGGTCCTGACTCCCGTCAACCCCCCAAAGCCCCCGCCAGGTCCGGGTCGCCGCATGCCGATCCCGAACGATCCGCGACGGAAATGCCCTGGGGCCAGGAAGCCTGGCGGCCAGACGACCCACGCGACGTCGCGTGATGCCGGCTTTCGCCGGCCGGCGACGCTTCCTGGCGGTCGGACGCTTCATCGGCGAATCCGCGTGGCGTGCGGACGGCGCTCGTCTGTCCGGCTCGATTCGGAAGGGCCGCATCGAGTCACGGCCACGCGAGCGCCGCCTGACCGCATCTCACGAGACCGCCAACCGCCGGAAACGGAAAGCCCCCGATTGCTCGGGGGCCTTCGATCGGTCGTGGCTTGAGTCTCGTCGGCCGCTCGTCAGCGCCTGCGGCGTCGCGTCAGGCCGAGAAGCCCACCCGCGGCGAGCGCGGCCGCGCCCGGAAGAGGCACGGCAGACGTGGCGGCTTGGAAACCAACCCAGGAAAGGAAAGAGGGCTGTGAAGTCCCGGTGTACGAGTAGTTGATCGTGAAGACGTACGGGGAGCCGCTGGCGACGAAGAGGTCGCCGTTGTTCACGGCCGAGCCGCCGTACAACCAACCGCTGCTGATTCCGGCCAGATTGAAGCCGAGGTCGGAGAAGGTCACATCCTGCGAGAAGGTGAGGCTGACCGTTCCAATGAAGCTCGCGCTTGTGGAACCCGATGTGATCCCCAAGCCACATGCAATCACGTCGTACGAGCCATTCCGGTACCCACCAGCCTGACCGAGGGTTCCTGCGTACGAGTAGTAATAAGCAAAGCCAGTAGTCGGCCCGGGCAGGGTGTAGGTGACGCTGGCAGAACCAGCGGCCATCGTGACGGTGAACGAGTTCACCGTCGTGTACACCATGCCCTGGCCGAGCGCTTCGGTCGATGCGAGCGAGCAGCCCAGCAGCGCCGCACCGAGGGCGAGCCGGCGAAACCCGAGAACGGACGGGGAATACGACATGCGATCTCTCTCCTTGGTTGGATGATTCGAAGGCGGGCCCTGTACCGCCGGTGGGTGGAACGAACGGGAGGGGACGCCGGCGGACTGGCAGCAAACTCCTGAAGCGTAAGCGGAATCGGTTCGGGCGACCGCGGCCGGGACCATCCATCCGGGTCATGGCGGAAAGACGGAACCGCCCTTCTTGAACCGAGAGGATGACGCGGTTTTCGGGGCGGTCAAACGAGTTGCGTCCACCCGCGGACGCCGCCCGCAAACGATGCGGGCCGTCCGCCGGACGCGCGGCGGCCTCGTCTGGAACCGGTGTCCACCGGTGGACACCCGGCCCGGATGAATCTTCGCGCTTTCCGTCCCCGGTCCGTCGCCGGCGGCGGGGATATCGTCATCGGCTTCCCGCCCGCCGCGATCGTTCGTCCGGAATCCTGTCCGCGCCTCCGATGACCCCGAAGATCCCATTGACCTTCGACGAAGAGTTGCAACGCCTCTCGGCCGAGGTCGCTCGACTGCAGACCGCCTTGCGGGCCGCGTTCAACGCATCGCTGCCGGTCGAGAGCGGCGCCCGAGCCTGCGGTCGGGCTCTTGGAGTCTCCCGAAGTCTGGGATGGGTTTGCTGGAATCTCGCCTTCAGCCCGGAGGCGCCGGCGGCGCTACGGTCGCTCCCGGGTAGTCGGGGATGGGAACTCCTCCTCGCGGGCCTGGCGCGGCTCGACTGTCCTTCCTCGCTGCTGGCCTCGCTGCGCGGCGCCATCGCGGCGGTGGAACGGGAACTGCATTCGACGCGGATGCAGCCCACGATGCTGCGTTTCCTCGCGGCGGGCGGGCTCGACTCGCGCACGCAGTCGCTCCAGATGCGGGCCGCCCGAAAGCAGGCCCGGCAGGCGGCGGAGGTGCTGTTCGGCGTGAAGGCCGATGCGTTCCTCGGTGGGCTCCTGGCCGGTCCGCCCAATCGAAAGGGGATGGTCGACGTCGCCGGCGTGTCGCTGTTCGAGGGCCTCGCCCGTTCGCGACCCGGTCCGGCCTGGCCGATCTTCGAGGGGATGCTCTTGAGCGGTCGCGGCCCGCGTCTGCCAAGGCCGTTGGCGCCCGGCTCCATTCCCGGCGTGATGGATGCCTTCTGCAGCCCGGGGGCGGTGGGATCGACCCTGAGAGCGAGCGGCTCGAAGGACTACCTGGTGGCCTTCGTCGCACCGCCCGCGGCAACCGGGAAACGAGGCGTCCGCGCCGCGTTCGGACAGGTGCAGCCGCTCGCCGGATCGGTGATCCCGCCGCGCGGCAGGCGAAAGCCAGCGCCCCCGTGCCACCTCGGCACGATCTCGTCGGCGCCGACGCGACGAACCGTGTTCGACATGCTGCTGCATCGCGATGTTCCATTGCTCGGCGAACCGGTCGGCGCCCTCTATGGCCCGCCGGATCCCTGGCCCCTCGGGGGCACCGGGCACGGCGAACCGGACCGCCTGGAGGCCAAGCGCATGACGCTCGATGCCGAGGTCGAGCGGCCGCGGTCGCTGAAACTGCCCGCATCCCTCGCGTCCCTCTCGGATCCTTGGCTTGCCATGATCGGCCTTGCGGCGGACGGACTCGGGCTTCCCCTCGACGATTTCCGGCATTTCCGGCTCGTGCTCGACGATCCGCCCATGCACGGTCGCCTGCTGATGCGATGGACCACGCGGTGACGCGATCCGTCCGTTCGGGGAACTCGCGGGCGAATCCGCCCGCGTTCGGTGCCCGCGGCACGAACCCCCTTCCCGGAAGCCTTCCACCCGTCGACCTCGGATCACTGACGACGGCGTCCGCCGAATCGTGAGCCTCCGTGGCTTCGACGGCTCAGGCAATCATCCGATGCGGCGGTCTTCCCGAC
>JBIKVN010000202.1:0-6044 GCA_044356865.1 Phycisphaerales bacterium | reverse complement strand
AACGAGCTCGCCCGGCGGATGAACATGGAGGCCGCGAAGGCCGTCCGCTACGGCAGTCTCGACCCGCACGAGGCCCTGAAGTTCGTCACGATCAATCCCGCCCGGCAGCTTGGCATCGACGGCTCGATCGGTTCGCTCGAGGTCGGGAAGGACGCCGACCTGGTGATCTGGACCGCCGAGCCGCTGTCGGTCTACGCCCGCGTCGACGAGACCTGGGTCGACGGCACGCCGCGGTTCGTCCGCGCCGAGCAGGCCACGCGGGCCGCCGCCGTCGAGGCCGAGCGGCAGCGGTTGCTGGCCCAGGCCGTGACCGCCCGCGAGGAAGAACGGGCGAAGGCCCGGGCCAAGCTGGGCGAGGAAGGCGACAAGCCCGACGCGAAACCCGACGCCAAGCCGCCCGCCCGCGGCGGCCTGCTCGCCCGCATGCTCGACGATCGCGAGGAGTACCTGATGGAACTGGTCCGTTCCGGCCGTGATCCCTTCGCCGTCCGGCCCGGCGAGTGCGGCTGCCACGAGCTCGATGCCCGCGTGAGTTCGGGGGTGTCGCGATGAGCGCCTTCCTCGCCGTCGTCGCTTCAGCGGCCCTGGCCGGGCAATCGGCCCAGATCCCGGCCCCGACCCAGGCCACGCCGGTCGCCCTGATCCATGCGACCGTCCACCCCGTCGTCGCGAACGGTCCGGCGACCATTCCCGACGGGCATGTCCTGTTCGTGGAGGGCCGCATCACCAGCGTCGGTCCCGGCGTGCCCGCCGTGCTGCCCGCGGGCACCCGCGTGCTCGACGCCACGGGCTTGCACGTCGCCCCGGGCTTCTTCATCGCGCCGACCCAGATCGGCCTGGTGGAGACCCTCGCGACGGTCACCACCGACGACCGCAGCGAGTTCGGCACGGTGCACCCCGAGGCGGTCGCGACGGTCGCGATCAACCCCGACACCGACCTCTTCCCGGTGGCTCGCGCCGCCGGCATCCTGCACGCCCTCGTCGTGCCGACCGGTGGCCTGGTGTCGGGCCAGCCGAGCGTCGTGCGGCTTGACGGCTGGACGAACGAGAACCTGACGGTCGTGAAGGAAGCGGGCGTCGCGGTCAACTGGCCGCTCATGGAACCGGTGATCGCCTGGTGGACCCGCAAGCCCGCCGAGGATCAGCAGAAGCGGATCAAGCAGGATCTGGACACGCTCGAGAAGTTCGCGCTCGAGTCGAAAGCGTGGCTCGACCGGGCCGACGCGTTCCCCGACACGCCGCACGACCTGCGGTTCGCCGCGATGCGGGGCGTGACCCGCGAGGCGAAGCCGGTCTTCATCTCGTGCGGAAGCGCCGGGCAGATCGAGGCGGCGCTCGCCTGGGCGTCGCGCCACGGCTATCGCCCGGTCATCGTCGGCGGCCCCGGGGTCGCCGAGTCGATTCCCGCCCTGCAGCGGGCCAAGGCCGCGGTGCTGCTGAACGGCATCCACCGCCTGCCCGCCCGCGATTCCGACGTCTACGACGAGCCCTACGCCCTGCCCGCCCGTCTCGAGGCCGCCGGCGTTCCCTTCGCGATCGCGACCGGCGACGAGCCGGCCCACGACCGCAATCTGCCCCACCACGCCGGCACCGCGGCCGCGTTTGGCCTGTCCAAGGAGGCGGCCCTTCGCTCGATCACCCGCTCGCCGGCCGAGATCTGCGGCGTCGGCGACCGCCTCGGCTCGCTCGAGCCGGGCAAGAGCGCCTCGATCATCGTCACCACCGGCGACCCGCTCGAGATCACCAGCGACGTCCTCGCCGCCTTCCTTGACGGTCGCGAGGTCGACCTCGGCAGCCGCCACAAGCGACTCTTCGCGAAGTACCGCGAGAAGTACCGGCAACTTGGTTTGCTGCCTCCTCCGCCGGCCGTCCGGACCGTTCCCGAAGCGGCGGCCGGGGATCCCGACGACTGACCCCGGTCACCACTTCAGCCGCGTCGTCGCGGTCGGGGTGCTTCCGTCGGCCGCGAACAGGATCACCCGGCAGTCGATCTCGATCCCGCTTTCGGGAGGAGCATCGAACGGAGCGGGGATGTCGATTCGGTAGCTGTCGGTGACCTCGTCCCAACGGTCGCGGTTCATGGCCGGGTCGGTCAGGTCGATGACCATTCGCCGCGAGGGCGGAACGGCACTCGGACAGGCCAACTCCAGCACGAGGTGCCCCGAGGCCTTCGTGGTGTGGCCGTCGGCATCAAGGCACTCGACGAAGAGCTCGAGCGACCTTCCCCCGGCAGCGGCGGAGGGAACGCTCCGGCTGAGGGGGAAGAACCGGACCGTCGCCGGCCAGAAGGGCCAGTCGCCGGCGCGGTCCGCCGATCCGAGCGGGATCTGCTCGCTCTCGGCGATCGCCCGCAGCGCGGTGTTGGAGGGGGCGCAGCCGTTGGTCGGGGCCAAGCCCAGCCCGACCGCCGCGCCGGCGAGGACCAGTCGAGGCAGCAACCGCGGTTCGGTGCGGACTTTGCGGTCGGGGGCGGCGGAGCGCATGGGCGGGAAGGATAGTGGCGGGCCGGATCGTGCCCACGAGCCCCAGATTGCAGCCCGTGCCGCGTTCGGTCCGATGGAACCGGTCCGCAGTTCTCTCTCCGCGAGGATTTTCCATGCGCGTTTCCCCGTTCCTGCCCATCCTGCTCGCCCCGATCCTGCCCGTGTTCGCGGGCTGCCAGTCGAAGCCGACGGTGGTCGAAATCTCGATGGACGAGCGCACCGCGGCCATGCTGCGGGGCGGCCCGCCGGGACGCGGACCCGGACCCGGCCCCGGAACGTGGATGGCCGAGCCCGTGCCGCACGCGCTTCCCGAGCACTGGGGCGACCAGCCGCCGCCGGTGATGCTGGGGGTGATGCTCGAGCCGGGCGGCGAGACCGCGGCCCGGCGAGGGGCCGATCCCGATCGTTCTTCGCACATTCCGGACCTGGCCGAGCACCATCCGGCGGGTCGTCATGGTCTCGAGGACGGCGACCTCATCGTGTGGTTCAACGGACAGGACGACGCAAGTCCCGCGGCGATTCGGGCCGCCCTGCGAAGGATGCAGCCGGGCGACCAGGTCTTCTTCAAGGTCCTGCGCGGTGACGGTCCCGAGATGAGGCGGGTCGAGGCCACGGTCACGGTCGAGCCGTTCGATCTTGCGAAGATGATGCGCGAGGAAGGCATGCCGATGGGTGGCATGGGCCCCGGGCCCGACGGCGATCCCTTCGTCGATCTCCACATGCGGCTTGACCGCATCGAGGGGATGCTCGAGGAGATCCTTCGCCGCATGGATCGGCCGCGGATGGGCGGTTCCGGACCCGGACCCGGACCAGGACCAGGACCCGGCCCCGACCGCTGAGAACATCCCTCACTTCGCCGGCAGCGGCTCGATCACCGAGTAGCGATCGAGGTTGAGGGTCACCAGTTCGCCGTCGTCGAGCCGCACTTCCAGGCGATCGAGCCAGAGCTTGTCGTCGGCTCCGTGGGCAAACCACGAGCCGGTCTTGGCTTGGCGGAACCGAACCACCGTGCCCTCGATGGTCGTGGTCCAGACATCGGCAACCTGCGGGACCTGCTGGGTCACGCGGATACGGGTTCCGGGGCTGAGGACGACGGTTTCGAGCGACATGGAGGGTGAAGTATACGGGCCGCTCATCCGATCTTGAGGGCCTTCGGACCGATCGTCGCCGCGGCCAACCGGGCTCGCCAAGGAGCACCCATCCGGCGGGCGATCGCCTCGTTCAGGCCCGTGAGGGTCACCGCATCGACCTCGGCGGCCAGTTCATCAAGCGAGCGCGGACGGCCCAACCGGTACCAGTCGGCGGCAAGCGAGGTCGCCCGGGCCGAGGTGCTCTCGCCGCTCATGACCAGTCCGCTCTTCTGTCCGATCGTCGCCCGCTGGAACTCCTCCGCGGTCACGCCCCGTTCGAAGCCCGCGACCTCCTTCAGGATGCAGTCGACCGTCTCCTGGGCCCGCTCGGGGGTACTGCCGGCGTAGATGCTCAACGCTCCTCGGTCGCGCCCGGACGAGTAACTGGCCCCGACCGAATAGCAGAGGCCTCGCTTCTCGCGGACCTCGGTGAAGAGCCGGCTCGAACTGCCGCCGCCCAGGATCCGCACCGCCAGCCGCCACGCCAGCGAGTCCGGGTCGTTTTCCGGCGGGGCCGTGAAGCCGATGGCGAGGTGGGATTGCGAGCTGTCGCTCTCCTCGTGGACCGTGCCCATCGCCGCCGCCGCCGTCTCGACCGGCTCCGGGGCCGAACCCGACCAATCGGCCAGCAGGCCGTCGAGCGACCGAGCCAGCGCATCGGCATCGACATCGCCCGCCGCCGCGATGATCGAGCCCTTCGGTACGGCCCGCTCGCTCCAGACCTGCCGCAACCGCTCGATCGACGTTCCCTCGAGATCCTCGACCTGGCCGTAGCCGCTGCGGTTGAACGGTGGCGGCAGCAACCGATCGCGAAGCAGGATGCCGACCTTCTCCTGCGGATCGTCTTCGAGCCCTTCGATCGCCTGCAGGGCCAGGTTGCGGGCCGGATCGAGCGCCTCGGCCGGCAATCCGGGCCGGCGGATCAGATCGACCACCAGCGGCAGCGCGACCGGCAGGTTGCGGCCGAGGGCGACCACCGACACCGACAGGTGCATCGGTCCGGGGGCGACCGAACGCCGCACGCCGAGTCGATCGAGGGCATCGCTGTACTCGCGGCTGCTGCGGCCCCCGGCCCCGCGCTGGATGAGTTCGGCCAGCAGCACCGAATCGCCTTCGCAGCCGGGCGGGTCGGTCGCGGTGCCGACGGGCACCATCCAGCTCAGGGCGGCCGACCGGCCGCTCGTGGCCGATTCCACGAGCAGGGTCGCACCGCAGGAGAGTTCCAGTACGCGAATGGGCGGGTTGGGCATGAGGGGAATAGGGAGTGTACGACCCTTACGGCCCGCAGGACCGTCGTGCATGGAACCATGGACACGGGTAGGGGCAGGAAGCGTTGGCTTGGCGGCTCGGTACCGCCGAAATCATCGGGAAGTCCTGAGGGAACCCCCATGCGCATTTTCCCGAGCTCACCCCGTTGGATCGTGATCGACGCCCTGGCCATCGCCGCCCTGGCCGCCGCCTGCCTGATCGTGGTCTCCGAAACCAGGCGAACCAAGTCCTACGACGACCGGGCGACACTGACCCGCTCGGCGGTGCAGTCCATCCAGAGCAAGGTTCGCGTACGGTCGACCATGGCGGATGTCGCGATCAACCCCGCCGGCTTCCCGAATCAGGTCGATCCGGCGTGGTTTGAGGATGGCACCCCCGAGAACGCCCTCGCGCCCGGTCGCCCGTGGATCGAGATCGCCGACGAGTCGGAATGGGGACTGCGTCACCCGCGCAACCCCACGCTCGAGGGCGGGGCGGGCGCGATGTTCTGGTACAACCCGGCCCTCGGGATCGTCCGCGCCCGCGTGCCCCGCACGCTGTCGGATGCGGATGCGATCGACACCTACAACCGGGTGAACGGCACGGCGATCCGCTCGCTCGTCGAGTTCGCCCAGGCCGAGGATCGCGACGGCCGCTTCTGATCGTCCGAGTCGGAGTCCATCAGGCCCGTTCCGGGCCTTCCAGCGTGTCTTCGATCCGGTAGAGGCCCGCCGGGCGGCCCGCGAGCCACTTCGCGGCCCGCAGCGCCCCGAGCGCGAAGAGTTCCCGCCGTTCCGCCCGGTGCTCGAACCGCAGGGTCTCGCCCGGGCCGGCGAACACGACCTCATGTTGGCCCACGACATCCCCGCCGCGGAGGCTGTGGATGCGTTCCCGCGGCACGGCCCGGCCGGTTTCCGCGATCGAGGCGGCAAGGGCCAAGGCGGTTCCCGAGGGGGCGTCGAGCTTGCGGCGATGGTGGCTCTCGACGAGGTCGATCTCGTACTCCGGGCCGAGCAGGCGGGCGGCCTCGGCGACCAGCCGACGCAACACGATCACCCCGAGACTGGTGTTGGCGCAGGGCAGGACGGCAATTTTTTTTGCCGCCTCGCCGAGGGCCGCGGCGGTGGCCTCCGAGAGCCCGGTCGTGCCGACCAGCAGGGCCGCGCCGATCGAGGTCGCCAGC
>JBIKVN010000201.1:0-6107 GCA_044356865.1 Phycisphaerales bacterium | reverse complement strand
GCAGCTTCCGCGACGCGTCGACGAGCAGCAGCTTCTCGACGCGGGCCCGGCTGAGCATCCGCTCGGCCTCGTCGAGGTCGGTCTCGGGCTTCGCCGTCACGAGCCCGTCGCTGGTCATGATCTCGCGGACCTTCGCCGAGCCCTCGCGGCCGGCGTGGAACTTCATGTCGCGGCGGGTCAGGATGCCGACCACCTCGCCGTGGCGGCTGCCGTCGACGGTGACCGGGAAACCCGAGACGCCCTGCTCGGACATGAGCTGGGCGGCCCGCGCCACGGTGTCCTCCGGCGACAGCGTCACGGGGTCGGTGATGACGCCGTTCTCGCTCCGCTTGACCTTCGCGACCTCGCGGGCCTGCCGCTCGGCGGTCATGTTCTTGTGGATGATCCCGATGCCGCCCTCCTGGGCGAGGGCGATCGCGAGCGAACTCTCGGTCACGGTGTCCATCGGGGCCGAGACGAGCGGGATGTTCAGCCGGATGTTCCGGGTGAGCCGGGTCGAGGTGTCGGCGCGGTCGGGCGTCACCGACGAGCGGGCGGGAATGAGGAGGACATCGTCGAAGGTGACGCCGTCCGCCGCGAACTTCTCGTGATCCATCGCGACAGCATGGGATCCGCCCGGCGTGTCGTCAACAGGTCGGGCGAACCCCGGCGCCGGTCCGGCCGCGGGCCCCGCGTTCCCGGCCCGGAGCGGTGGAAACCGCCCCTCTTGTGGTACGGTATGGAGCTTCCCGGCCGGCCTCCGCCGACCGGCTTCCCCTCCCGCCCCCGGACCCGTCCCGACCGCCCATGTCGATGGCCCGCAACGAACTCCTCGTCCCCCTCTCCGTCCACCATCGCGGGACCGTGGCCGGGGAAGGCAAGAAGGCGTGGCTCTCGTGGCTCGAGGCGATCATCCGCTTCGAGGGCTCGGACCTCATCGTGAAGAGCGGCCTGCGGCCCCGCATCCGCCACCGCGGCGTCCTCAAGGACCTCGAGACCGATGTCGTGCAGGCCGACGTGATGTTCCAGGTCGCCAAGGACATCCTCGACCCGAACCAGGTCGACTACTTCGCCCGCCACGGCTCGATCGACTTCGCCTACGACCATGTGAAGACCGGCCCCGACGGCGCGCCGCAGAGCCGCCGCTTCCGCGTGAACCTCTTCATGGCCCGCGGATCGCCGAGCCTCGCGGCCCGCCTCATCACGAGCAACATCAAGAAGTTCGAGGAGCTCTTCCTCCCCGAGATCCTCGGCGAGGTCTCGATGGCGGCCCAGGGCCTGATCCTCTTCTCGGGCGTCACCGGCTCGGGCAAGTCGACCTCGATCGCGTCGATGCTGCAGTACGTGAACGAGCGGAAGAAGGTCCACATCATCACGATCGAGGACCCGATCGAGTACATCTTCAACGACGTCAAGGCCACGATCAACCAGCGGGAGATCGGGATCGACGCGACGAACTTCAACGACGCCCTGCGGGCCCTCGTCCGCGAGAACCCCGACGTGGTGCTCGTCGGCGAGATGCGCGACTACGAGACCTTCGAGGCCGCGATCCGCGCCGCCGAGACCGGCCACCTCGTGTTCGGGACGATCCACGCGAGCTCGGCGTGGCAGACCTTCGGCCGCATCTACGACCTCTTCCCCGAGGAGGAGCGGGAGCAGATCCGGAAGCTCCTCGCCTACAACCTGCGGGCGATCATCTACCAGAAGCTGCTTCCCACGCTCCATCCCGAGATCGCCCGCATGCCGGCGATCGAGATCCTCCTGAACACCCCCGCCGTCCAGAAGTTCATCCTCGAGGGCCGCGAGGGCGAGCTGCTCGAGATCATCAAGCAGAGCAAGGGCGAAGGCATGCTCGACTTCACCTCGAGCCTCGTCGAGCTCGTCGAGAAGGGACATGTGAAGCAGCAGATCGCCCTCGAGGCCACCCCCAAGCCCGAGGAGCTGCGGATGCGGCTCAAGGGCATCAAGACCTGATTCCGCCCGCGACCGAACCCGATGGACACCGCGAACCTTCCCGCCGAACCCGTCCTCCTCGCCGCCGCCACCGCGTACTCGCTGGTGTCGTGGATCAAGCCGATGCTCGTCTTCGCGACGATCCTGCCCTATTTCTGGGTGGCGTCGCGGATCGAGCCCGACGCCCGGCGGTTCATGCTGCCCGTCCCGGCGATCAACGGGGTGCTCGTGGGCGGGGCCGCCCTCGGGCTGGCGGCGGTCCTCCTCATCCCGATCTTCTGGGTGGGCTGGCCGGTGATGATCCTGGTGCTCGCGGGCACGCTGTTCGGCTATTGGAAGTGGCGGGATCGCCAGGTGCCGGAAGGCGAGCGGTTCCAGCTCGTCTCCGGGGACCTCTCGCGGAAGATGGAGGAACGCAAGGCCGCGAAGCTGCGGGCGAACGCGATCCTGAAGTTCACCGCCGCCGACGGGCGGCCGGTGCCCGTCCCGCTCAAGGATTCCCCCGAGTACGCGACGCTGCTTGCGGTCGAGACGGTCCTCGTGCCGGCCCTCGAGCGGCGGGCGAGCCGCTCGGAGCTCGCCCCGGGCGGGGCCAACCAGCCCGCGACGCCGTCGTATGTCCTCGACGGCGTGCGGTACCGGCTCGAGCCCCTGCCCCCGCAGGTCGCCGAGGAGGCGACGAACTGGCTCAAGAAGATCGCGGGACTTGACCTCGCCGACCGGCGCCGCAAGCAGGTCGGCGAGTTCCGCGTCGACGGGCCGAACGGACTCGTGAAGGTGACCTTGACCGCGCAGGGCTCCTCCGCGGGTCAGTCGATCCGCGCCGAGTTCGACCGGCAGAAGCGGATGTCGATCCCCTACGACAACCTCGGGCTGCTCCCGCCGCAGAAGGCGGCCCTCGATGTCCTCGCCCAGGAACCGGAGCGTCGCGGCGTGGTGCTGGTCTCGACCCCGCCCGGCCAGGGCGCGACGACGACGGCCTACTCGCTGCTGGCCCGCCACGACGCGTACCTCGCGAACATCCTGACGCTCGAGCGGACCGTCGAGCTGCCGCTCGAGGGCGTCAAGCAGTCGACCTTCGACGCGAGCAACCCGAACGTCGAGTTCTCGAACCAGATCCAGGCCATGCTGCGGCGCGACCCGCAGGTGGTCTACTGCTGCGACCTTGAGGACCCGAAGGCGGCGGCGTACATCGCCGGCGCCGTGAACGAGCAGCCCCTGCTGGTCTATGTCGGTGTCCCCGCCGACGGCGTGGCCGGCGCGGTCGCGGCGTGGTTCCGCGCGGTCGGCGATCTCAAGACCGCCAGCAAGGCCCTTCGCGCGGTCGTCTTCAGCCGCCTCGTCCGGAAGACCTGCGAGGCGTGCCGCCAGCCGGTCCAGCCGACGCCGGAGCTGCTCAAGAAGCTCGGCGTGCCCGCGGGCAAGACCGTGAACCTCTTCCAGGCCAGCGGCAAGGTGCAGGTCAAGAACCGCATCGAGGAGTGCCCGGTCTGCAAGGGGGTCGGCTACACCGGGCAGACCGCCTGCTTCGAGGTGATGGTCCTCGACGACGCGATGCGGGGCATGCTGGCCGCGAACGACTTCGCCGGCGCCTACAACCACGCCCGCCGCGAAGGCCGGATGCTCACCGTGCAGGAATCGGCCCTCGCGAAGGTCCGCGAGGGGATGACCACGCCCGAGGAGGTCGCCCGCGTCCTCGCCACCCCGAAGCCGGCCGCGAAGCCCGCCGCCCCCGCCGCCCCGAAGCCCGCGGCCGGCTGATCAACGAGCCGATCTCCCCTCCGAAGAGCCCTCCCCATGATCCTCAACGTCCTCGTGATCGGTTTCGTCGGCCTCATCGCGTACTGGTGGGCGAACCAAGGCACCTTCAGCGCGATCATCCACTGCATCTGCGTGATCGTCGCCGCGGCGCTCGCCTTCGCGGTCTGGGAGCCGCTCGCCCTCCGGCTGCTGGCGATCCCGGGCGTCGAGGTCTGGGCATGGGGCGTCGCCCTGCTCGGGCCGTTCGCGGCGTTCCTGCTCGTGCTGCGGATCGCGGCGGACAAGCTGGTGCCCGACAACCTGAACTTCCCCCAGGTGGTCAACTACCTCGTCGGCGGCGCGTTCGGCGCGATCGCGGCGATCGTGACGGTCGGGATGATCGTGATCGGGGCGGGGTTCACGCAGAGCGACGTGCGGCTCATCGACTTCCGCGGCACCGTCCGTTCGACCGCCGCGAAGGGCCAACCCGACTACTCCGGCTCGCCGAACCTCTGGCTGCCGGTCCACACCATCACCGCCGAGGCGATGGCGACCCTGAGCGGCGGGGCGTTCCGCCCCGAGTTCGGGAAGCCGATCCGCGAGGTGCGCCCGCGGCTCGCGGCCGCGGCGGTCTCGCTGCACCGCGACTCGATGCAGGACGGCCTCGCCCGGACGACCGCACCGCCCGCCTCCGTGGCGGTCGCGAGCCTCCGCTACTCGCCCGATTTCGAGAATGTCGACCGCAGCCGGGGCGCCTATCTCCTCGAGCTGAACATCGGCTCCGGCGCCAACGACTCGGGCGGCATCCTGTCGATCTCGAGTTCGCAGGTGATGCTCGTCGGGAAGGGCTCGGCGACGAAGGAACCGCCCGTCGCCCACCCGACCCAGTTCAGCCAGCCCAACCCGTCGGGGTCGCGTTCGCTCTTCGCCTTCGACGACGTGCTGAACTACTGCTCGAACGTGCCCGGCCAGCAGGAGTCGGCGATGCTGTTCGTCTTCCCGGCGGCGCCCTTCGGCGGGCCCGAGGCGGGCAGCCCGCCGCGGTATGTCCTGTTCAAGAGCAACCGCTACGAACTGCCGGCGCCGACCGGCCAGCCGATGGGCGGGATGGAGATGCTCGCGGCGCTGCGCGGGGCGAACGTCGGGGCGGACACCGGTCCCCTCGTCGACCCCACCGCGAAGACGATCCGCTCGAGCGACCTCAAGAACGATGCGGACATCAAGCCCGCGGTCTGCAGCATCAACGAGCTGACCACGATGGAGCAGGTCGACCAGCTGCTCACCGAGGGCTACCAGGAGTTCGTGAAGGGCGGGGCCCAGGCCTCGAAGGCGAACCGCATCAACGGCATCTTCGCCCGCGAGGGGACCGGGATCGTGCGGCTGAACATCAGCCGGCGCAACAGCTCGATCGACCTCTGGAACGACCGGACCAAGACCCGCGAGGAGGCCGGCGACAGCGCTCCGCTCTACCTCGTCGACAGTTTCGGCAACCAGTACACGCCGATCGGCTACCTCTGGGTGAAGCCCGACGCGGTCGAGATCCGGCTCGACCCGAAGCGCGGCATCCCGAGCATCGGCGACTTCCCGAACCAGCCCTCGTCGGGAGCGCACGAGCTGTATGCCATCTTCAATCCGACCGCCGGGGCGCAGATCGTGAGCATCCGGCTCGGCGACAAGGTCGTGGCGAACGCCGACCATGTCGTGAGCGCGGCCAAGGATTGAGTCCGGGCGAGCGGCCGGAAAAATGTCCCGGTCTCGCCGAAGTGGGGTTTCCGCGCGGTAGCCTCGACGGCATGGGGAACGGATGCCCGGGAGAATGGCGGCGGCTTCGGCGTCGATGGTGGGCGATCGCCGGACGCCTCGTCGACGCGCTGCGGCCGATGCGGATCCGGCCGAAGGACCCGGGCGAGCGGATCGCGCTCGGGCACCTCGAGCGCGAGGGATGGACGGCGATCGCCGCGAACCGCCGGGTCGCGGCCGGCGAGGTCGACCTCCTGTTCCGCGACTTCTTCGGGCGACCGGTGCTGGTCGAGGTGAAGTCGGGAGCCTCGCGGGGCGAGGGGGCGTTCGACGATCCCGGCCTCCGCGCGGGACCCGCGAAGATCCGCCGGCTCGCCGCCATCGCCGAGGAGCTCGCGGGCGAGCTCGGCGCGGTGCCGCGGATCGATCTCGTCACGGTGCGGCTCGGATCCCCGGGCCAGGTCCTCCGCCACGACCGCGGGCTGCGGCTTCCCGACCGGATCGGCCCGCCGCGGGCCCCGTTCCGGTCCGGGCCCGCCGTATGATCCTCGCCTTTCACCCCGCGGACCCCACTACCCACCATGAAGATCCACGAGTACCAGGCCCGTCAGCTTCTCGCCGATGCCGGCGTTCCCGTCCCGCCCGGGGCGATGGTCGAGACCGCCGCGGCGGCCCGATCCGAGACGGAACGGATC
>JBIKVN010000200.1:0-6171 GCA_044356865.1 Phycisphaerales bacterium | reverse complement strand
GCCAAGGCGAAGGTCGGGCCCGAGTTCATCTCGGTGTCGGACTTCCACGGCCTGGTCACGATGCTCGAGGTGACGGCGCGGCGGCTTGACGACGCGACGATCGGCTCGACCGCGGCCCTGATGGAGAAGCTGTGGAACGAGCGCGGGTTCGTGGTCGGCGGACCGGGAGGACCGCGGTGAGCGCCGATCCGGTGGCCCTGCTCGAAGCGCGGTTCCGGGCGGCGATCGCGGCGACGCTTGGGGGCGAGCCGGCGAGTTTCGACCCGGTGATCAAGCCGAGCGCGAACCCGCAGTTCGGCGATTTCCAGGCGAACTTCGCGATGGGACTCGCGAAGCAGCGCGGCATGAACCCGCGCGAACTCGCGACGAAGGTCGCGGCGGCGGTCGACCTTTCCGGGCTCGCCCTGCCGCCCGAGGTCGCGGGGCCGGGGTTCATCAACCTGAAGTTGGATCCGGCCGCGCTGGCTGGGCTGCTTGGCGCGATGGAGCGGGCGGACCTCGGCGTGGTTCGCGTGCCCCGCACGCACGGCGTCGCGGTCGACTTGTGCGGCGTGAACGTCGCGAAACGCATGCACGTCGGCCACCTGCGGGCGACGATCATCGGCGACTGCGTGGCTCGGGTGTTCGAGCGGCTCGGTCGCCGGGTCTTCCGCGAGAATCATCTCGGCGACTGGGGCCTGCCCATCGCGATGACGCTGGCGTCGCTGCGGAAGCGCGGCGTCGATCTCGACCGGCTCGAGCTGAAGGATCTCGACGTCGCGTATCGCGCGGCCCAGGCCTCGGCGAAGGGCGACGAGAAGGGACTCGCTGCGGCACGGGCCGCCGGCTGCGGTCCGCACCGCATCGCCGAGCTCGAGGCCCAGGAAGCCGGCGCCCGCGAGGCGGGGGCCGAAGCGCGGCAGGCGCTCGTGAGACTCCAGTCGGGAGACGCCGAGCTCGTCCGCGACTGGCACAAGCTGATCGAGTGCACGATGAAGGAGGTGTATCTCGCGGCCGACCTGCTCAACGTGCGGCTCGGCCCCGAGAACAGCCGCGGCGAGAGCTTCTACCGCGATCGGCTCGGCCCCGCGGTCGAGGCGTTCGTACAGGCTGGTCTCGGCGTCGAGGACGACGGGGCCCTCGTCGTCCGCTTCGCCGACCGCGAGCGGCCGCTCTTGATCCGCAAGTCGGACGGCGGATTCCTCTACGCAACCACCGACCTCTGCGCGTTGCGTTTCCGCGTCCAGGACCTCGACTGCGACCGCGTGATCTACGTCGTCGACGCCCGGCAGCGCGACCACTTCCGCGACGTCTTCGACGCGTGCCACCTCATCGGCTGGGACCGCACCGAGAAGGAGCCCGGCGCGGGCACGACCGCCGACATCACGCACCTCGGCTTCGGCGCGGTGCTCGGGCCCGACAAGAAGCCGCTCAAGACCCGCTCGGGCGAGAACGTCACGCTCATGAGCCTGCTCGAGGCGGCGATCGATCGCGGTGTCGCGGAAGTCACGAAGCGGTCCGCCGATCCCGAGGCCCCGACTCACGGGCTTTCCCCGGCGGAACTCGCCGCGATCGGGCGCGCCGTCGGCATCGCCGCCGTGAAGTTCGCCGACCTCTCGAACGACGTCAGCCGCGACTACGAGTTCGACCTCGATCGCATGGTGGCCTTCGAGGGCGACACCGGGCCATACATCCAATACGCCCACGCCCGCATCGCGTCGATCATCGCCCGTTCCGGCGAGAGCGTCGCGGCGATCGAGGCGGCCCCGCTGCGGCTCGAAGTCCCCGCGGAACGGGCGCTCGCCCTGCATCTCCTGCGGTACGGCGCGATGGTCCAGGGCGTCGCCGATTCGCTCGAGACGAGCCGGATCGGGGCGTACCTGCTCTCGCTTTCCACGCACTTCAACGCGTTCTACCAGGCGTGTCCGGTGCTGAAGGCCCCGGACGAAGCGACGCGTCGCTCGCGGCTGCGGCTGTGCGAGGTCACGCGGCGCGTGCTGGCCGACGGGCTGGGGCTGCTGGGGATCGAGGCGCCGAGTCGGATGTGACAGCGGCTCGCCCGGCGCGCGGCCGCAGTACCATCCGGGAATGCCCTCCCGGCACCCGCAATTCCCGTCGGTCAAGGTCTTCGACCATCCGCTCATCCAGCACAAGCTGACGCGGCTGCGCGACCGGAACACCGGCTCGAGCGAGTTCCGCGCGCTCCTCAACGAGATCGCCGGACTCATGACCTTCGAGATCTGCCGCGAGCTCACCGTCGAGCCGCACACCGTCGAGACGCCGGTCGCGACCGCCCACGGCGTGCGGCTGCGAGACAAGGTCACCGTCGTGCCGATCCTGCGGGCCGGGCTCGCGATGACCGATGGCATCCTCGGACTCTTCCCGGAAGCCCGCGTCGGTCACATCGGCATCTACCGCGACGAGGCGAGTTCGCAGCCGGTCGAGTACTACCGCAAACTGCCGAAGGACGTGACCGCGGGTCCGGTGTTCCTCGTCGACCCGATGCTCGCAACCGGCGGCTCGGCGGTGAAGGCGATCGGGGATCTGAAGACGATCGGCTGTCGCCGCATCCAGCTCATCTGCCTCGTCGCGGCGCCCGAGGGCGTGCGAGCCGTCGCCACCGCCCATCCCGACGCGATGGTCAGCGTCGCCGCGATCGACGAGCGGCTGAACGAGCATCACTACATCGTGCCCGGCCTCGGCGACGCGGGCGACCGCATCTTCGGGACGCAGTGAAACCCTGCTGAGGACAAGCGATGGCGGAGAAGAAGAACCTCGAGTTCGACCGTCCGGGCGGATACGCCCAGCCCACCGGGGCGATCCACGTGCAGAAGCGGGCCCGGGCGGAACTCGCGGCCGAACGCGACGCGATCAAGCTGTTTGGCGACGGAGCGGCGAAGCATGAGGCCAAGCCCGCAGCGATCACGCCGTTCCTTTCCGAACCGAATCCCGACACCCGCCTCTACCTCGGCGATTGCCGCGAAACGCTGGCGAACCTGCCTGACCGCGGCTCGGTCGACCTGATCTTCGCCGATCCGCCCTTCAACTGGGAAGTTCCCTACGAGGGCTGGAAGGACGGCATGCCGCGCCGCGAGTACGAGCGGTTCACCTTCGACTGGCTCGACGGCTGCATCGAGGCCCTCGCCCCGCACGGCAGCCTCTGGGTGAACATCCCCGACGACACCGCGGCCGAGATCGTGATGCACCTCAAGCGCCGCGGACTCACCATGATCAACTGGTGCGTCTGGCACTTCCGCTTCGGCCAGAACCGCGACTCGTCGTTCATCAGCAGCAAGGTGCATGCGCTGTACTTCGCCAAGGACCCGGCAAGCCGCCGCTGGAATCCGAACGAGATCCTCGAGCAGAGCGACCGGGCGAGCATCTACGGCGATCCGCGGACGCTCGCGAAGGAATCGAACCAGGGCATGCGGGTGCCGATGGACGTCTGGTACGGCAAGTTCTGGGGTCGGGTGCAGGGGAACAGCCTCGAGCGGCGAAGCCTGCACCACAACCAGCTGCCCGAGGTCTATCTCGAGCGGGTGATCCGGGCGTGCTCGAACGAGGGCGATCTGGTGCTCGATCCGTTCTGCGGCTCGGGAACGACGAGCACGGTCGCACGGGCGTGGGGCCGGCGGTCGGTGACGTGTGAGTTTTCCGAGGGCAACGCGAAGAGCGCCTGGGAGCGGATCACGAAGATCGGCATGCTGCGGAAAGGCCTGAGCAGCGGCGGATCGAGCGCGATCGGGAAGCCGAGGAAAGAGAAGGAGAAGGTGAAGGAGGGATCGCGGGTGAACACGGTGGTGGCGCCAGAGGTGCCGCTGTGGTCTTCAGATTCTGAGGGGTGATGGGCGAGGGGGCCGGCGAAGAAATCGGCGGAGGTGATGATCGGCGACGGGGCATGGCCCCGTCGTTCCGGGCTGGGGCGCGTAATGGCGAGAGGGTGCTTCCGCGTCGGCCGCAGGCCGACGCTCCAAAGACGCGCGAACGACGTCCTGTCCGTCAATTGGAGGGCCGGCCTGCGGCCGGCCATGAGAAACGCCAAACCCGTTCGCAGGCCGGGTCCGCGATGGATCCCTCGCTCGTTCCGCGTCGGCCGCAGGCCGACGCCCCCTCACCCCTGCTTCGCCGGCACCCACGGTACGTCGGCGACGCCGGCGGAGTGGTTCGCCTGGCGGGCCATCGCGAAAAGCAGGTCGCTCAAGCGGTTCACCCACTGGATCGCCCCGTTGCTCACCGGCTCGCCGTGCGAGAGCGTGATCATCGCCCGCTCGGCGCGGCGGCAGACAGTTCGCGCCAGATGCAGCCGCGCCGCAAGTTCGCTGCCGCCCGGCATGATGAAGGTGCGGATCGGCGGGTTCTGGCTGTCGATCTCGTCGATCCACGACTCGATCTCGGCGACGAAGCTCTCGTCGATGCGGACGACCTTCGCCGCGTTCTTCGAACCCTCGGGCGTGGCAAGATCAGCGCCGATGTCGAAGAGCCGCGACTGGATCGGCGCGAAGATCTCGAGCAGGCGGCGCTCGTACGTCCGGTCGGCCCGGCACGCGGCCGCGGCGAGACCGATCGTCGCGTTCAGCTCGTCGACCGTGCCGTAGGCCTCGATGCGCGGATGGTCCTTGCTCACGCGACCTCCGCCGAAAAGGCCGGTGGTGCCGTCGTCGCCGGATCGGGTGTAGAGCTTCATGCGGGCTGTTCCTTCGGGAAGCGAGCGTACCCGGATTCGACCCCCGGCGGCGGTTCACTCGGGAAGCAGGGATCGGGCGGGTTCCTCGGTCCGCGAGCCGGCGGAATCGTGCACCGCGACGCGGAAACCCGGACGCAGGGCGGCCCCCGCGTACGCCCCGTCCTTCCGCACCACGATCACCGCCAACTGGTGGTGCGGCAACAGCGTGAACGAGTCGCGGATCCGCTCGAGCACCGCGGTCGCGGCCTCGAGCGGCCTCCGCCCCTGCCGCAGGAGTTCCACGGCGAGAAACGAGCCGCACACGCCCATCACCAGCTCGCCGACGCCGGTCGCGGTCGCCCCGCCCGCCGCAGGATCGACGTACAGCCCGTGCCCGATGATCGGCGAGTCGCCGATGCGGCCGGAGATCTTGTACGGCGTGCCGCTGGTCGAACACGCCCCGGCCATGGTGCCCGCGGCGTCGATCGCCAAAGTCCCGATCGTGTCGTGGTGCTTCCAGCGGGCCTCGTCGGATACGAACAGCCGCCCATCGCTGCCGTGGCCCGAGTCGATCGGTCGCAGGCCGCGGTCGCGGCCCTGGTCGACGGGTGCGGGGTTGCGTTTCCACTCTTCCCACGCCCTCTTCGCGTCGGGAGCGAGCAGGTCCTGCTTGGGAAAGCCCTGCATCTCGGCGAACCGATCGGCGTCCGGCCCGGCGAGCATCACGTGCGGCGTGCGTTCCATCACGCGACGGGCGACGCTCACCGGATGAAGATGCTCGCGCAGCACCGCGACCGAACCGCAGCGATTCGGCCCGAGCATCACGCAGCCGTCCAGTGAGACGCGACCGTCGGCGTCGGGCAGCCCGCCGAAACCGACCGAGTCGATGTCGGAAGCGGCGTCGATCACGCGACAACACTCCTCGACCGCATCGAGGGCGGAACCGCCGGCGGCAAGGCCCGGCCAGGCGGCGGCGTGGCCGCGGACGGCGAACGACCAGGTGCTGACGATGAGCGGCTCGCGGGCGGGCATGGGCGGGGATTGTCGCAGGTCAATCGGCCCGCGGCGACCCGGCGGGGCCGGGGGAAGTTCCTATCTTCCGCACCCATGTCCTCGCCGCTTGTCCACCTGACCGTCACGGAAGGCGTCGCGACCGTGGCCCTCGCCGATCCGGCGCGGCGGAACGCGCTCTCGACCGCAATGTTCGAGGCGCTCGACGCGGCGCTGATCGAGACTCGTTCGCGCGACGACGTGCGGGTGCTGCACCTCCGCGGCGAGGGTCCGGCTTTCTGCACCGGGTTTGACCTGGGCGAGTGCGTGGCGGACCCCACGCGAGCGGCGACCTTCATCCGAAGGCTGAGCGCGATCGCTCGATTGCTGCGCCGGATGCCGATTCCCGTCGTCACCGAGGTGAACGGCCACGCCCTTGCGGGCGGCTGCGCGCTGATCGCCGCCGGCGACCTGGCCTGCGCGAGCCGCGACGCGAAGTTCGGCTATCCGGTGCACCGCATCGGCATCACGCCCGCGGT
>JBIKVN010000026.1:0-20715 GCA_044356865.1 Phycisphaerales bacterium | reverse complement strand
GACCCCGATCGCCGACCCGCCGGCCAGCGCCGCGGCATGCCCGATCGCGATCGCCCGGAAGCGGAACGACCGGCGAAGCAAGGCTCGATGCTGCGAGCCGAGCGCCGCGATCAGGAAGTTCAGCGAGAGCGCGGCGAAGATCCACGCGAGCTCCGGCCGTCCGAAGAAGGTGGCGACCAGCGGCGAGATCGCCACGCCGGCGATCGTGCACGCCGTGCCGAAGGCGAGGTTGATCCAGAACAGGGCCGAGCACTGCCCGTCGCTGATGTGCTTTCGCTGCACGATCACTTCGCCGAGCCCGACCTCCTCGAGGACCCGGGCGACCGCCATGGTGGCGACCGCGGCCGTCACCAGGCCGTACTCCTCGGGCGAGATGAAGCGGGCCATCACCGCGGTGGCCGCGATCACCGACAGCGTGCCGGCGTACCGGGCCACGAGCATCGAGGCGGTTCCCCCGAGCACGATCCGGCCGAGACGGTCCGCTTCCGCGGTCACCGAAGGCAACCCCGCAGCGCCGCGAGCTCCTCGTGCGAGATCCTCCCGTCGCGGCGGCACGACGCATGCAGGTGCGGCGAGACCCCGAGAAACGCCTTCGCGTTCGACGCCCGCACGCCCCCGCCGGGGACGATCTCGACGGGCGGCCGGCCGAGCGTGGCCGCGAGGCTCTCGGCCAGGTTGACGTCGGCCGCGAGCGTCTCGAGCCGCTCGTGCAGCGTCGCGACCGAGGCGTCCCAGCCGTAGACGCCGGCGCTGACCACGCGGACGAACCCGAGCGAGGCGATGTCCCGCATCGCCCGCCGGCGATCGATGAGCAGGTCGAAGGTGCGGAGGAACGCGGGCACCAGCCCGAGTTCGGTCGCGAGGATCTTCAGGCGGGCGCAGGCCTCGACGTCGAGGAACCCGTCGGCGGTGAGCAGCCCCACCGCGACCGAATGGGCCCCGGCCTTAGCGCACGCCTCGATCTCGCGGAGCGACGCGTCGAGGACTTTCGGCGTCACGGTGAAGGCGGCCACGTCGAGTTCGCGGCGGGCGCCGGGGAGTTCAGGCCGGATCATCGCGACGATGGTGCACGCAGTCCCCTCGACCGCCTCGCGGGCGGCCCGGACCAGCTCGCTCCGCGGCGTCCAGCCCTCGCTCGACAGGTCGTGGCAGAGCTCGAGCCGGTCGGCGAAGGGAATGGCGAGCCGGGCCGCCTCGATCGAGTCGACAGGAACCTCGAGCGTGGGACAGGGCGACGGCGTCGGCATGGTCGGCGGACGATACCGGCCCATCACTTCCGTTCGCGATCTCGACGCGTCGCCCGGTACGATTTCGCCCGTCGACCCCGTCCGCGAAATCGGGGTCCACCGATCCCCAACAACCCGACCCGGTCCCCTTCCCGGCCCGTCCGCCCTCCACGGAGCATCGCATGCTGACCGTCCGCGAGCTTTTCAAGATCTTCCCCGGTCCCGTCGCCGCCCTGCGCGGCGTCTCGCTCGACATTCCGAACGGCCTCTTCGGCCTGCTCGGGCCGAACGGCGCGGGCAAGAGCACCCTGATGGGCATCCTGACCGGACAGCTCGAGCCGACCGCGGGCTCGGTCACGCTCGGCGGCGTCGACATCGTCGCCGATCCCGACGCGGTGCGCCGCTCGCTCGGTTACCTGCCGCAGGAATTCGGCTTCTATCCCGACCTCACCGGGCGGAAGATGCTCGAGCTGCTGCTCACGCTGAAGGGCGTGCACGCGGCGGGCGGGCGGCGGAAGCTCGCGCTCGAGCTTCTCGACCGCGTGAACCTCGGCCATGCGGCCGATCGCAAGGTCGGCGGATACTCGGGCGGCATGCGGCAGCGGCTCGGCCTGGCCCAGGCGATCGCGGGTTCGCCCCGGCTCATCATCGTCGACGAGCCGACCGCGGGGCTCGACCCCGAGGAACGCCACCGCTTCTACCGGCTGCTGGCCGAGCTCGGGAAGGACCGCATCGTGCTGCTCTCGACCCACATCGTCGAGGATGTCGCGACGCTCTGCCCGCGCATGGCCATCCTGCGGGCGGGTCGCGTGGTCGCCGACACGACGCCATCGGCGGCCCGGGCCTCGATGGACGGTCGCGTCTTCGAGGGCCTGGTGCCCGACGGCGATCTGGCCGCGTTCGCCGCGCGGCATCGCGTGCTGTCGGCGATCCTGGTCGAGGGGACGACCAACCGCGTGCGGACCAGCGTGGCGAAGGCGGGCGAGGCCGGTCCCGACGGCTTCCGACCGGCCTCACCGACGCTCGAGGACGCCTACCTCGACCTGATCCGCGGCACCGACGCCGTGGCCGGAGCGGCGGCGTGAGCCCGCGCCGAACTCTCGCCGTCGCCGCGGTCGACTGGAAGGCCGCGTGGAAGCGTCCGCTCTGGCTGATGCTGCTGGCGATCTACGCGCTGCTCGCGATCGGCATGGTCGGCGGCAACGTGCGGATCGGCTCGGGCGACTCGAACGCGGGCGGCGCCGAGGCGTGGATCAACTCGCAGTTCAACGTCGCGTTCCTGATCGGAAACCTGGTGGCGCTCTTCGCACCGTTCTTCGCGGCGATCGCGACCGGCCTGCCCGTGCTGCAGGACCTCGACCGCAAGATCGACCGCATCCTCTACGGCACGCCGCTGCGGCCGTCCGAGCACGTCGCGGGGCGATTCCTCGGTGCGACCATCCCGCTGCTCGCGGTCACCGGCGGCTTCATCGCCGTCCTGATGCTCGCCCTGCAGTTCTGGCCGATCGACAACCCCGAGAAGCAGCGCGGCCCGTTCGCGCTGGCGAACTTCCTCTGGCCGGCGACGCTGCTCTCGCTGCCGCTGCTGCTCGCGGTGTCGGGCGGCGCGCTCTGGCTCGGGGCCCGCACCCGCTCGCCGCTCGCGGTCTTCCTGATGCCGATCGGCATCCTGATCCTCGGCCCGATCCTACTCTGGAACTGGAGCCCGGAATGGCTGCCGTGGGGCTGGAACCGGGTGCTGATGCTGATCGATCCGACCGGCGTCCGCTGGCTGAACGAGACGTGGCTGAAGACCGACCGCGGCGTCGCGTTCTACAACACGCAGCCGATCGTCCCCGACGCGGCCTTCGCGGCCAGCCGCATCGCGTTCGCGCTCGTCGGTCTCGCGCTCGTGCCGCTCGCGACCCGGTCGCTCGTCCGCGGGAAGCGCACGCGGGACGAGCGCCGGCTCGACCCGGCGTTACTCGCGTCGATCCCGCCCGCCGGCGGGGCGAGCGCCGTGGCTCCGCTCGCCGGCCGTCGCCTCGACGGGCTCGCGATGGAGACCCGCGTGCCGGGCTCGCTCGCCGCATTCCGCACCGTCCTCGGCAGCGAGCTGCGGATACTCCTGCGCAGCCCGGGCGTCTGGCTCTTCACGCCGCTCATCGCCCTGCAGGTCGTCGGGTCGAGCTTCGCGTCCGACCTCTGGCTCGACACCCGCCCGCTCGAGACCTTCGGCTCGCTCGCGACCTCGAGCTTCAACACGCTGACGCTGCTGCTCGTGCTGCTCACGCTCTTCTACACCGTCGAGAGCATGGTCCGCGAGGAGCGGCTCGGCTTCGCCCCGGTCTTCCGGGCGACGCCGATTCCCACGCGGGCGATGCTCGCGGGCAAGATCGCGGCGAACGCCGGGCTCGCGCTGGTGGTCATGGCCGCGACGATGCTCGGGTGCCTCGTGGTCGTCGCGATCCAGTGGGCCTCCACCGGTACGCTCGTGCCGCTCGAGTTCGGCGTCTTCGTGAAGCTCTGGGGCGTGATCCTCACGCCGACGCTGCTGGTGTGGAGCGCGTTCATCGCCCTCGTGCACGGCCTCGTCCGCAATCGCTACGCGACCTGGGGCATCGGGCTGGCCGTGCTCATCGGCACCGGCATCCTGCAGCTCTGGGGCTACCTCAACTGGGCGAGCAACTGGCACCTCTGGAACGCCCTGGTCTGGAGCGACCTCGACCGTCTCGGCTTCTACGGCACGTCGCTCGTCGCGAACCGCCTGTTCATGCTCTCGCTCGCCGCGGTCTTCCTGGTGCTGGCGGCCGCGGCCTTCCCGCGGCGCGTCCGCGACCCGCAGCGGACGATCGACCGGACGCGGCCGAAGCCGGTGCTCTTGGGCCTGCTGCGGCTCTCGCCCCTCGTGGCGATCGCGCTCGGGCTCGGCGGCTGGACCTGGATCGAGTCGCGGACGGGCTTCCAGGGCGCGGTCCTCCGCCGCGAGGCCCGCGACTACCGGAAGCGGAACGACGCGACGTTCCGCGACGCCCCGGTGCCCGCCCTCGCGAAGGTCGACGCGGCGGTCGAGGTCGATCCCGCGACGCGGCGCCTCTGGGTCTCGGGCACCTACGTGATCCGCAACCCGCACGCCGAGCCGATGACGCGGATCCCGTTCACCGCCGGCCGCGGCTGGGAGAACCTCGCGTGGACGCTCGACGGCGTGCCGCAGAAGCCCGTCGGGAAGGACGACTTCGCGGCCCCGCCCTACCTCGAGGACCGTGCCGGCCTCTGGACCTTCACGCTCGCCGAGCCGCTCGAGGGCGATCGCACCGTCACCGTCGGCTTCGCCTTCGACGCGACCTTTCCCGCGGGCTGGACCCGCAACGGCGGCGGCGTCGCCGAGTTCATCCTGCCTTCGGGCGTCGTGCTCACGAGCTTCTCGGCGAACTTCATGCCGGCGGTCGGATACCTCGACGGCATCGGCGTCGACGAGCGGAACGCGGTCGACGCGAAGGATCCCGAGCCCGAGGCGTGGAAGGGCCTGACGCCGCCGGCCTTCGGCAGCGCGTGGGCGTTCGACCTTCGCATGACCGTGACCGGGCCGGCTGACTGGGAACTCAACGCGGTCGGCGTGCCGGGCGAGCCGACGATCGAGGGCGACCGCAAGACGATCACCTGGGTCACCGACCACCCCGTGCGCTTCTTCAACCTCGCGGGCGGCCCGCTGGTGCGGAACGACGGCGAGGGAAGCTCGATCTTCCACAGCCCGCGGCACCCGTGGAACATCGCCGCGATGACCGAGGCGCTCGACGCGTCGCGGAAGCACTACTCGGAGTGGTTCGCGCCGTATCCCCGCCGCGACCTGCGGCTGACCGAGTTCCCCTCGCTTGCGAACTACGCCCAAGGATTCCCGGGCAACATCACCTTCAGCGAGTCGATCGGCTTCCGCACGCGGAACGCGAAGGACGACGACGTCGACCTCGTCTTCTTCGTCACCGCCCACGAGGCCGCCCACCAGTGGTGGGGCAACATGCTCATGCCGGGGAAGGGCCCCGGCGGCAACGTCCTGAGCGAGGGCATGGCGAACTTCAGCTCGGCGCTGTTGACGCTCGAGAAGCGCGGCGAAAAATCCCTGCGGAAGATGCTGCGGCAATGGGAGGATTCGTACGCGAACGGGCGGGTCGCCGACAGCGAGCGGCCGCTCAACCTCACCACGGGCACCCGGCCGGGCGACACCACCGTGACCTACGACAAGGGCGGCTGGGCGTTCTGGATGCTGCTCGAGCACATGGGCCGCGAGCGGAATCTCGCGGGCATCCGCGAGTTCATCGCGACCTTCCGCGACGGCCCCGACTATCCGCTCATCGAGGATTTCCTCGCGGTGATGCGGAAGCACGCCGCCGATCCCGAGGCGTTCGACGCGTTCACCACGCAGTGGTTCCTGCGGGTCGCGGTGCCCGAGTTCCGGTTCTCCGACGCGACGGTCATCGGGGGCGACGGCTCGTGGCGGGTCGCCGCGACGGTCGAGAACGTCGGTACCGGCACGGTCGAGCTCGAGATCGCGGCCGAGGGCGAGACGCCCGAGGCGCCCGAAGGCGAGGACGCCCCCGCCCCGCCGCGGTCGATCGCGCGGGTGACGCTCGCCGCCGGCGAACGGAAGGCCTTCGAGGTCTCGTGCGGCTTCCCGCCGAAGCGGCTCGTCGCCGACCCCGACGTTCGCGTGCTTCAGCTTCGTCGCAAGCTCGCCGAACTCACGCTGCCGAAGGCGACGGTCGCGGCGAGGCCCTGAGCCGGTCGATCGCCCCGGTCACGACGAGGAACCCGAGCAGCCCGGGATCGACCAGCGAATCCCACAGGTTGTCCGACTCGTGCAGGCCGATCGACCACGCGGCGAGGGCGAAGGCCAGGATCGTCGTCCAGCCGCCGTGGCCGCGGCGCCACGCGACGAGGCCGACCGACGCGACGCCGAGGATCATCCACGTCGAACTCCAGCCGAGCCGGTACAGGTCGTTCGCGGTGCCGGGCACGCCGAAGACGGGGAGGTAGAGCAGGAAAGCCAGCGCCGCCAAGCCGACCAGCGCCGCCCTACCCCGCGGCCGGGCCGGCACGAGTCGCGGCACGAGCAGCCAACCGAGCAGGACAAGCACGGTGACGACGCTCGGGTCGCCCCAGAGGCCGCGCATCCATTCGGCAAGGTCGCGCGACGGCCACGACGGGATCATCGCCGCGACGACGATCGCGATGGCCAGCGAGACCCGCACCGCGAGTCCCGGCCGGCGCCCGCGGGCCGCGAGCGCCACGCTCGCCAGCGCGGCCAGCAGCACGCCCTGCGCGGCCAAGCCGTACGCGATGCCGTCGATGGTCACGGCCCGCCTCCGCCCGTCCGCTCGGACTCGTCGAGCCACGCCATCGTGAACCGATGGAGCCGGATGAGTTTCCGCTGCTCGGTGTAGGCGAGCCAGACCGTGCCTCGCTCGTCGACCGCCAGCGAGGGGTAGGAGAACTCCGAGCGTCCCGTGCGGCTTGCGGCGATGGTCGCCACCGGGCTCCAGGTCGAGCCGGCGTCTCGCGAACGGAACAGCGCGAGGGGCGCGCGTCCGCGCTCGACCGGATTTCCCGCCAGCAGCAGCGATCCGTCGGGCAACGCCGTCATCGCCACCGTGGAGTTGGGATTCGCGAGCGAGCGGGCGGGCGCTTCCTCCCAGGTCTCGCCTGCGTCCGCGGTCACCGACCAGCGGATCCGACCCGAACCCCCGATCCCGTCCCGCAGCGCCGCGACCGCCCGCCGCCCGTCCAACGCGACCGCCGCCGGTTGCATCGCCTCGAGCGGTTGGGGCATTCCGGTCACGTCGACGACGCGGAAGGAGTCATCGATGCGGATCCAGCGCCCTTCAGTCACGGTGAACTCGTGGTAGGCCGGCAGCCCCCAGCCCGACCACCCGCCATCCCCCTCGCCGGCCATTGCGATCGGCGGGGCCTTCACGAGCGTCGACAGGTTGAAGAACGGCGAGACCACCAGGCGACGAGCCGCCCACGAATCCGGCTCGCCCTCGCCGCGCGACGAGAGGAAGTTCACGGCGCTGCCCGACCAGCCGCCCACGCTCACGCTGGTCACGAACAGGTGGATCGTGCCGTTCGGCAGGATCGCGACCGACGGGTTCCCGAGCTTGCGGATCCAGCGACCGAGCCGCAAACGCAGTTCCTCGCGATCGAGCGCCTTCCACCACCGCTCGAGTTCGCCCTCGGGCGAGACCTTCGCGAACAGGATCTGGACGTCCTTCGCCCCTTCCCGCGAACCCGAGAACCATGCGACCAGCACGCCCCCCCCCGGACGCGGCGCGAGCGAAGCGGCATGGCACGCCGGATGCGGGGCCGGCAACGCCAGGGATTCGAAGCGGGCGGGCGCGGCACGGGCCGCCGCCTCGTCGATGCGTTGCGGAACGAACCGGGCCGGCGGCGTCGGCCTCATGGACACGCTGGCGATCGCCGCGGCGGTGCCGAGGGCAAGCGCGACGAGCGGCCACGGGCTCGGCGTGCGGGAAATCGGGGCCAGGCGTTCGCTCATGCGGACCCCGGAACGGGGCGTCGGCACGATAGCATCCGCGTCCGCGAAGCCCTGCAGCAACCCCGGCATCGAACATGGACGTACGCCTCCAGAGAGCGATCGATCGTTGGGTCGGCGTGCCCGCCTGCGCGGCGCTCTCGCTCGGCCACGCGATCGCGGCCCGCCCGACGCCGCCGCTGCCGCCGAAGCCGCGGATCCTGGTGATCCTGCTCTCGGAAATGGGCAGCCTCGTGCTGGCCGAGCCGCTCTTCCGCCGCATCGACGAGCGCTGGCCGGGCGCCGAGGTGCACATGCTGCTCTTCAAGCGGAACCGGGCGCTCCTCGACCTGCTCGGCGTCGTGCCGCCCGAGCGGATCCACGTGCTTCGCGACACCTCGGCGACGGACCTCGCCTCCGACCTGTGGGCGACGATCCGGCGGATCCGCTCGCTCGACTTCCATGCGACGATCGACTGCGAGCTCTTCGCCCGCGTCAGCGCGATCCTCTCGGGCCTGTCCGGGGCCCCCCGCCGCGCCGGCTTCCACCGCCACACGCAGGAAGGGCTCTACCGCGGCTCGTTCCTCACCGATCCGGTGCTCTACAACCCGTATCGGCACCTGTCGCACCAGCTCGTGACGCTCGTCGACGCCCTCGCGTCGGGCAGTTCACCGCGGGCCAAGGAATTCACCCAGCCCGCCGCGTTCACTCCGCCCGAGTTCACGCCCGAACCGGGTGAGCTCGAGCGCGAGGTCGGGCAGCTGCACACCGATTTCCCCGCCCTGCGCGGGCAGCGGCTCGCCCTCGTCTACCCGAGCGGCGGGCTGCTCGCGATCCGGGCCTGGCCCGAGCCGCATTACGTCGAGCTGGTACGCGGCCTGCGCGGCGACGGCCTCGCGGTCGGCCTCATCGGCATGCCCGACGACCGCACACTGAACGAGCGGATCCGTGCGGCCGCCGGCGGCGGCGACCGGTGCGTGAACCTCGCCGGCTACACGCGATCGGTGCGGCACCTGATCACGCTCTTCCGCCGCGCGTCGCTTCTCGTCACCAACGACGGCGGCCCCGGCCAGTTCGCGGCCCTCACGCCGCTGCCGACGATCGTCTTCTTCGGGCCCGAGACGCCCGCGCTCTACCGCAGCTGGAGCCCGCACGCCTTCGCGTTCCACGAGCCGCTGCCCTGCTCGCCCTGCCTCACCGCGTACAACCATCGCCAGTCGCCGTGCGACGGCGACAACCAGTGCCTCAAGCGGATCAGGCCCCAGGCAGTGCTCGCGAAGGCTCGCGAGATGCTGCCGACGGCGCGGCCGGTGGAGATCGACCGGTGAACGCCCCGATCGCCGAGCGGGCCCGCGCCGTCGCCGCCAAGGGCTGGGACCAGCGCGGCCGCTTCGTGAAGTTCGGCGTGGTCGGGGCGAGCGGCGTCCTCGTGAACCTCGCGACGCTCTGGCTCGCTCGCGATCACCTGCTGGAGGCGGTCTCGCCCGAGTGGCTGCGGCTGAACGGGGCGATCGCCGTCGCGATCCTCGTGAGCACGCTGAGCAACTTCCACTGGAACCGCCGCTGGACGTGGGTCGATCGCCGGACGGAACGGCGGGTGCCGGTCGTCGTCCAGTTCGGGCAGTACGCCCTCGCCTGCTGGATCGGCATCGCGCTGCAGTTCCTGCTCACCAACCTCTTCGCGGTCTGGCTGCACTACCTGCTCGCGGCATTCCTCGCGATCGGCATCGCGAGCCTCTTCAACTTCACCGCCAACGACGCATGGACCTTCCGCACGCGGAAGGCCGCCGGGGACGCGGCGTGAACGACGCGCCGGCCACGCGACTCGCCTGGCTCGGCTGGGTGGCGGCGACCGCGGTCGCCGTCGCGACCTACCTCTTCGGCCTCGGTAGCCAGCAGATCCTGCGGAACGGCGACGAGATGGTGTACGCCCACATCACCCGTATCACCGCGGCGAGCGGCCACTGGCTGCCGCTCGCGAGCGAACTGCCGGGCATGCGGAACACCAAGCCGCCGTTCCTCTTCTGGCAGGGCATCGTGTCGACGGAGTGGGGCGAGAACTGGACGCTCCTCGCCCTCCGCTGGCCGAGCGTCGCGTGGAGCTTCCTGACCGCGGCCCTCGCCGGGGCCCTCGCGTGGAAGCTGTCCGGGCGGAACGTGCGGACCGGCCTCTTCGCCGCCCTGGCGTACCTCGCGTTCTTCGCGGTCTATCGCTACGGCCGGCCGTTCCTCGTGAACCCGCCCGAGACGTTCTTCACGACGCTCGCCCTGTGGATCGTGCTGTGGCGATATCCCGCGTCGTTCCGCAGCGCGTTCCTCGTGCCGACGCTGGTCGGCCTCGCCGCGGGTCTCGCCCTCTTCACGAAAAGCTTCGCCCAGCTGCTGCCGATCGGCGCGACGCTCGCGTGGTGGCACCTGCGGTTCCACGGGTACCGGCCGGGGGCGTTCCTGCGCTCGTCGACGGTGCCGCTCGCCCTCGTCGCGTTCGTCTCGCTTGCGGTCTTCTCGCTCTGGTTCGTGCTTTCGCCCGACCGCGCCGAGGTCTGGCGCGAGTTCGTGATCGGCGAGAACTTCGGGAAGCTCGAGGCAAAGAGCGAGGGCAGCTACCTCAAGCAGCTGGTGTGGGGCGGCAGCAGCGTCTGGCCGATGCTGGTCGGGTACCTCGTGAACGCCGGGCTGCTCGCGTTCCCGGTCTTCGGCGTCCTGGTCGAGTGCTGGAAGCACCGGCGGGAACTGCGCGACGAGGAACGCCTGCTCTGGATCTGGATGATCGCGCTGCTCGTCGTCTTCTGCCTGCCGAGCCAGCGGTCGAACCGCTACCTGCTCGACGCGATGCCGGCGCTCGCGGTCATCCTGGCCCTCCGCGGGCACCATGTCGGGCGCGACGCGTTCGTGCTGACGCTGGTCGCGTGCCTCGCCGTCCTCGCTCCGCTCGGCTGGCTCGGCGTGTCGCTGGCCCGCGAACTCGGCGGCGGCGGGTTCGGCCCGTGGCACTGGCCGCTGCTCGCGGCCTCGGCGGCATTCATGGTCCTCGCGATCGTCCGCGCCCCGCTCACGAAAGCCGCCGCGCCCGTGGCCGCCCTGCTCGTGATGCTCAACCTCGCGAGTTTCCTCTCCGTCTTCGACAGCCCGCTCGGCCGCTTCGACGAGGCGACGCGGGCCGCCGCCGGCGGCCGCACCGTCTGGGTGCCGTTCAACTTCAACGGTGCGTTCGAACAGCACCGCTTCGTGCTGCCCGGGGCCGACATCCGCGGCTTCCGCCCCGAGACCGGCCTGCCGCCGGCGTCGGCGCGCGGCGAGCGCGACCTCGCGATCGAATGGACCCCGCTCGACGCCCCGCCGCCCGCCGGGGCGATCGGCAGCCGCATCGACATGACCAGCCGGCACACCGGCAAGCAGCTGCGCGAGATGGCGACCGGCCGGGTCCGCGAGCATCTCTTCCGCCGCGAATGGCTGGTCGAGGCGGCGGGCGGGGCGGGGCCCGCGGACGCCGCCGCCGAATGAAAGACGACGCCCGGCCGCAGACCGGGCGTCGTCCTCACGGAATCCCCTCCGACGCGTCCCGGGTCAACCCCAGTCCGCAAGGAGCATGGTCAGGTCGCCACCGGTGACGAAGCCGTCGCCGTCGAGGTCGGCCGGACAGCCGCCCTTCCCGCACGGACCCCATGCGGCCAGCATCACCGCGAGGTCGGCGGCGTCGACGGTGCAGTTGCCGTCGAGATCGCCCGGGGCGTCGCAGATCGGGCTCGCCGCGAAGATCGAGACGGTTCCGCTGATCTCGTTCGAGACAATCACGAGGGCGCGGCCGTCGGGCGACTCGCCCGGCGGCACGAAGATCACGCCTTCCGGACCGAGATCGCCGGCGGCGGCGGTGTTCGGGGCCTGCGTGTAGTCGCGGCTGTTCACCCACCGCTCGAAGACCGGTGCGGCCGGATTCGAGAGGTTGAAGACCATCACGCCGCCGATCCGCTCGAGGATCACGAACGCGTAGGGCACGCCGTTCAGCATCCCGACGGTCACGCCCTCGGGCTCGGGGCCCTTGTTCGCGCTGCGGCGATCGAAGAGGTTCGCGTCGTTCGAGACGTTGAAGTACGCCGGCACCGTGGCCGCGGTGATCCGTTCGAAGAGGTCGGCGCTGTCCCAGACCAGCGTCCCGTCGGTGGTCCGGATCGTGAACGAACGGGCTCCGAAGCAGTACAGCCGATCGAAGTCACCGTCGCCGTCGAGATCGCCGATGCGGTTCGTGACCTGCAGGCGGCCCAGCCGGCTGTTCGCCTTGAGCCACGCCCCGTTCGGGAACGCCACCGGATCGAGCGTGAGCTGGCTGACCCGCTTGACCTCGCTGTAGCCCGACCAGTCCCGCGAATCGCCTTCGTTCGCCGAGGCGAGATACTCGATGCCGCCCACCACGAACGACGCGATGGCGTCGGGCTGGTAGAGGCCCTCGACCGGCCAGTTGAGGAACTTGATCCCGCCGTCCTGGTCGCTCGCGTCAAGCGGATTCGAGGTGCCCTCGACGAGGCCGAGGTACGTCGGCTTGGCCACGAGCCCGAAGGTGCCGGTCGCGGTGTTCAGCGAGCCGGCCATCTGGAAATCGTTGTCGTTGATGACCGCGAGCCGCGAGCGGTCGATGAGTGCGAGGCCCTCGACCTTGTCGGCCACGTCGGCGAAACCGATCGCGGCGAGGTCGACGTGCAGGGTCTTCGCCACCGGCACGATGCCGTTCGCGGCGAGCTGGGCCGTCGTCATGAGCTCGAGCGTGCCGCCCGGGCCTGCGATCCCGGGCGGGAGGGTCGAGAGGTCGGTCGCCCCGGCGAGCGAGATCCGGAAGATCTTCTTCTTCGCGGTCGGGCCGGTGCCGTCGTCGCGCTCGACCACGAGGAAGGTGCCCGGGCCGTCGGCCACCGCGTCGCCGATCTTGTCGCTGCCGCCGCCCTCGATGCGGTAGAGGTACTCGGCGACGGTCGTCTCGGTCGCCGGATTGAACACGAGGATGCGGGTGCTGAGCGAGGCCTTCGAGCTGTTGTCGTTGGCGACGTCGGGATTGTCGAGCGGGCTCTGCACGAAGGCGTAGATGAGGCCGCCGTAGGTCGCGATCGCCTCGAACCCGCGGTTCGCGCGGCGGGCCGCGTAGACCGCGGGAAACGCCTCAACGCCGACGTCGACGCCGAAGGCGTTCGAGCCGAACGGCACGTACCGCTTCACGAGCCGGCCGGTCGCGTCGAACTTGTAGAGGGCCGGCCGGTACTCGTCGCACATCCAGAAGCTGCCGTCGGCGAGCTTCACCAGCCCCTCGAGGTCGCCGCCGAGCGGATCGGTGGCGAGCGACTGGCCGAAGCCGTCGACCGGCTCCTCGTCGGTGAAGGCGAGGCCCTGGGCCTGGCCGAAGACGTTCGGCAAGCCGGTGAGCGGGGTTCCGTCCTGCCGGGTCAGGAAGGTCTGGCCGGTGAGCAGCAGCGGGCCGCCGGTCGGGGCCACCTCGAAGCTGCAGATCCGCGGCTGGTAGCCGGGCAGGGCGAACGGGCGCTCCTTGATGCCGTCGGCGTCGACGTCGACCGGTTCGGCGTTCGGGCCGCGATCGGGCACCGCGAGGAACTTGAGGTTCCCGTTCGCGGCGATGCCGTCGAACCAGAGGCCGCTCATGCCGCCGAGGAAAATCTCCTGGCCCGACGCGGTGGTGCCGAGCACCGGCGGATTCGCGAACTCGGCCAGCGTGAGCCGCCACGGGCCGCCGCCGTGGTCCTTGGTGCCGAGCCAGCGGATCCGCGTGAAGGTCGCGGTGGCGATGTCGAGCGTCGCGATCGCGTTGTGCTCCTGCAGGCCGACGTGGGCGGTCGACGAGTCGGCCGAGACCGCGATGTACTCCGGCTCCAGACTCGTCGCCATCGCGGCGTTCGGGCCGTAGGGCACGATCTGGGGATCGATCAGGTTCGAGGGGATGCCCGCGAAGCCGACGGTGGTCACCGTCGCGCCGGCGACGCCGCCCGTGAGGTCGATGATCGACACGCTGCCCGGCGGATCGATCGTGTAGCTGTCCGAGGGCTCGGCCTCGCATGCGACCAGCAGCCTGCGGCCGTCGGGCGTGAAGGTGCACATGTCAGGCTGGACTCCCACGGTCGCGAGGCCGAGCACCGCGCCGCTCGCCGCGTCGAGGAAGATGACCTTTCCGGCGCCGTCGTCGGCGAACGCCTCGATCGCCACCGCGACCAGTCCCGCGGTCGGGCCGCGACCGACGGCCACGCTGTTCGGGCTTCCCGCATAGGGCAGGATCGAGATCTTGGTGATCAGGATCGGCGACGCCGGATTCTCGAGGTTCACCACGTCGACGCTCGAATCGGCGTAGTTGATGACGAAGAGCCGCCGCGAACCCGGGTCGTACGCCGAGATCTCGGCGCCGCCGTTGTTGTAGATCCCGGTCGAGTAACGGCCGATGAACTCGAGGTCCATGGTCGGCGCGCAGCCGACGGGACCGAGGGGACAATCCGCGGCGAGCAGGGCGGACGGGATCGACGCGACGAGGGCGGCGAGGGACGGAACGAGGGTGCGCATGCCTTCTTCTCCTAAGGGGAAGGGCGCACCTTCGGTCGGTTCCATGAGGATTCAATGAGCCGCGCGTCGCCGGCCGGTCAGGCTTCGATGATCGGACGGTTGCTCATCCCCCGCCGAACAGCCAGTAGCCCTGCGGTTCGTCCGGGCACCAGCCGAAGCCACACATCGCGAAGGCCAGCAGCACGTTCGAGATGGCGACGACAACCAGCAGCCCGACCGCGGCCCGTTCGGGGCCGTCAAGCCGGCGCGGCCCGGGCGGCGAGGGCCGCGGGGCGTCGAAGAGCATGAGCACCGCGGTGCCCACCACGGTGAATCCGCAGAGGATCACCGTCCAGGTGTAGAGATGGAAGCCCAGCACCGGACCGCCGTAGCCGGGATCGCCGGGCAGCACGTGCAGGAGGTCCTGGCGGATCCCCATCATCGCCCCCGCGACCGCCGAGAGCAGGCAGATCGCATAGTGCGACGGTCGGATGCCGAACTTGAGGTTGAGGGCCGCCCCGATACCGATGCCGAGGAAGGCCATGCGCTGCAGCAGGCAGAGCGGGCACGGCAGGACCGGACCCACGAACTGGTCGACGGTGGCGCCGATGATCGGCAGGCACGCACCCACGACGCACAGGGCGTTCACCCGCTCGAGCACACCGCGGCGCGGCCGCCCGCCGCTCACAGGTTCACCTGCAGCGGGTCGGTCATGTAGGACCTCAGGACCGCGATCGATACCGCGAGGGCGAGGATCGCCAGGCCCATCGCCAGCCGCCGGCGACTGCGGAGCAGAGCCACGATCGCCGCGAGGAACAGGGCGTAGGCGAGGGCGAACACGAGGCGATTGTGGAGGGGGCCGTCCGGCGGCGTCAAGTCGCGCGGGGGCCGGGTCGATGAACTCCGCCCGCGACGGTCCGGGCGGTCGATACCATCCGTCCTCGCCCCGTTGGCCGCCCGACCGATGTCCGCGAGCCCCGCCCCCAACTCCCCTCGACCCCGAGTCATGGCCATCGCCTCGTCCGGCGGGCACTGGACGCAACTCCGCCGGCTCGCCCCGGCCTTCGCGGGCTGCGACGTGCTCTGGGTCGGCGTGCACCCGTCGTACGGCCTCGAAGTGGCGCCCGACCGCTTCGCCCTCGTCCCCGACGGCAACCGCTGGGACAAGATCCGCCTGCTGCGGGTCGCGATCGCGACACTGGCCACCGTCCTGCGGTTCCGTCCGCACGTGATCATCTCGACCGGGGCCGCTCCGGGCTTCTTCGCCCTGCGGTTCGGCTCGCTGCTCGGGATCCGCACGCTCTGGCTCGACTCGATCGCGAACGCCGACGAACTGTCGCTCTCGGGCGTGAAGGCGTCGAAGTTCGCGACACTCGCCCTGACGCAATGGCCCGAACTCGGCCCGCCGCTTCCCGCCGATCCGGCCGAACGCCGCCGCGGCACGGTCTACCACGCGGGGGCCGTGCTGTGATCCTCGTGACGGTCGGCTCGCAGCTCGGCTTCGACCGCCTCATCGGCACGGTCGCGACCTGGGCCCGCGAGCGCGGCGAGCGCGACCTGCTGCTGCAGACCGGGCCGTGCTCGCTCGACCTCTCGGACCTGCCGCATGTCGCGAGCCTGCCGCCCGACGAGACCCGCCGTGCGTTCGAGAGGGCCCGCGTGATCATCGGACACGCCGGCATGGGCACGATCATCGACTGCCTGCTCATGGGCAAGCCGCTCGTGATCCTGCCGCGGAAGGCCGCCCTCGGCGAGCACCGGAACGACCATCAGATGGCGACCGCCCGCCGGTTCGCGAACCGTGCCGGCGTGACCGTGGCGTGGGACGAGGTCGAGTTGCGCCGTCGCCTCGACGACCTCGACTCGCTGCTTGCCCCGCAGAAGATCGAGCCGTACGCCTCGCCAGAACTGCTCGCGGCGGTGCGTTCGTTCATCCACGGACGCTGAAGCGGCGGGAGGCTCGTCGATACCGCTCACCGCCCGCCGGGCCGCCGCGAACGACCGCGGCCGAGCCGGGCGACGCTGCGGACCTCGGGCCCCGGAACCGCGGCGTGAGCGCCGGCATGCAGCGGATGGCCCACCGGCCGGCCCGCGGCGTGCGATGCTGGCTTCCCGGAGCCGTGGCTGGACTTGTGGCCCCCGCCGTGGCCGGGCCCTTGGCCCGCACCGCGATTGCGGCCGGCATCCCGGTTCCGGTCGCGGCCGTCCGGCCGTCCGCTCGGACCGCGACCCGAGCGCTTCGCCGGCGGACCGCCCTCGAGCTCGTTGCGGCTGACCCGCTCGGTGACGCCGAACGCGGCGAGCGCTTCCGGCAGCACCTCGCGGCGGATCTCGATCCGCGCGAGCCGCTCGATGTCCTTGAGCAGCGGCCGCTCTTCCGCGTCGCAGAACGAGATCGCGAAGCCTTCGGCCCCGGCCCGCGCCGTGCGTCCGATGCGGTGCACGTACGCCTCGGGCTCGACCGGCAGGTCGTAGTTGATGACATGGGTGATGCCGTCGACGTCGATGCCACGGGCCGCGATGTCGGTCGCGACGAGGATGCGGGCCCCGCCGCTGCGGAACGCCTCGAGGGCGCGGATCCGCTGGCTCTGGCTGCGGTTCCCGTGGATCGGTTCGGCGCCGAAGCCCGAGCTCTTGAGCTTCTTCGCCACGCGATCGGCCCCGTGCTTGGTGCGCGTGAAGACGAGCACCCGGGCGATCGCCGGATCATCAAGGAGATGCGTGAGCAGGTTCATCTTCGCGTCGCGGGCCACGAGGTGCACGCTCTGGTCGATCCGCTCGACGGTGGTCGCCGCCGGCGTCACCTCGACGCGGGCGGGGTCGCGCAGCAGGCCCGAGACGAGATCGCTGATCTCGCGCGGCATCGTGGCGGAGTAGAACATGACCTGCCGCGGCTTCCGCTCGCGGGGCGGCAGCGCCCCGATGACCTTGCGGATGTCGTGGATGAAGCCCATGTCGAGCATCCGGTCGGCCTCGTCGAGGACGAGGAACGAGATGTCGCCGAGGTCGACGAGCTTCTGGCCCATGAGGTCAAGCAGCCGGCCCGGCGTCGCGACGAGGATATCGATGCCCTTGCGGATCGCCGCGACCTGCGGCCCCTGGCCAACGCCGCCGAAGATGACCGTGTTCCGCAGCCCGGTGCCGCCGCCATAGGCGGCGAAACTCTCGCCGATCTGGGCCGCGAGCTCGCGGGTCGGGGCGAGCACGAGGGCCCGCGGCTTCCGCCGCTGGGCATCGGTGACGCCCGCGGCAATCAGCTGGTGCAGGATCGGCAGCGCGAACGACGCGGTCTTGCCGGTGCCGGTCTGGGCGATGCCGAGGAGATCCCGGCCCCGGACCCCGTGCGGGATCGACTGGGCCTGGATCGGCGTGGGCGTGCGGTAGCCCTCGCGTTCAAGATTCTGGAGGAGGATCGGGGCGAGGCCGAGCGAGCTGAACTGGACGGACGAGGACGGGGCGGACGAGACAGACGTTGCGGACAAGAGAAAGACCTTTCGGCCGCGGCGCGTATGCGTCGCGGACCACTGTCGGACAAGCCACGAACCAAGACAATCGGGTCGGGACCGGGCCGGGATCAACGAGTCGGAGGAAGCGGGAAACCCCGGAATCCTCGGCTTCGACTCGCTGCCGGCGATGCCTCCTCAGGAGGCCGTTTTGGCCTTCCTTTAGGCGGATCCACGTGACGCGTGTCGCGCGTCGGACGGGTTCCACCCGGAGATCACCGGCGAGAGATGTGCGGGCACTGTAGCGTGAACATCGTCGTTCCTGACGGGTCAGGACCGATTTTCGCCCAGATTGACCGCCGAAGGTCGGTAACCGCTCATTCGGACGTCGCGGCGCGGGGTTCGTGCGACCCGCACCCCCACTCGACCAGCACGCGGTCGCCCTGCGCGACGGCGCGATCGGCGGCCCGGGTGTGCTCGATGCACCAGCGGAAGAGCGCCTCGGCGTCGCCGGGTGCGCACGGGGGATCGCGACGGACGACCGACACGCCGTCGACGAGCGCGTAGGTCGATCGGTCGAAGAGGTTCACGCCCGCGCGATCGGCGTCGTTCAATTCATCCAGCGACGCCGGCCAGCGTCCGGTCCGTTCGCGGAAGCGCAGGATCGCGGTGCGGACCGAAGCCTGGAACGACCTCGGCCGTTCGGGCACGCGATCGACCTTCAGCTCGCCGTCGAACGAACCGAGCGGCACGAAGCCGACACCCCCGTCGTCGATCCCGTCGACACCGGTCGACCAGACCTTGGGGCCGGCGTCCGTCACCGCGTATCGCAGCGGAAGATCCGTCTCGCGATCGATCGGCAGCGTCGCGAGGTAGGTCGGCACCAGCTCCTCGAGCGATGTCGGCCACACTCCGCGCTCGACGCGGAATCGCGCGAGCGCCGTCGCGATCGCCGCGGCGTCGACGTCGGTCTTGACCTCGCGCAGAACCTCCTTCACACCCCAGATCGCCGGCATCATGAGCGCGAGGAACGCGTTCGCCGAAGGCCCTTGGCGGACTTCCACCTCGAACCGCGCGTCAATCGTGCCGCGGTCCCAGCCGGGACGCGCGGACTCGGCGTCGAACGCCTCGATCCAGCGTTGGTGCTGCTCGAGCGTCTCGGCCCGGCGCGGCGCAGAGAGCCACGCCGCGGGCGACAGCATCGCGAACAGGGCGCTCTCGGCGCTCGTCGGCTCGACGGCGTTCATCAACGGACCGAGTTCCCACTCGGCCCGGTAGAGCAGCGTGCCGTCGCCGTTCCCGTCGTCGCTGAACGAGCGCTGGATCAGATCCTCGAAGAACATCCGCTCGACCGCGAGATCCGCCCGGAACGCCGAAGGCGGCACCGCGGCGATCGCGTCGGCGAGACGGCGCAGCGCATCGGCGGGCATCCGTTCGCCCGACCGCTCGAGGAGCGCCACCGTCTCGCGGGCGAACCGCGTCCGCTGCGCCGCCGCGACGAGCTGGTTGATGAGCGTCCCGCCCTCGGACGCGTGGCGAGCGATGCCGAGCACCGCCGCGAGATCGGCGGCGGCCCGGGCAAAATCGCCCTCGGACTCGGCCAGTTTCGCATCGGCGACCAGCAAGACCCCGGCGTGCCGAATCCCGACCAGCTCGGGCAACAGGACCGACATCATGCCGCCGAGCCACGGCTCGTCCGGCGCCTTCTCGGGAGTCGGCTCGCCGAAGAAGGCGACATCCTCGGTCTCGCGGTGCGTTCCCGGGGCGTCGGGCCGGCGTCCGAACACCGGTCGCGCCGCCGCCTCGCGCAGCAAGGCGATCTCGGACCGGCGGTCGCGGAGCGTCGCCTCGGCCCGCGCTCGTCGCGCCGCATGCTCGGCCCGCTCGAGCTCGTTCGCGGGCTCCTCCTCGGTGATCGCGACGAACAGCTCGTCGGATTCCCCCCGCGGCAGCGGACGGTACCGCGCCGGCACCTCGCCCTTCCCGAGCCACCAGAACAAGGCCTCGCGATACGCCGGCCACGCCCGTTCGTCGTCGCGTGCGGCGACGGGAAGGCTTTCGCGGTACTTCGCCACGAAGTCGACCGACACGACCGGTTCGAGCGTCCAGAGCCGCCACGCGGCGAGCAGCCAGATCGCGACGCCGCCCACCAGCGTCCAACTGATCACTTGCCGCGTCCGTCGCAGGGCCCGATCGAGCGGGCTCCGCTTCCGCATCGCTCCCGACCGCAACTCGCGGGCCGCGACCTTCTCGTCACCGAATGCGGCCTGCAACTCGCCCGCCGACTTTCCCGCGGCGAGCCCGTCGCGAAAGTGCGCCTCGAGTTCCGCCGCGATCTCGGCCCGCTCGCGCCGCCGTAATCGCGTGCGGCGTGCGACGCGGGCCACGAGGTCCGACAGCTCGCCCGGCAGCGGCTCGCCGCTCACGCGTACGCCCCTTCCGACGTCACGATCCCGAGATCCCGCATCGCCCCGGCCAGGGCCCGCCAGTTCGCGGTGTCCTCGGCGAGCTTTCGCTTGCCCTCGGCGGTCAAGCGGTAGTACTTCCTTCCGCGGGCCCCGCTCTCGTCCCAGCGGCTCGCAACGAGGCCCTTCCCCTCGAGGTTGTAGAGCATCGGGTACAGCGTCGACTGCCCCATCGCGAGCACCCCGTCGGTGCGTTGCTCGAGGGCCTCGACGAGTTCGTACCCGTACATCTCGCGGCGTTCGAGCAGCTTCAGCACGGCGACAGGGCCAGCGCCCCGCATGAGTTCACGGTCGATCGGCATGGCATGCATACTATGGCACACATAGTCTGCGTAGTCAAGCCAATCAGCCGGAAACGAAAACCGCACCCGGGGTCACCGGGTGCGGTCTAGGTCAGTTCGGTTCAGGGTTTCGCTTCGTTCCCTCAGCTCGCCTCGGCCCGCGGGTGGGCCTTGTCGTAGGCGTCCCGCATCCGCTGCGTGGTGAGGTGCGTGTACACCTGCGTGCTCGACAGCGACTGGTGCCCGAGCAGCTCCTGCACCGAACGC